>JANQIT010000206.1 GCA_028282025.1 Hwanghaeella sp. | reverse complement strand
CGGCCTGCGTGGTCGATGGGGCGGGGCTCGGCGGCGGTGTGATGGCCGCGGCTGCCGGCGCAAGCGTCGGACTGGCCGCAACCGGGGCCGGCGCGGGAGCCGGCTTTGGCGCAGGTGTGGGTTTGGGGGCCGCGGCGACGGGCGCAGGTTTCGGGGCGGGGACCGGGGTCGGTTTCGGTGCTGCGGCCACAGGGGCGGGCTTCGGCTTAGCTGCGACCGGGGCCGGGGCGGGGACCGGTTTCGGCGCAGGCGCCGGTGCGGGCCGTGGAGCGGCTGCGACGGGAGCGGGTGGAGGCGGCGGTGCCGGACGCGCGGCGGCGACGACGGCGGATGCCGGAGCGGGTGCAGCGGTGGCTACGGGCTGTGGATTGGGTTGCGCCGGTTGCGGCGGCGGCGGAGAGGCCACCCGCGGGCTTGCCGGGGCGGGAGCCGCTGCGATTCTGGGGGCGGGCGACGGGGCCGTCACCTCCAACCGGGATTGCGGCGCGGCGGCGACCGTGTTCGGGCTGAGGCGCGTTCCGGGAACCAGCCCCGAGCGCGGTGCGGCGGCCGGCGCCTGCTGCAGTTGGGGCGCGTTTGCGGTAAGGCCAGAAACCGGCGGCTGTCCGGTCAGAACAGCGCCGCGCTGTGTAACCGGGCTGCCCGCGCCAACGGCCACGGCAGGCTGACGCAGGAGCTGCTGCATGTTCGGCGGCGGCCCCAATTTGTCGAGTGCGCCGAGATTGATCACTACAGGATCGCCGATCACGGCGACGCCGCTGTAATAGGCCGTGGGACCGGCATTTTGCGCCGCTGCCGGGCCCGTTCCCAACAGCGCCATCGCGGTCAGGGAAATGCCCGCCAACAAGCCGTGCCTCAGCAACAGCAAATCGGATCTTGAGACGCGCCCCGGTTTTTTCATCCCATCACCCTAACATGCGGATACTAGAATCCGTTAAAGGCCGCCAATACGCCGCAGCCCGTTGGTACATTGTCGCCGGATTCTCTCTTCCAGCCAACAAACAACCTACACACTATCCGCTCTGTTGGCCCGGCTCAACCGCCTGCGGGGGCACAATTTTCGTGGGGTTTAGGAAATTATTCTTTGTCTGCGCTGCGCAGAGTCTTGCAAAAGGCCGTCTGCACACCGGAGTTGCTGGCGACGATATCCTGGCTTTTCAAACTATAGGCGCGTCCGGCGACGTCGGTGACGAAGCCGCCCGCTTCCTTCACGATGATCCAGCCCGCGGCGACATCCCACGGGTGAAGGCCGCGTTCCCAGAACCCTTCGTAGCGCCCGGCCGCGACATAGGCGAGGTCCAGCGACGCCGTTCCCCAGCGCCGGATGCCGGCCGAATTGCCCATCACCGCATGCAGCCGTTTCATGAAAAGGGCATGCCCCTTTGGGCCGCCGCCGATGCCGATATGCGGAATGCCGGTGGCGAAGACGCTGTCATGCATCTGCGACCGGCCGGAAACCCGCAGGCGTTTATCCCGCAGAAAGGCGCCCTGGCCTTTTTCGGCCCAGAACATCTCGTCCTTGATCGGGTCGTAGATGACGCCAGTGGTGACTTCGCCGTTCTGCTCAAGGCCGATGGAAACCGCCCAGTGCGGCATGCCGTGCAGGAAATTCGTCGTGCCGTCCAGCGGGTCGACAATGAAGCGGTTGTTCTCGTCGGCGCCCGCCGTCTCTCCGCTTTCCTCCATCAGGAAACCGAAGTCGGGGCGCGCCTTCTGCAATTCGCGCTTGATGATGTCTTCGGCCTTGCGGTCGGCGTTGCTGACGAAGTCGCCCGGGCCTTTTTTCATGACCTGAAGCTGTTCGACTTCACCGAAGTCCCGCACCAGGGCGCGGCCGGCTTTTTCCGCCGCCCGCATCATCACGTTCAGATTCGCGGATCGGATCGCCATCGCAGGGTCCTTTTCAAGCGGGCGCGCGACGCGGCCCGAAATGGGTTATTTGGCGCGCTCGGAGTAGGTGCCTTCGGCCGTGTGGACGACGATCTTGGTGCCGACCTCAATATGCGGCGGGACCAGAACGCGCTCGCCGTTTTCGAGAATCGCCGGCTTGTAGGACGACGACTGGGTCTGGCCTTTCACAACCGGCTCTGCCTCCACGACTTCCATGACGACGGTCTTTGGCAGGGTCACAGCGATCGCCATGCCCTCGTGCGTCTGGACCTGACAGATCATGCCTTCCTGCAGATACGCCTTGGGCTGTCCGACCACGTCGCCGGGCACTTCGATCTGTTCGAAGCTCTCGGTATTCATGAAGGTGTAGGTATCGTCAGCGCCGAACAGATACTGATGATCGCTTTCGAACAGGTCGGCGCGTTCGATGGTTTCCTGGGTGCGGAAACGCAGGTTGGTCTTGGTGCCGGCGATAGGGTCGCGGGCTTCGATCTGGGCGACCGAGGCGCCTTTGCCCGGCTGGTTGATCTCGTTCTTGACGACGACCAGCAGCTTGCCCTCATGCATGAAGGCGTGACCGCTGCGAAGATTGATCGCGGTATCTTTCATCGCGCTTGCGTCCCGATAGTCACTGTGTCTCTTGTCTGGGCCGCGCCGGAGACGGGCGGCCAGCGATAATGCGGCGTGTTCCTATCACCGCCGCAGCAGGCAGGCAACCGCGCTGGGAAAAGAGGGCTGGATGCAACGGAATCAATGGTGGCGCAGGGAGGCCCTGGAACGGCGTTTGCCGAACCTTCGGCGTCGGGCCGAGGTGCGCGCCGCACTGGCCGGTTTCTTTCAAGATGAAGGGTTTGTGGAGGTCGAGACCCCGGCCCTGCAGGTCAGCCCGGGTCTGGAACCGCACCTTTCCGCCTTTGAGACGGTCTTGCTGCCGCCGGGGCGCGGGCCGGACCCCGCCGTGCGGCGCTATCTGCACACCAGTCCCGAATTCGCCATGAAGAAGCTGCTTGCGGGCGGAATGCAGAAGATCTGGCAGCTCTGTCCGGTCTTCCGCAACGCGGAAGGCGCGCGCATCCACCAACCCGAATTCAAGATGCTGGAATGGTACCGCGCCCATGAGCCCTATACGCGGCTGATGGATGACTGCATCGCGCTGCTGCGGGCTTGTGCGGGCGGAAAGCCGTATCGCTTTCGGGGCAAGGTCAGCGATCCGGCGGCGGATTGGCGGATCGTCAGTGTCGATACGGCCTTTGCCGACCATTGCGGCATCGATCTTCCGGCGACGCGCGGCGCAAGCCGGGTTATGCCGGAACCGGGTGCGCTGGCGGCGGAAGCGGCGCGGATCGGCGTGCGCACGGCGGAGGGCGACAGTTGGGACGATATCTTTTTCCGCATTTTCGCAGAGCGGATCGAACCTAAACTCGGCGCGCCGTCACCGACCATCCTCACCGATTATCCGGTCCATATGGCCGCCCTGTCGCGTCCCAAGCCGGACGACCCAAGCCTGGCGGAGCGGTTCGAGGTTTATGTCTGCGGCCTGGAACTGGCGAACGCCTTCGGCGAATTGACGGACGCCGAGGAACAGCGCCGCCGCTTCGAAGCGGATATGGACCTTAAACAGGCGCTTTACGGAGAACGCTATCCCATCGACGAGGATTTTCTGGCCGCCGTCGCCGAAATGCCGCCCGCCAGCGGCATCGCGCTGGGCTTCGACCGGCTGGTCATGCTGGCCTGCGGCGCCGACGATATCGAAGAAGTGCTTTGGGCGCCGGTTGAGTAGGCCGGACAGCAGGCTGTCGGCAGATTCCGCGTAGCGTTACCATAGCAGTTGATGGATCCAATAAAATCTATCATAAGTAATTATTGGTGCTGGGTTGGTTGAACCATCCTCGGTTGCGACCCTTAGCTCTAAATCGTTGGGAACAACACGACGTGCGGCCGATCATTGTCTTAGTTTTATCAACCCTGCTTGCGGGCTGCTTGGCTACGAGTGGGACGGTTGACCGGGCCACCGGAAGCGCGGTGGATCTTACCCGCTTCAAGGATGGAAGTAAGGACAGGGGCAGCATCATTATTGAGGCTGTAGACTTCCAGAAGATTGCCGACGCATCGGATGCCGTTATGGAAGAAAAAGGGTTCAAGACCCAGGTAATCAGCCTCGATCCGTTCGTCATGACCCTGTCTCGCCGACACGAGTACGATTTGGGTGACCAGCTTTTGGCCGGTTTTGCATCGGCTTTAGGGGGCGCCAATCTGCAGCCGTTCCCGTACGTGGACCATGTAGGTTCTATCCTAGCGGTCCCAGTCGTTCATGAAGGGCGTGCTTCTCTCCGTTTGAGCGGCCGTATTCAGACGCTCACCCAGGTCGAAAAAAGTGACATATACGAAGGTAAGAACGGCGTCTTCTCGATGGAATTGTTGACTGACATCAGTGGTAGAGCGGGCGCAATGGTGATCAATAATGAAGGCTGACATGTCCGGTTTGATCTTGGCGGGCTTGGCCTTGATCGTACTGAGCCCAACCATCAGTAACTCACAGGATGCTCAGTTTTGGAAACAGCAGGTCTGCGCGTACACAACTTTCAAAGAAGCGCCTGGCTACACCGTACCAACGTCGGGGCTTGACCTGACCGTCAGCAACGCTGATCCGCGCAGCACTGTTCTAGCCACACTTCAAGTCATGCACGATTTTGGACTGGTCGTTGACAGATTCGAAAGACAGGGTGCCGATGTGGAAATCGAGGGACGGCGGTCTTCCTCGTTTCACTTCTACACCGGGTTCGAGGAAAGGAACTTCGACTGGAACGACAAGAGCTTACGATTTGTCGTTGAGGTCTCTCCGGCAGCAGTGTCTGGTGGCGGTGTCAAGTTGGGTTTGGACATACGGTTCTACGGGAAAACACTGATCGACTCGTGTCCGTACAGCACGGTTATCTCCAGTATGCTTGAACGCCTGCCCTCTGGTTCACTGATAGCGCAAAAAAACTAGTACTCTCGCCCTGCGGATAGGGTTCAGTGCGGCCTCGGCCCAGTTGCGCCGGTAATTGCCGCATTCATCGCTTTGACGCCCGCCGCCGGTCCGTCCGGATGGTTCCAGACTGCGCCGATGACGGCCAGGAAATCTGCCCCCGCTTGAACCAGCGGTGCGCAATTGTCCGCCGTGATTCCGCCGATGGCGACGCAGGGGACTTCCATCATCTGCGCCCACCAGTCCAGCGTTTCGATTTCGGCCCGGTGGGTGACGTCCTTGGTGTCGGTCGGATAGAAGGCGCCGAAGGCGACATAGTCGGCTCCGGCCTCCGCATCGGTCATCGCCAGATGACGGCTGTTGTGGCAGGTCGTGCCGACGATGGCGTCCTTGCCCATCATGGCGCGCGCTTCCTTATAGGTGCCGTCGTCGCGCCCGACATGAACGCCGTCGCAGCCCAGTTCCGCCGCCAGATCGGCGCGGTCATTCAGGATAAAGGCGACCTCGCGCTCGACGGCGATGGGCATCAGGGTGTCCACCGCCCGCCGGATCGTGTCGTCATCGACCTCCTTCAGGCGCAGTTGAAGGCAGGCGACGTCGCCCGCATCCAGCACGGCCCTCAGAAGATCCGAAAACGCCGCCAAGTCGAAACCCGGCGGCGTGATCAGATAAAGGCGGCAATCGGGTAGATCGCTCAAACCTATGCTTTCCCTTGGTAAATCTTGATGATCTGGTCGAGCATTTTCTTGGCGTCCTCGCGCGGGCGCTGGAACGTATTGCGCCCGATGATGGAGCCGTTCGCACCGCCGTCGCGCAGGGCGCGGATCTCGTCGTAAAGATCGTCTAGCCCCTTGGCCGCGCCGCCGGAGAAGACGACGATGCGCCGGCCGTTGAAGGCGGACTGCATGACGTGTTCGATCCGTTTGGACAGCGTGGAGATGTCGATTTTCTGGGCTTCGTAAACTTTCTTGGCGTCCGGTTGTTCCAGGTGGGCTGTCGGCGGTTTCACCTTGATGATGTGCGCGCCGAGCTGAGCGGCCATGTGCGCGGCGTAGGCGCAGACATCCATCGCGGTTTCGCCGTCCTTCGTCAGGTCGCCGCCGCGCGGATAGGACCAGATCACCGTGGCGATGCCGACGGACTTCGCCTCTTCCGACATTTCGCGGATTTCTTCGATCAGTTCGAAGGCCTGTTCGGAGCCCGGATAGATCGTGAAACCGATGGCCGCACAGCCCAACCGCAGCGCATCTTCGACCGATCCGGTGATCGCCTGATCTTTGCTGACCGCCCAGGAGTTGGAGCTGTTCACCTTGAGGATGGTCGGAATGGCGCCCGCGAAAGTGTCGGCACCGGCTTCCAGTTGGCCGAGCGGCGCGGCATAGGCGCTAAGGCCCGCATCCACCGCCAACTGGTAGTGATAATGCGGATCGTAGGCGTCCGGGTTCGGGGCGAAACTGCGCGCCGGGCCGTGTTCCCAGCCCTGATCGACCGGCAGGATCACCATACGGCCGGTGCCGCCCAGGCGGCCGTGCATCAGAATGCTGGCCAGGTTCCGCTTTGTGCCTGGATTGTCGCTTTCGTAGTTGGAGAGGATCTTTTTGACTTTTTGCGTAATCTTCATGGTTACACCACTCCCAAAATCGATTGTCTGAATGCCGGTCCGGAAGGCGGACCCGATGCCGTGCCCCTGTGGGCGTATCGTCTACACAGGGGGTGCCGCGTTTTCAACGCTTTCGGCGCAGATTGTCGCGACAAGGGGCCCAAGCTTGACCCATTGCGCGGTTTGGTGTGTTAAGCCGCCGCAACCGAGATCGGGGCCTTTTATGATCGATACTTCCGTTTCCCATCAACTTCGCCGCCGGCGGTTGGCTGTGTGGCAGTGGGTTATCACCGTGATCTATGGGATTGGACTGGTGGCGTCCGCCCCGCTTGCGATGTTCGCTTTGACCCGCGCGCCGGCGGAAGGGGTCGCCGAGACCGCGTTCTTCTTCCTGAACCTCAGCATCGCGGCGCTGCCCTTCACCATCGCCTTGTCCCTGGCGGCGGCTTGGATCTATCACCGCGGCGGCGCTCTGCGGGCGGCGTTCCTCCCCCATCTCCTTCCGCTGGTGAACGTGGCGGCCATTCTGATTTTGCGGGCCCTGTTGTAGAGGAATGGGGGCGGTCCTCGCACAGGCGGGCGGATAAGCGAAAGATTGTTCGCGTCGATGGTGGACGAGTGTCTTCGCGCGACTAAAGCGTGTCATCTTTACCTGAAATCAGCTGAGATCGCTTTGCCGTTCAGCCGGGCAGGAGCCGGTCCGTAGGCGATGCAGCGCATCGGCAAGGGCCGGCGACGCCCTCCGGCTGGCCGGCAAAGCGACCGAAGACCGTCTCAGTGGTTCCAAGTAAAGGTGACATGCTCTAGTTTGTCGGTCCCGGCCTTTCTACGGGCGTTTTCTAATGTTCCGCTGATGATCGACGCATGACCCCAGAAGCCTATCGTGAATTCCTGGAGCAGCGCACCACGCGCGTCGAAACGCTGGATGCGGCGGAGATGTGGTCGACGCACGGGCCCTATATCTACACGGCGGAGAAATTCACCGGTGCGCCGAACTTCTACCCCGTCTATAAGTGGCGCGATAACTACTCTTTCTCTTATCTGGCGTTGCTGGCCCTCAAAGGGGGGATGACCCTGCGTCCCGGGTTCTCGCCGGAGGGGCGGGAGACGCCACTGGCCCCATTGGAATTCCCGGACCGGGACATTGAGCGAGTGGGTGGGGCTCGGCGCTTTTCCAACCGGATTACGGACCCGGTTGCCTTCGCAGAGGCCCTGGCGGGGGCGATGATCGAGGATATGCGCGCCGTGGAAGCCCTCAATCCCGGGGCGCGCAATCTCGTTCTATGCGGCGGCAAAGACAGTCTGAACATCCTTCTGATGCCTTGGAAGACACCGCCGGTCGCGGTCAGCGCCGCCCCGAACTATGCGCTGGTGCGCCAGTTCGTGGAAGACAACGGATTGGGGCTGGAGGTGATCGAGCTGCGCGATTGGGTCGAGGAAGATCTTCTTGAGTACGAGATCGCCGAAGCCGCTTGCCAGGTCGACCTGCATCACTGGCGATGGTCGCCGCATCTGCGCCAGATCGCCGGGGAGCATGACGGAGCGTCGATTTTTTGGAAAGGGCAACTCGCCGACGTCACGCTGACCAACTTCTGGCGCGGCTACACCCATTTGCCGTCCAAGCCGCTTTCCATCGCAATGCGCATCCACAAGCGGCTGATGACCTATTTCCCGAAGGTGCGGTCCCCCCTCGACCCGATGGTCGTGCGCCATTTGGAGGAGTCGCTCTGGCTGCGCGGCGCGGTCGCCCAGGGCGGGCATGTCGGTTTCCTGCGGTCCGTCTGCGACGCCTTGTTCCTGTCCGCTTACCACGGGCCGAAGGCGACAGAGGTAATGTTCTCCATAGACCCGCCGAAGATCACCGGGGCGGACCTGCGGGTGCAGATGGGGGAGGTTCTGCTCGGAAAGCCGGTTCGGTATCCTGAACACAACCCTGCGCCCGGTCCATCCCATGGGCGGGAAAACCTGCGCAGTACCGCGCGGCTGAAACAGGCGCTGGAGCGGTTCGGCGTTCAGACGACGGGATAACCCCCGCGGGTCAGGCGTTCAGATCCTGAAATCCACATGCAGGTGATTGCCGTCCGGGTCGTGCAGATTGACCTGGACCAGATCGGTATCCGGCACATTGGCGATCCGGTAGGGAATTTCCAATGCTTCCAGTCCGGCGACGAAACCGTCCATGTCGGTGGCGCTGAAGGCGAAATGTTCCAACTGCAAATCGTCCGCCATGCCGGGCGCGGCCGCGACGCCGATCAGGTGCACGACCGCATCCTCTCCCGCATACAACCACGCCCCTGGGAAAGGGAAGGGCGGACGCTTGCCGTTCCGGAAGCCGAGTGCGGCTTCATAGAAACCGATCATCTCCTCCAGGTTGGCGGTTCGGATATTTACATGGTCCAGCCGGTCGATGGGCATCGCGGGATTTCCTTCTGATCCTCATACAGTCAACGGGTCGGTGCTGACCGCGCCGTCCGGGTGGCAGGTCAGCATGGTGGAAGGGGCGACCGGACGCCAGTCCTCCTCCGACGCGCCGAACGGCTCGGACACAACAAGCGTGCCGTCCGGGTCTTCCCTGTAATAGAGGGAAGGCGGGTTCGGATCCGTCGAATAACGGGCGGCATACAGGGTGTCGCCGTCCGTAAAGGCCATGGTCATCCGGAATGCTTCGTCCAGGCCGACCGACAGGATGCATCTTTCCACCGTTCGGATCGTCGCTTCCAATGCCTCCTTCGGGCGTTCGCCGACGCCGTTCGCCAACAGATGCAGGAAGATCGCCTCGCTGTCCGTGGTGCCTTCGCGATGGGCATAGAGGTCGTCGGGCAGGGCGTTGTCCAGGGCGCGGCGCACCTTCTCATACCCGCCGATCTGACCGTTATGCATGAACAGATAGGGGCCGACGGCGAAAGGGTGGCAGTTCGCCCGCATGGTGGCGGTGCCGGTGGAGGCGCGGACATGGGCGAAGAACAGGTGCGACCGTATCTGATGCGCCAACGCCCGCAGATTGCTGTCGTTCCAGGCCGGCAGCACCTCGCGGAACAGGCCGGGTTCGGGCCGGCTGCCGTACCAGCCCACGCCGAACCCGTCGCCGTTGGTGGTGGTCGCCCCTTCCCGGGCCCGCAGCGACTGATCGATCAGCGAGTAATCCGGTTCGAACAGAAGTTCTTCCAGATAGGCGGGTTTCCCCCGATAGGTCAGCCAGCGGCACATGTCTTGTCTGTTTCCATACCTCACTCACGGGTATTGAGGCACGAAAAACGCTCTCCGCCAAGGGGTTGGCGGCGTTGCGCGTTACAGCCAGTCGGGTGAGGGAAGGTCCTTGCTTCGTAGGAATTCCGGGTTGAACAGCTTGGATTGATAGCGCTGGCCGCCGTCGCAGAGCACGGTCACGATGGTGTGGCCCGGCCCCATTTTCTTCGCCAACTTGATCGTGCCGGCCACGTTCAGCGCGGCGGAGCCGCCCATCAGCAGCCCTTCATGTTTCAGCAGATCGAAACAGACCGGCAGCCATTCGGGATCCGGCACCTGGAAGGGGGCGTCCACCTCCAGTCCCTCCAGATTGCCGGTGATCCGGCCCTGGCCGATGCCCTCGGTGATGCTGCCGCCCTCGCTGGAAAGCTCGCCCTTGGTGAAGTAGTTGAACATCGCGGCCCCCATGGGATCGGCCAGACCGATCACGATGTCCTTGTTCTTGGAGCGTAGATATTCCGCCGTCCCGGCAAGCGTGCCGCCGGTGCCGACGGCGCAGATGAAGGCGTCCACGGTCCCGTCGGTCTGTTCCCAGATCTCCGGTCCGGTCGAGCGCACATGCGCGTTTCGGTTGGAGACATTGTCCCACTGATTGGCGTACAGCACGCCGTTGGGTTCGGTCTTCGCCAGTTCTTCCGCCGTGCGTTTGGCGGTGTGGACGTAGTTGTTCGGGTCGCGGTAGGGGACCGCCACGTTTTCCCGCAATTCCGCCCCGCAGAGCCGGAGCATGTCTTTCTTTTCCTGGCTCTGGGTCTCGGGAATGATGATCAGCGTCCGATAACCGCGCGTGTCCGCGACAAGGGCCAGTCCGATCCCGGTATTGCCCGCCGTGCCTTCAACGATCAGTCCGCCCGGTTGCAGGTCGCCGCGTTCTTCAGCATCCAGGATGATGTATTTCGCGGCCCGGTCCTTTACCGAACCGCCAGGGTTGAGGAACTCCGCCTTGCCCAGGATGGTGCAGCCGGTTTCCTCCGACGCTTTTTTCAATTTGATCAGCGGTGTATTGCCGACGGCGTCGACGAAACCTTCGCGGAAATCCATGTCACCTTCCTTCCAAAGAACCGGCATCCAAATTAGGGGGGCGGCTTTCCGTTACACAACGCCCCAATCGCGGCGGATCGCGTCACGATGCCGTGACAGCCACAGAATGGGTAAGACGCCGAGCGCGGTGCGGATGCCCCCGTTTTCCGCCCGTTCGACGGCCTCCGCCAACGGCATGGTCAGGACGCGGATGTCCTCTCCCTCGCTGGCGAGGCCGAAAACGCCGCCCACGCCCGTGGCGTCGGTCCGGCCGATATAGACATGAATGGTCTCCGAATGCGGTCCCTGCGCGGGAAAGACCTGAAGCCCGAAACGCAAATCCGAAACGCTGCAGTTCGCTTCTTCGATCAGTTCGCGCCGCGCCGCGCCCTCGGCGTTTTCGCCCGGATCGATATAGCCGGCGGGGGCTTCGATCATCCAGGGATTGGGATCGCCCCAGGCGTAAGGGCCGATCCGAAATTGCTGGACCAAAACGACTAAGTCCTGGACAGGATCGTAGGGCAGGCAGCAGACCGCCGCCCGGCCGACCAGAATTTCGCGCTGTTTTTCCGCGCTCATCCCGCCTTCGAACAGGGCGTGCTGCAAGGTCAGGCGGTCCAGCTTGAAAAAGCCGTCATGACGCCGCTCCCGGTCGATCAGGCGGATGGTGTTCCGTGCGTTCATCGGTTTTACCGCCATTTCAGGCGCAGCCGGTCGCGGTGCCGCGAGAGCCACAGCAGGATCGTCACCGCATCCATAACCCGGATTTCATTGCCATCAACCATCCGCATGGCCTCGTCGAAGGGTGTCGCGAAAACGCGGATATCCTCATCCTCCGCATCCAAGCCGTGGACGCCGCCGATGGTTTCCGTTGAGGTGCGCCCCACGAACAGCGATGCGCGCGACAGGGTGCTGCCCGGCGACGGGTAGATGTCGGTGACATGGTGCAGGTCGGTGATGGTGCAGCCGGCTTCTTCCATGGCTTCCTTGCGGGCGACGTCTGCCGGGGCGTCGCCGTCGTTCATGCCCGCCGTCGTTTCGATCAGCCAGCAATCGGAATCTCCGGCGGTGTAGGGCGCCATGCGGAACTGTTCGATCAGAACGACTTCATCTCGCACCGGATCGTAAGGCAGACAGCAGGTAGAATCGCCCATGCGGAACAGTTCGCGCCGGATCTCCGGTCCCATGCCGCCCCGATACAGGGTGTGCCGCAGGCGGAATATATCGACGGCGAACCAGCCTGAATACGCGTTGGTCCGTTCGATGATCTCGACGTTGTCTGGGGTCATGCGATGCGCTCTGCCGGCCTTCTGTTGGCTTGCTATGGACGCCGCCGCGAACCTGTGATTCAACCGTTGAAGAAGACCCTGGCGCCGCCGCCCCGGTAGCGGGCAAGTTACATACCAGGGCCGAGACGGTGTGACCACAGACGATCCTTCCCGTGAGAATTGAGCGCATAGAAATTACCCGCCACGCCCTGACCCTGGACCCGCCCTTCGCGGCGGCCTGGGACAGCCGCCCGCGGCGGGATTTCATCGTCGATATTGTGCGCGTCCATACCGACGACGGGCTGGTGGGCGTCGGGTCCGGGGACAGTATGGCCGGGATCGACGACTATCTGGACTATTTCCTGGGCGGAGACCCCCGCGATATCGAGCGGCACCATGCGGTGCTGGACAACATCGCCTTTCATGTCGGGCGGCCCTGGCCGTTGGACATCGCCCTTTGGGATCTGCGCGGCCAGGCGGAAGGATTGCCCGTATTCCGCATGCTGGGCGGGACGCAGAATCGGATGCGGGCCTATGCCTCGACCGCGGTGGCGCGGCCGTCCGGCGAGATGGCGCGGCAGGCGCATAATCTGGTGGCGATGGGATACCGGGCGCTCAAGATCCGGATCGGCAAGGCCGACCTGGGCCGCGAGCTGGCGGCCGTGGCCGCGGTGCGCGATGCGGTTGGCCCTGAAGTCGATCTGATGGTGGACTGCAATCAAGCCTGGAGGATGCCATGGGATACGCGGCCCGCCTGGAGCTTCTCCAAGGCGCTCAAGGTGGCCCGCGTGTTGGAGGGGCTTGGGGTCTACTGGATGGAGGAACCGCTGCACCGGGGCGACCTTGCAGGGATTTCCGCCTTGCGCGCGGCGTCCGGCGTGATGGTCGCAGGTGGCGAAATGACCCGCGAGTTGCACGAACTGCAAGCCCAGATCGACCGGCATTCGGTGGACGTGCTGCAGACCGACTGCGTGCTGACCGGCGGCATCACGGGCCTGTTCAAGCTGGGCCTTGCCGCAAAGCGCAAGGGCATCGTTTTTTCGCCGCATACCTGGGGGAACGGCATCGGTTTGATGGCGAACCTGCACCTTACCGCGGGGTTGGGCGGCACACCTTATATCGAATGTCCCATCGATCCGCCGGATTGGACGCCGGAACGCCGCGATTTTCCCTTAACCGTCCCGCTGACGCCGGACGCGGACGGATTTCTCACCCTTCCCGAAGCGCCGGGCTTGGGACTGGAGTTAAACGAAGACATGTTGGACCGCACCCGCGTCGGATAGGAGCTGAAAATGCCGGAAATTTCTTTCACTTACTTGAATGGGCCCGATGTCGAGCGGCTGGCGCTGACCGAGGATGAAATCCTCGACGCGGTCGAAGAAGGGTTACGGGCGCAGGGCCAGGCGCGCGCCGTCATCGAACCGCGTATGCATCTGACGCCCGACCCCGACTTTAACGGTCATTTCAATGTCCTGCGCGGCTATATCGCGGGGCCCGCCTGGGGCAGCGATGTCGGGTATGCCGGGGTGAAGGTCGTCGGCGATTATGTCGACAACTACAAGAAAGGACTGCCGTCGGAGATGGCGATGCTGAACCTGTTCGATCCGACGACGGGCATGCCCAAAGCGTTGATCGACGCCACCGCCATCACCGAAATGAGGACAGGCGCGGTGACCGCGCTGGGTGCGAAATATCTGGCGCGCAAGAACAGCCGGTCGCTTGGCCATATCGGGGCGCGGGGCACGGCCTATTGGAACGTGCGTCTGCTCGATCATCTCTTCGACCTTCAGGACATTCGGGTTCATTCCCGCCGGCCGGAAAGCCGCGATCCGTTTGCCGAACGCCTGTCCCGCGACCTTGGGAAAGAGGTCGTCGCGACCTCGGACTGGGAGAGTTGTCTGCGCGGCGCGGATATCATGGTCGAAGCCTCCCGGCTGGAACGGCCCGAACCGATGTTCAAGACGGATTGGATCGAAAAGGGCGCGTTTGTCGTGCCCTATGGCACGATGAGCGCCGTTGAGCATTCCCTGACCGACGTCATGGACAAGATGGTGATGGACGATTGGGGGCAGGCGCGCGCCGGTAAGCTTGGGTCGCTTCGCGCGCATGTGGACTCCGGAAAATTGAGCGAGGAAACGCTGCACGCGGAGCTTTGCCAGATTGTCACTGGAGAAAAACCCGGCCGCGAGAGAGAGGATGAAACCATCCTGTTCTGGCACAGGGGCTTAAGCCTTTCCGATATCGCGCTCGGGGCGGCCATGCTGGAGAAGGCGGAGCGCCTGGGTATCGGACAGCAGTTGCGCTACGCCTGATAGGCCGCGGCGACGATCCGGCTCGATTTTTCCGCAAGATCCGCCGCCACCGCGTCGATTTCGGCACTCATCGAACGGTCCCGGTCCAAGGCGGGCGAGTAGGTGCGGAGTGCGTCATGTGCGTGGGCGACGCGCGGAGCCATCCATTCAGGCTTGCGAAGGTCGACGGCCCTGGCCGCCACAATCAGTTCGATGGCCAGGGCGTGCCGCAGACTGGCGAGGCTTTCGTACAGTTTCTCGGCCGCCAGATAGGTGTGCGACGGCACGTCCTCAACACCGTCGGCGCATATGCTGGGCGCGATAGGGACGGCTTGGGCATTTTGGGCGATGGTTGCGGCGTGGGCTTCGGCGGTTTTCATCAAGGGCGCCAGGCCCGCGCCGGACGGGTCTTCCGTAAGCTGGTCCGGCAGATCGGAAAACCTGTTGGCCAGCAGCTTGGCGCACCGTCCCGTAACCGCCGTCGCCACATGCATGGCGGCCTGGGCCAGACTCTCCAGGGCGATGGTCAACATGGGGGTGAGGAAATTGCCTGTCGAGATCACCTCCCGGTCGTCGACCAGGACCAGCGGGCTGTCCGCGGCCGTATTCAACTCGACATCGAGCGCGGCGCGCGCCGATTCCAACGCAGCGTAAAAGGCCCCGTGTATCTGCGAGACACAGCGGAACGAGACCGGGTCCTGCAACCTGCGCGCGGCGGCGGGATTGTTCAACGCACTGTCGTGCAACAGGTCGGAAAGCGCCCAGGCGACGGACATTTGCCCCGGTTGCGGGCGGGCGACCGCGGCCCGCGGGTCGAGCGGGGAGAGATTGGCGCGGAACGCCTCCATGGACATGGCGGCGGCAAGGTTCGCGCCCCTCAAGATCTGCGCGGCGTCGCTCAGCGCCAGCGCCGCCAGGCCGGCGGACATGCTTGAACTGCTGCAAATGGCCAGACCGTCGCGGGGACCCGGCTCGAACGGTTTCAGGTTCCTGCTCTGCAGCGCGTCGGCAGCCGGCAGGCGGTCCCCGTCCGTATTCAGGAATGCGCCTTCTCCGATCATGGCCAGACCGATATGCGCCATGGTGCACAGGTCCGCCGCTCCGATGGAGCCCTTAGACGGCACATAGGGCACAAGGTCGGCATTCAGCAGGTCAGCCAGCATCATGGCCAGTTCCGGGCGCGCCCCGGCTCCGCCATGCAGCAGCCCGTTCAGCCGGGCGAACATCGCGGCGCGCACGATCTCCCGCCGGGCCGGCGGCCCCGAGGCGGTTGCCCGTGCGCGGATGGTCATTTTGGAGAAGGCAGCGGATTCATCCGCCGTGACGCCGGTCTTAACCTTCGCACCCAGCCCGGTTGTGACGCCATAGACCGGTGCGCCCTTCTCCAGCTTTTCCAGGACGATACGGTGGGCTTCCTCCATCTCGCCCAGCAGTTCCACGTCGATTTCGACGCGTCTGCCCGTGCGTGCGACTTCCGCGACGAGATCGGGTGTCAGACCGTCGCCGTTCGCTATATGGGGGATATTCGCCATCCGCTTGCTCTTACACCAAAACTAACAAAGACTGAACCAAACCGTGAGGGAGGTTGGACCGGATGGCAAGTGACGGAACGGTGACCGTCCGGTTCGCCGGGTCGGACGATACGAAGGTGGTCGGCGATATGGTCTATCGTCTGCTGCTGGAAATCGACACGCCGCGCTATAGCAGGGAAGAGTATGCAGCGATCGCGCGGGCCGCCCTGGAAGACGGGGGGCGGTTCGTCGTCCTGCTGGCTTTCCTGGATGGGCCGGGTTCGGACGCCCCCGTGGGAATGATGACCATCGCCGAGACCACGGCTCTGTACGCCGGGGGACGTTACGCGGAAGTGCAAGAGTTCTTTGTCGAGAATCCGCAACGCGGCCATGGTGTCGGCAACCTCTTGATACGCGCCGCTGAGGATCTTGCCCGGGAGCGGGGATGGGAGCGGCTTCAGCTTCATGTATCCCGCGATGGGGACGGCGGGCGGAGTTATGAATTCTACCGGCGCAACGGTTTCGAAGAGATCGGAACCGCCATGCGTTACCGCCTTACGGCGGCGGCGGGATAGAGCGGCGTGTCCTTCGGCGTCAAACCGTAACGGCGGGCAATTTCGACATAATTCCTGAAGACGTAGCCGCCGTTGCGCCGCAATACTTGTTTCCGCGCCCGCCTGTAAAGCCGTGGGATCTTGTACCAAGCAAGCTTCGGCCGTTCGTGATGAATGACGTGGAAGTTGTTGTTCAGGAACAATAACTGGGTGATCCAAGATCCTTCCACGATGGCTGTGCGCTCGGCTTGCGTCCGTCCCGGACGGTGTTCCAGATAGGACCGCATCAGCGTCAGCGATACGCCGGGCAATACGAAGAACAGGACATAGTGCCAGAACGGCATGCCGCAGAGGAACATCACCCAGGCCAGAACCAGTCCGCACAGCACCCCGTGCGATAGCCAGCTTCCCAGATGGCGGGTATCGCCGCGCAGAAGGGTGGCGGCCTCACTTTTCCAGAAGCCCGTCAGGCAGAGTATCGGACCGACGGTCAGCCGCCCGAAGAACGTATTGTTGGCGGTAAACAGCAATCGCTGCGCAGGGTGAAGCGAAACCCAATCCTCCGGCTCGAAATAGAAGGACTCAGGATCGGCCAGCGGGTCCGCCAAGGCGGAACTGCGGTGGTGCGCGACGTGCATTTCCTTATAGAGCGGATACGGAATCCACAGCCCGAGCGGCAGGGTCACGAGCCAATCGTTGAAAGTCTGATTCCGTGTCGGATGCCCGTGAATGACCTCATGCTGCAGGTGCCCGTACAGGCAGGTCGCATAGGCTCCGGCCAGAAGCAGAAGCCACCAGGGGATCGCCGCATGAAAGAAGGTCAGGCCCGCCCAGACGGCATAGACCGCCGCGAGCAACAGCCAGGTCGGCCACTCGAACTCACCGTCAGCGATAGAACCGGAAACGCTCATGCCAGCCAACAACACCCCGCAGTTTTTGATTTCTTACGGAGGTAGTGTTGCTTCAGCAGATTTGTTGTGCAACATGATCATTGTAAACAAGGCGCAGCATGTGTTGCGATTTATAAACAGAGTGATGAGGTGCGCGTTTGAAGTCGCAAGACAGGCAGGAAACCGTCCTGACTTTCCGGGAACGATTGCTTAAGGCCATGGAAAAGCGAGGGGTTTCGCAATCTGCGCTGGCGCGTGATGTGGGGATCGACCGCTCGACGCTCTCGCAGCTTCTATCCTCGGAAAACGACCGCCTCCCGCGCGCCGACACGGTCGCGGCCATCGCCACCGCGCTTCAGGTCAGCTTGGATTGGCTTCTCGGTCTGACGGCCGAGGAACGCTCGCACGCGGCAATCCTTCAGGAATCGATTATCTTCGCGCCGGCAACCCGTACCCCGGTCGATGAGAATATCGCGAAATGGCATCAGGAAGCCGCGGGCCGGAAAATCCGCTATGTGCCGTCAACCTTGCCCGATCTGGCCAAGACCGAGAACACCCTGGTCCATGAATTCCAGGACTACGCGGTGAAAACGGCGAAGCAGGCGATTGCGGCGTCCCGGGACAAGCGGGCCTATTCCAGACTGCCGGACACGGACATGGAGATCTGTATGTCGAGGCAGAGCCTGGAATCCTTTGCCGTGGGAGGTGGGATCTGGAGCGGCCTCAGCCCCGAGTCGCGCTTGGAGCAGCTTGCCGAGATGCAGTCGCTCCTGGATGAGCTTTATCCCCGCCTGCGCCTGTTCCTGTTCGACGGACTGACGCACTTCGCCGCCCCCTACACGATCTTCGGCATGCAGCGGGCGGCGGTTTATCTCGGCCAAATGTATTTCGCCTTCACAACGCGGGAACATGTCCGCATGCTCACCAACCATTTCGACGATTTGATCCGCGCCGCCGTCGTGCAGGCACATGAAGCAGCCGATTTTGTCGGTACGTTGAAGGTTCCGCCCGTGCAGCCGGGTGTGCGGCCGTGATCAAGGCCGTTTCCTTCCCGATGTACGATCTCCCCGGTCTGGAACCGGTTTGGGACGCGTGGTGGGCGGGATTGCGGCGGCATATGGCGGCGGCCGGGATCGACGATTTGCCGGAGGGCCGCACCCGGCTTCCTCATCTGTCCGATCATTGGCGAGAGCCAGGGACGATCCTGACCCAGACATGCGGTTATCCCTACCTGCGGGGGCTCTCGGAGCATTGGCGGCTTGTCGCAACTCTTTGCTTCGATGTCCCTTGGTGCGAGGGCGCGCGCTACCGGAACCTCGTGCTTGTCGGAAGCCGCCTTCAGGGGGCCGCCGGGCTGGAGGATTTGCGGGGGCTTCGGGTCGCCTATAACGGGAGCGAGTCGCATTCCGGCTATAACAGCCTGCGGGCGATGGTCGCCCCCCTGGCGCGGAACGGCCGCTTCTTTTCCGGTGCAGTCGAAACCGGAAGCCACCTTCAGACGATCGAGGCGATCGGGTCCGGCGCAGCGGATTGCGGCAGCGTCGATTGCGTGACTTTTGCCCTGGCCCGGCACAATTCGGTTATCTCAACAGACGGTGTGTCGGTTCTGTGTGGCGGGCCGCTTGTCCCTGGGTTGCCCCTGATCGCCCCCAGGGCTGCTGATGACGATACGGTCGACTGCTACCGGGCCGCGTTGGCCGCCGCGATGCAGGACAATTCGATGGCGCGGATCAACAGAAAGCTGCTGCTGAAGGACGCCACCGTCATGGAGGAGGGGGCTTACGCGCAGATCGACACAATGGAGAAGCAGGCGCTGGCGGCTGGTTACAGCCGGTTAAGCTAAACACGATCCGTGCGAGGATCACGGAGATTGGGGCCATAGAGCATGTCACCTTTACTTGGAACCGCAAAGCGACTCAGTCGATTCCAAGTAAAGGTGACACGCTCTAAAACGGAGACAGCAGCCTTAAATCAGAAAGGCGTCGTCGTCTTCATCATCGGGGGGCAGTGTCGGTGCGCCCTTGTTCGGCGAGGCAGGAACTTTCGCCGCGGGTTTCCGTTCCGTGGCGTCCCGGAACGAGTCGACCGCATCGTGCTCGTCCGAAAGGTCCTGCAACAGACAATCGAGGTCGGCGCCCTTGTCGATCATCGATTGCATGTTATTCGCCAGAATGCCGAACAAAGCTGAAATGAAGGGGTCCTGGGAATCCAGCGTCTTCATCAGTCTACGCCGGTCGATGGCGACGCATTTCGATGGTTTTGCGGCAAGTGCGGTTGTCGAACGGATGCCTTCGGCCAACAGGGCGTCTTCGCCGAAAATCTGGCCCGGACCGGCAAAGCCGACCACGCTGACCGCACCGGCCTCTCCGGTCTTGCCTACGCGCACCTGGCCTTCGCGAACCAGATAGGCGGCCCCGCTTTGCTCTCCCTGGCGGAAAATCACCTCGCCTTCGGAAAAGGACTGGATCTGGACGATATCGCTCTTCA
>JANQIT010000198.1 GCA_028282025.1 Hwanghaeella sp. | reverse complement strand
CCGCGAAGCCGTCCGATACCGGCATCCAGGTTGGCGACGGCCGTCGTCGCGAACCCCACATTCGAGTTATCCAAACCGAACGAGGTGAACGACCCGGCGGAGATCCCGAAGTTCGAGATATCGAAACTGGAGTTCAGCGTGAAGAATGCCGCGACGGAAAAGATGCCAAGATCGGTGTCCGCCGCCGTTGTGTTCAGGTTAAGGCCTTGAACCTGCAAGCGCGAAGACGTCCTGACGCCGAACGCAACATCCAGTGTGGAGTTCGAAGATGTGAGGAGGTTCAAGCCCTGGTAGGAAGTATCCTCCACCAATTCGAAGATCTGTTTGCCGACCTCGATGAACTGAGAGGATGCAGCCTGCCGTTCCTGCGTGGACTGTGATCGGGCGGCTTCCACGATACCTTTAAGCTGGTTGAGCAGAGTGTCGATGGCCTCAATCGCGTCCAGCGCCGTGTTCAAAGCGCTGATCCCCTGATCGATATCGTCGCGGCGAAGCTGGAAGTCGCCGGCGCGATCGGACAAGGTGCGCGCCCGGAAGAAGTTGACCGCATCGTCCACCACCTCGTTGATGGCTCGTCCGGTCGACAACCGTGTCTGTGTCCGCTCGCTTAGAACCTGCGTCCGCTGCAAGGAAAGCAGCGACGCACGTTGGGCGGCTGTAAGCGCGATATCGCTTGTCATGATCTCTCTACCTTTCTGGCTGACGGATTCTCCGCCGCTCCTTCTCTCTCATCGTTCTGTTGAGACGGAGCCGAACGCTTGCGACGGATACCCGCACTTCGCCCGGCATGCTCTCGCCGAACGATTACAAGTTCCGTGCCAGAAAATTTTAAGAGATTGGAATCGCTAACTTTTGGAAACGTACCGGCTCACGGCGGGTCCGTCGGTCAGGCATCAGAAAGACAAAGAAATGGGGCCCCGCAACGGGGGCCCCAGGAGAGATACGTCCGATCGTGAGAGAGAGATTGGGAGACCGAACGAACTCTAAGGTCGTTAAATGACCTTAGTTCAGAAGCGCCAGAATAGCCTGCTGCTGCTGACCGGAAATAGCCAGCGACTGGATACCCAACTGCTGTCTGGTCTGCAGGGCCACCAAGTTGGCGCCTTCTTCGTTCAGATCGGCCAATGTCAGTGAATCGGCACCGGTATTCAACGTGTTCACGTACTGATCGGTAAAGTCCAACCGGGTTTGCAGGATGGCGACGTTACCACCCAGCGTCGCCCCCGCCGCACGAAGCCGGGAGACACCGGCCTGAATGGCGTTAACGGCTGTCGTCGCAAACGAAACGTTGGAGTTGTCGGCGCCGAACGAAGTGAACGACCCCCCGGAAACCCCGAAGTTCGAGACGTTGAAGGAGGAGTTTGCCGTGAAGAACGCAACAACCGAGAAAACGCCCAGCGAGGTGTTCGCAACGGTGGTGTTCAGATCGAAACCCGTGACCTGCAGACGAGAAGACGTCCGCACGCCGAACGCGACATCCAATGTCGAGTTGGTCGAGGACAGCAGGTTCAGACCGGCAAAGGAAGCATCTTCGACAAGTTCGAAGATCTGTTTACCAACTTCAATGAACTGTGTCGTCGCAGAGATACGTTCCGCGGTCGACTGGGAACGCGCCGCTTCGACGATACCTTGAAGCTGGCTCAGCAAGTTATCCACCGACTCAATGGCTGTCAGCGCCGTATTCAACGAGCTGATCCCCTGGTCGATTTCATCCCGGCGCAGCGCAAAATCTTCACCGCGATCCGTCAGAGCCTGCGCTCTGAAGAAACGAACCGCGTCGTCGACCACGCTGTTGACCTCACGGCCCGTCGTCAAACGGGTCTGTGTGCGGTCGCTAAGTGTCTGGGTTTGCTGAAGGGAAAGCAGCGACGAACGTTGCGCCGCTGTAAGAGCGATATCAGTCATACTATGATCCTTTCTGGACTACATGTTCCCCGAACTTCTGTTCAGGCACTTCTTCTGAAGCTCCTTTAGAAGGTCAGAAGCCCATTTCGAAGTCAAGACAAAATTGCCTATCGGCCCCTGCAACGCAAAACATCCAATATATCAATATCTTAATAATATTAGGATAGATTCAATTTCCCGTTTAGGAATCATTTTCCTATCTTCGGCCGGTGTTTTGCCGGGCAGCCGCCCTAGGAGGCCGGCAAATTACTTCCTTATCGCAAAAACGGTCTGGATCCATTGGCACAGCCCTTGCTTTCTCTCAAAAGCCCCGTGGACCGCATATTGGTTCACGGCCAATGACAGCAATTGAAGATCAAGGTTCCATGGTTTCGCGGATCAGTACATTCGGCGCCCTTCAAGCGGATCTCGCCCTCATTCAACGGCAAAACCAGCAATTCGATTTGTTGAATTTCCGCGTGGCGACCGGACGGCAGTTTCAGGAGTTGAAGAATTTCGGGACGCAGGCCCCGAGAATTCTTGACCTGGAATCGGAAATCCGTACGCGCAACGGCTATGTGGACGCCATCGGCCTTGCCGAATTGAACCTGCGTTCATACGACGCCACGCTCGCCCGGTTGGTCGAAGTGGTCGACGACGTGCTTCGGGCGGCCGAACCGCTGTCCACCCAGGATGCCAATTTCACCACCAACACGGATGTGCTGGCGACGAACCTTCTGATCGAGGTTGAAGCCAATCTGAACCTGGAAATCGGCGACCGTTTTCTTTATGCGGGCACGCGCTTCGACACGGCTCCGGTAGTGGATTTGCGCACCCTGCCGATCTACACAGCCAACGATATCGGCGTCGCCAACGCGTTGGAGACCGCCGATAACATACCGACGTTCGTCGTCGATAATGGCGGGGCGAACACAGCTGTTTCCTACCATACGCAGGGACCGAATACGCAGGACCCGCGCTCATTCGAGCAAGTCGCCCTTACAATAGCCGACGACACGCTGTTGACCTATGGGATTACGGCAACCGAACCGGCGTTTCAGAACCTCATAGAGTCTCTGGTGCGTCTGCGTTCTTCCACACAGGCGGGACTGACCGAGGCGCAACGCGAGACTTTTCTGGCGGAAGCCTCCAACGCCGCGCAAAGCGCGCGCGACGAACTGCGCCAGTTGCAGTCACGCAATGGGCTGGCGCTGAGCAGGTTGATCGATCAGAAAGAAACACACGAGAATTTCATCAACATCAGCCAGGTCGCACTCGACGACATCACGTTGGCCGACGATGCGACCGCGGCGGCGGAAATATCGGCGCTCAGCGCGCAGATACAGGCTTCCTTCACAACCATCGCAACACGCCGCCAGTTGTCGCTTGTGAATTTCCTATAGCACAAAGCAGGGCGAGCGCTGCTTTGGGAAGACGGTAACCTTAAAGCCGCGTTAACGCGAAATTTACCAAACCGTCCGATACTATGGTATAAAAGCTGGATTATGCATGAGAATCAGCCCTTTATTATGGTTTTTGACACGCCTTTCTCCGTCCGCCCCTATGAAACGCCCGGGCGGTATGAAGGCTGGAAATCAAGTTGGTGCTGCCAATGAGTAATCCGTACGCCTCACAACAGCGCTCCCAACTGGCGAATGCGGCGCCGCAGTCTGCGGAGGGTTGGGCGCTTGTGGAGACAGCACGCCGGCTGGAAGCCGCGAAGCAGGACCCCCAGAACCTGGAAGGTATTCTTGCTGCGGTGCGGACGAATTGGCGGATCTGGACGATCATCCAATCCTCACTGGTAGATCCCGATAGTCCCTTGCCGCGGCAAATACGGGAGAACCTGTTGAACCTAAGCCGGTTTATCGACCGTCGCTCCGCGGAGCTGATCGCCTCTCCGAAAGACGTGCACAAGCTGGACGTCCTGATCAATATCGACCGGCAGATCGGCGCCGGCCTGCTGGGCAATCCGGCGGAAGGGGATGAAGCCGGCGAAGCGGCCGCCACTCCTCCGGCGGCACAGGCGGCGCCCGCCCCGCAATCTGCCGCGACCCTCGTCTCGGCTCAGGAATCCGCGGCTGACCGGCCCGTCGAAACACAAGGCCCGGGCGGCGTCGCCGAACGCAGCACCACAACCTCCACCGAAGCCTGAAGCCGAAAGGCCCCGCGATGGCCGACGGCCCGACACTCATCCTGTTGATGAAAGCCATGGAGGCGGATTTCTTTTCCGACTTCCTGCGCCGTTTGGCCCCGCAACTTAACTTGGTCCGCGCAGACTCCGTCGAAGACCTGGAGCGCTTGCTGCCAGCGCCGACGCAGGGCGTTCGGATCATGGCCTTCAGCACGAACGTCATCGTGCCGCCTGAGATTCTGCAGCGGATTACCTACAACGCGATCAACTTTCACCCTGGACCGCCGGAATTCCCCGGCTACCGTCCAACCGGGTTCGCCCTGTACAAGGGCGCACGCCGATATGGCGTTACAGCACATTACATGACCGACCGGGTC
The DNA here is from genome assembly GCA_028282025.1 of Hwanghaeella sp. Lineage (GTDB taxonomy): Bacteria > Pseudomonadota > Alphaproteobacteria > UBA8366 > Aestuariispiraceae > Hwanghaeella. The sequence continues at coordinate 2,164 of JANQIT010000198.1, read as the reverse complement.
GATGAAGGCCCGATTGTCGGCGCGGAACGCTTCCCCGTAGCGGCCGACGCCTGGTTGATCGACGTTGTGAAAGAGGCCTATCAACGGCTGGCGCGCCTCGCCCTAGGTCTTTTGCCGCAGCTTACCCAAATTTCCAGGCCGGTCGATACGCTGACCGAACGCTGGTCGCCATCCAAGACGACACGGGCGCAGTACGACGCCATGCGCCGGATCGCACCCGATATGGAGGACGCGGAGCTACGCTTACGTTTTCGTTGTTTCGATGGGATTTACACCGATCTGGAAGATCGTCCCGCGCCGGCGGCCGAGGATTATCCCGCCTCCATGCCGACTGCTTCCAAACGCTCGGTCTCGTGATCGATCAGATCCTGAGTCTTGCGCAGCGCATCGTAGTAGCGTTCCGCCGCGATCAAACTGCGGATGTCCCCCAGAATCTCGCCGGCGCTTGGTGCGGCCTGCATGTAATCCTTCTCTAACTGGCGATACAGATCCAGATATTGCGGCCGGTCGGTATCGAACAGATAGGCGCATTGCAGCGCATAGTAGACCCGCCGCGCCGGAGTAATCGCATCCTGTTCCGACATCACCTCCTTGCGGCGCAGGATATCGACGCGGTTGTGCAGGATGATCGTCGTCGCTTCGCCGCCGTTCTCGATAACGGCGCCGTTGATGATGATCTTTTCCTTGGACGGTAGTTTGATGCGGAGGGGCATGGCGGTTCGTTCCTTCTGAAACGTGAGTATGTCATGGAGTCGGGACCGTTTCCAACGGCTCTCGGGCGGCAGACGCCGAAAAAAAAGAAACCTGCATATCCACGTAGGGACTATGCAGGTTTCTTGCCACTCTCTTGCGCCAGGGGCGCGACGGTCGGTCTACCGGGTGATGATCTCCGGCCCCATCAGTGCATGCGGCAGGAAGGTGGATATCCAGGGCACATAGGTCACCAGGATCAGGAACGCGAACATGATCGCAACGAACGGCAGCGCCGCCTGCACCACCCGCATCACCGACATCTTGGCGACGCCCGCGGTCACGAACAGGTTCAACCCCACCGGCGGTGTGATCATGCCGATTTCCATGTTCACGACCATGATAATACCCAGATGTATCGGGTCGATGCCCAGTTCGATGGCGATCGGAAACACCAGCGGCGCCACAATCACCAACAGGCCCGACGGCTCCATGAACTGGCCGCCGATCAACAGGATCACATTGACGATCACCAGGAACAGGATGGGTCCGAAGCCCGCGCCCAGCATCGCCTCGGTAATCAGTTGCGGGATACGTTCCTCGGTCAGAACATGCTTCAGGATCAGCGCATTCGCGATGATGAACATTAGCATGATGGTGAGCTTACCCGCCTCGAACAGCGCCTTCTTGGTGTCCGGATGCCACAACACCGCAAGGACCCGCACCGGAAACGCATAGCCGCGATGCCCTTCTTCGCTGAAGGGTCCCATGTCGCGATAGACGAAATTGGCGATGACGAACGCATAAACAGCGGAGACCGCGGCCGCTTCCGTCGGTGTGAAGATGCCGCCATAGATGCCGCCCAGGATGATCACGATCAGCATCAACCCCCACATCGCACCGCGCGCGGAGACCAGGATCTCTCGGGCGCCCGCCCACGGTTGCGCCGGCAGGCGCTTGAGGCGCGCCATGACATAGATCCCCAGCATCAGCAACAGACCGGCCAAAAGCCCCGGGATGACGCCTGCCAGGAACATCCGGCCGACCGAAACGTCGGTCGCCGCGGCATACACCACCATCACGATGGAAGGCGGGATCAGAATGCCCAGCGTACCGGCGTTACAGATAACACCGGCGGCGAACTCCTTGGTGTAGCCGACCTGGCGCATGCCCGCGATGACGATGCTGCCGACGGCCACCACCGTCGCCGGCGACGACCCGGACAAGGCCGCGAACATCATGCAGGCAAAAACGGACGCAATCGCCAGGCCGCCCCGCACATGCCCGACACAGGCAATCGCGAAGCGAATGATCCGGCGCGCCACTCCGCCCGTCGACATGAAGGTGGAGGCCAGAATGAAAAACGGGATCGCCAGCAGCGTGTAGTGACCGTCGAAGGCGGCGAACAGCGTCTGCGCCACAGAGGCGAGCGATCCGTCCGAATAGGCCAATAGAAAGACAATGCTGGAAAGGC
>JANQIT010000180.1 GCA_028282025.1 Hwanghaeella sp. | reverse complement strand
ACGGCAGGTCGCGCACAAATGGTCCGGCCTGAAGCGATATCTTGACGCGGTTGTACCCGGATGGCGGTTCGAACTTGTTCCCGTGACGCTCAAATCGGCACCATCGCGGATCGAAAACGGCGACTTGGATTTCATCTTGACCAATCCCGGTCATTACACCGATTTGGAGAGGGAATACAGCCTCAGCGTTATCGCCTCGCGTCTGCGTCAGGCGCCGGACGGGTCCTACGTCAGTGGATTCGGCAGCGTCATCTTTTCGCGCAAGGGGGCCGGCATCAATGTTCTACAGGACGTTGAGGGACGCGCCGTCGCGGCCGTCGATCGTCGGGCGTTCGGCGGTTTTCAGATCGCATGGCGCGAATTTCAAGACGTTGGTGTCGACCTTTTGGATGGCCGGACGGAGCTTGTCTATGTCGGATTTCCCATGGATCAGGTGTTTGATCTCGTCCTGGGCGGCAGGGCCGATGTGGGCATCGCCCGCAGCGGCCTGATCGAGACCCTGGTCCGGGCCGGCCGTCTGGACCTCGCGCAGGTCATCGTGCTGAACGGCACGGTAAACTACGGTCATCCGGAACGGATCAGCAGCCGGCTCTATCCTGAATGGCCGTTCGCGGCCGTCGCGGCGACGCCTTTGGATCTGCGGGACAAGGTCACCATCGCCCTTCTTTCGGCCAAGGGTCTCCCCTCCGGTGAGCGGTTCGGGATGACGGACCTTTGGTCCTCGCCGGTGCCTTATCAATCAGCCCGCGTCCTGACCGCGGCGTTCAACGCGCCGGCCGGACCCACGGGGCCGATGCCCTGGGTCGCGAATTGGACCTGGTGGATCGTGGTCGCCGCCGGCATGACGATCCTGGCCGCGGCCGGCGCGGTCGTGGCGCGCAGGCGGCGGGTCGTGGCCAAACAGGCGGCGGAAGAGACAGATGAAGATAAGATTTCGGTCGGTGGCCGGCCGATCACCCGGCGCGAGCGCGAGGTCTTGAAAATGATCTCTGACGGGCATTCAACCAAGGAAATCGCCCGCGCGCTGGGCATCAGCCCCAAGACCGTGGAATTCCACCGGTCGAATTTGTTGCGCAAGTTCGGCGCCAAGACCTCCGGCCAGCTTGTTTCTTTGGCATCCTCGGGAAACTCCTAGCTTTTCTCATCTTTTCCTAGGGATATTCCCAGTGGTGCCTGGGTGCAGTGTCGTTCGATACTGGATTTTGGCCTGTCCCGGTAAAACAAAACAGAAACGGGTGGCTGAAAATCGTATTGGGAGACAGATCATGAAACATCTACTTTCGGCACTGTCCATCGTGGCCGTCGCCTTTGCGGCGTGGCTGGTGCCCTCCACGGGCGCCGATGCGGAAGAACGCTACGGCAAGCAGAAGGTCGTCTATCACATCAATTACACCGGTGGGAAAGATGACAAGAAGTACCGCGGCGCGATGCGCAACATCCAAAACCACATCAACGCCGTCGGCGCGGACAATATGGACATCAAGGTCGTCATACATGGCAACGGCTTGGGCCTGTTGGCCGCCGCCAAGACCAATGACCTGATCAAGGGCCAGGTCGTCGAACTGAAAAGCCTGGACGTGGAAATGCACGTCTGCGCCAACACGCTGCGCGGCCGGAAAATTTCCTACGAGAAAGACCTGTTCGACGTCTACAAGGAAGACATCGTGCCGAGCGGTGTTGCCGAACTGTCGCGCTTGCAACAAATGGGCTACACCTACATCAAGCCCTGACTTGCTCCTGTTGAAGGTGGTCACTTGGCCGCGGGGGTGCCGAACAGGCTTCCGCGGTATTTCTTTGTATGCGCCCCATTCGGCGGAGACCGGCCACGGTCATCCGGGTGCCAGAGGAAAAATGTTTCCGCGCCCGGATCGCTGTCGTTACGCTGTCATGCTCCCTGGATAGAAGGAAAGCGATGATGGCGATTCGAACGGCCTTGATGGAAAA
>JANQIT010000178.1 GCA_028282025.1 Hwanghaeella sp. | reverse complement strand
CGATCAGGCCGGGCTCCGCCCCTAGGCGGCGGCGCAGCGCCGACAGGGCGCCGTCCGGCAGGTCCGTGTCAGCATGCAGGAAAAGGATGATGTCGCCCCGCGCATGTTGCGCCGCCAGGGCCAGTTGGGGGCCTCGTCCCCGCGCGCCCTCCAGAACGCGTGCGCCGGCCTGCTGCGCAATCCGAACGGTTGCGTCCGCACTGCCGCCGTCGGCGACGATCAGATCGACCGGTTCCTGTTGGCGCTGGAGTTGTTCGATCAGGCGCGGCAGCCGTTCGGCCTCGTTCAAGGTCGGGACCGCGACCGTGATTGGGGTCACGCGGCCAGTCCGACGCTGTCCAGCGACTGCTGCGTCCGCCGCCAGCCGCGCTTTACGATATGCCGGCGAAGCAGGATGGGCAGTGCTTTCGCGCCCGGCAAGTCGCGGAAAGCATGTTCCGAGGCGCGCAGCCAGACCGCCCGCAGCCAGGAGATAATCCATTCCCGGTCCCGCCGGTCGAGGTTCGGCACGGTTTCCGACAGATAGATCTTGCCGAAGGCAAGATGCCGCGCTTCGTCCCGCGCAACCTGACGGTTGATCTCCGCGAATACGGGACAGTCCGCATCCTTGGCCAGTTTCAACTGGATTTCCATCGCCGCCCCTTCCAGCGCGATGTTCAAGCCCGCCACGACCGCCGCCGGATGACCGCGCCAGACCGATACCGCACCCAGAATCTCGGCAGAGACCGAGTCTTCCGCCGGCGCGGTTCCTAGTTCATGCATGTAGCGGCGGTAGATCGCGGCGTGCCGTTCCTCATCCTCCGCCTGATGTTCCAGGAATTCGCGAACCAACGCATCGTCCATGCGCGCCGCGAGCGCGGCGCAGGCCGACGCCGTGACGCATTCGCCCTGATAGAGGCGGTTTACCGTCTTCGCCAGGAAGTCCCGGGCGCGCGGCGATGCGGTTCTGGTCACGTTTTCCCAGTCGAAATCGTCAACGGTCGCAAGGGTCGCCGACTTGGCGTTGCCCAGAAGGGTATCCAACCGGGCGTGAAAAGTCCGTGTTTGTGTCATGGCGGAGAATGTAGGAAGCCCTTGCGGCTTGCGATACAGGTTCCCGGCGACGCCAGAGTAAAGTCTCGGTGAACGTACTGTGTGGACAGCCGGATTGCTCTCCGTTTCGGGTCGCTAAACATACCGTCCGTTATCCGATTTTTAACAATCGCACCCTATCTTCCCGCCCGGGAACGGTACGGGATTGAGTTTAATGTCGGCGCATAGGCGCCGCGCTTTATACAGCCCCTCCATCGATACAATCATGAGCAGCACGGAAGTGGATCTGCAATGAAAAGCCATGCGTTCTGGACCATCCGGCGCGTCCTTTCGTTAATCGGCCTTCTTGCGACCATCGCCATCATGGCGACCCAGGTCTATGTCAGCCATTCACTGGAAACGATCTTCGCCGGAACGACCAGGACGAACACGGCGCTGTTCGACACGATCGTCACGGACCTGTCGACCTCCATCGATGCAGGTCTTCGCGACGTTCAGGTGAATCAGGAACGGTCTGTCGCTGTTTTCGAGTCTCTTCTTTCGGAGACAACGAATGCGCAGGAGGCGCTGCAAAAAAACTCAGCGCAGGCGATGATGGCGGCGGCGATGTCGGCATTGGAGGGCTCGACCGCGACGACCCTGGAAGCCATCGTAACCCAAAATGTCCTGTTTGATCATACAGCGGAACTATTGGGTCCCGTCGGCCGCTGGAGCCGTTACCAGAGCATCGTCGATGCGGTGCGGGCGGCCGACGAGAACCGGCTTGCCGCGGAGTTGAACGAGATCCGCAGCGATCAGATCTTCCGCCTCGACCTCTTCAAGCTGGTGTCGGCGAATTTCTACACAGCGGATTTCAAACTTCTCGCCTCGACAAACGGGGGGCTTTCCGTCACCTCGGACAACGGCATACGAGAGTCGCTCCTGAACCGGGAAAAGAAGGAACAGCGAAAACCGGGCGACTTTCTCTGGAAAGGCCCGGAAAACGTCCCTCAGCATTCGCTGATCGTGCCGGTCGGCGGCTTTCGCGTTGCGGGCTTCCTGGAAATCGTCACCAATCCGATGACACGGCTATCCGGCCTCAGCGCGGTCATGGGCGGCCAGGTGTCCGCCGTCTCCAGCACCGGCGACGTCCTCTTCGAAGATGGCTCTTCGGACGATGAAAAAGACCGCCAATTGGAGACGGTCGAGGTTTCCCTGACCGGCTCCAACGGCCAGCCGGTTATGAACGTTCAACTGACCCGGGACGTGACCGATCTGGTTGCGGCGCTGGAATCGGAGGCGCAGACCGCGGCATTGGGGCTGCGGTCCGCCGCGCAGCAGGCGAAGGATCAAGTCGCGAATCAGGCAGGAAGGGCGGTCCGAACCGCCGCTGCGTCACGGGAGCGCACCGTCGAAAATCTAAGCGCGATTGCAGCGGAAGCCCGTCAATCCTCCCGATTGGCCGCGGGCAAAGCGCAGGAAGCAGCCGGCACGGCGCAGCAACAGACCCTGCTGATCATTGCGGGTGTCGTCATCCTAACCCTGATCGGCGGAACCCTGTTCCTGGCGCGCGTCGCCTTCAAGCCGCTGACCGCCTTCGCGACCGCCATGCGGGAAATCGGCGACGGTAACCTCGATGTCGAGATCCCCCGCACCGGGCGGGACGAATTGGGCACAATGTCGGCGGCTCTGGCGGCGCTTCGCGAGAGTTCGCGAACCCTGAAGGATATGCAGGTCCAGCAGATCGAGCAAAGCCGGCAGCAGGAACGCCGAACGGCGGCGGAAAAGGAAGACATGTCCCGGCGCCTGTCGGAAATCGTTCAAACCACGATGGCGGAGATAAACCATCTCACCGGGTCGCTGGCGCAGGTGACAACCGATATGGACGGTGTGACGGACCGGGCCGCCGACACAGCGGAACAGGTTTCGAAGTCGGCTTATGCGACGGTCGAGGCATCGGAGTCCCTGTCGCGGGATTCCGAACAGATCATCGAAGCATTCCACGCCATCCGGGACGCCGCCGGCAAATCCAGCAGCATGGCCGGAACCATGGACGAAGAAGCCGGCAGAGCGCGCGACCTGATCGCCGCACTGGGCGCGGAAACCGACAAGATCGGCGATGTTATCAAGCTGATCGACGAAATCGCCGAGCAAACCAACTTGTTGGCATTGAATGCGACCATCGAAGCAGCCCGCGCCGGAGAAGCCGGAAAAGGCTTCGCGGTCGTTGCGGAAGAAGTAAAATCGCTGGCGGCCACCACCAGCAACGCCACCAGTCAGGTCGCACAGCAGATCAAGAACGTTCAGTCGCCGGCAAGTATCGCCGCGGCGTCGGTCAACGCCATCGTCGAACAGATTTCCGGCATGTCAGCCGTAACGCAGGATATCTCGGAGACGGTTGAACACCGGCAGGGCAAACTTGTTTCTGTCGTCGATGGCGTCAAGCGCGCCGCAAATGACGCGCAGGACAACACCAAGGTCGTGTCGGACATCAAGGAAAACTCCGAAACGCTCAGCAGCATGGGAACCAGCCTACAGGACACATCGCACACGCTACGTGAGAAGTGCACCGCGCTGGAAAACCGCCTGCATTCCGTGTTGAAACCCGCATAGCGGCCTGTTCGGTCAATTCAGATCCCGCGTCCGTTTGTCCGGAACCGGATCGTAGCCGCTGCCGCCCCAGGGGTGGCAACGGCCGATGCGTCTTGCGGCAAGCACAACGCCACGGGCCGCGCCGTGCTTCTGGATCGCCTCTATCGCGTATTCAGAACAGCTGGGGGCGAACCGGCAGCGCGGCCCCAACAGGGGTGAAATGACATACCGGTAGAAGCGGATCGGCAGGACTGCGGCGGACTTTGTCCAATCCCCGGCCATGATCAGGCCACCGTTTCGGCTGGATCGCTTCGCTTTTCAATCTCCGCAATCGCCTTCTCGACCCCATCGAACGGCAACAGAACGGATGCATGGCGCGAACGATGGTCGCGCGCCGGAACCAGCACCGCATACCCGACCCACGCGCCGCCCGGGGGATCGCCGCCTTCCTTCAGCATAGCGCGCATCTCCCGCGCCGCCTTGTGGATCTGTGCCGGCGTCTGCCCGACCACGGTCTTCTTCATCAGGGCGGCGGAGGATTGGCCGAGCGCACAGGCGCGCACTTCCTGGCCGTATTCGCTTACCACGCCCGCATGCATCTTCAGATCGATCTTCACGCGGCTGCCGCACAGCGCGCTGGTCACCGTAACGGATGCGTCGGGGTCGGCCAGACGGTCGTTCTTTTCAAGCCCGCCCGCCAGTTCAAGGATCTGTTCGTTATAGAGCGCGTCCACCATGCCCGCCGTTCGGAATTTCCATAAAGAGATCTAGATATAATATACGGCCCGCACGCCACAACTGTGCACGCTTTGCAATGGCCATAAAATCCGCTAAGTCCCGCGCAGTGGCAAACAGGGCGGCGGCGATGAGCGAACGGGAACCGGGATTTGAAACTTTGGCCCTGCATGCGGGGGCAGCGCCGGATTCGGCGACCGGCGCACGGGCGACGCCGATTTATCAGACCTCATCCTTCGTTTTCGACGATGCGGATCATGCGGCGTCGCTGTTCAATCTGCAGGAACCGGGCTTCATCTATTCGCGTCTGACGAATCCGACGACCGCTGTTCTGGAAGAACGCCTGGCGGCCCTGGAAGGCGGCATCGGCGCGACCGCGGCGGCTTCGGGCCACGCGGCCCAGATCCTGGCCCTCTACGCCCTGATGAGCGCCGGCGACCATCTGGTCGCCTCGAACAAGCTGTATGGCGGGTCGATCAATCAGTTCGCACATACGTTCAAACGGTTCGGCTGGTCCTGCGATTTTGTCGATCCGGACGATCCGGAGAATTTCAAGCGGGCGCTGACGCCGCAGACGAAAGCGATCTTCTGCGAGGGCCTGGCCAATCCCGGCGGCGTGGTGGTCGATCTGGAAGCGGTGGCCGGGATCGCAAGGGAGGCGGGCCTGCCGCTGATCGTCGACAATACGCTGGCGTCCCCCTATCTGCTGCGGCCTCTGGATTGGGGCGCGACCCTGTCCGTCCATTCGACCACCAAATTCCTGTCGGGCAACGGCACCTCCATCGGCGGCATTGTCGTGGACAAGGGCGATTTCGACTGGTTCGCCTCGGACAAATTCCCAAGCCTGAGCCAGCCGGCCCCGGAATATCACGGCCTGACCTTCTACGAGAGCTTCGGCAATCTGGCCTTCACCCTGTTCAGCCATGCGGTGTCGCTGCGGGATTTGGGTTCCACCCAGCAACCCTTCAACGCCTGGGTCACCCTGCTGGGGATAGAAACGCTGCCGCTTCGCATGGAACGGCACAGCCGGAACGCCCTGGCGGCGGCCGAGTTTCTGGAAAACCACCCCGCGGTCGCATGGGTCAGCTATGCCGGCCTGGCGTCCAGCAAGTATCATGGGTTGGCGCGGAAATATCTTCCGAACGGGGCCGGCGCGGTCTTTACATTCGGTCTCAAGGGCGGTTACGAGGCCGGGGTGAAACTGGTGGACTCGGTGGAACTGTTCAGTCATCTGGCGAATATCGGGGATGCAAAGTCGCTGATCATCCACCCGGCCTCCACGACCCACAATCAACTGTCGCCTGAGCAGCAGAGCGCCGCCGGCGCCGGCCCGGAAGTCATCCGGCTTTCCATCGGACTGGAAAGCATCGCAGACATCCTGGCCGACCTGGAACAGGCATTGGCCAAGGCGGCGTAAGACGGGGATTTACGTCCCCCGTTCGAAAGGGAACAGACAGTGTCGAACAGTTTTTTAGAGATCTTGAACGAGCGGGGATACCTGGTCGCCGACGGCGCCATGGGAACCAGCCTGTTCAAGCGGGGATTGGAAACCGGCGATGCGCCGGAGCTTTGGAACATCGACCATCCGGAACGGGTCGCCAGCGTCCATCAGGAGTTCGTGGACGCCGGGTGCGACATCGTTCTGACCAACAGTTTCGGCGGTAACTCCTATCGGTTGAAGCTGCACAACGCCCAGGACCGGGCCTTCGAGCTGGCGGAAGCGGCTGCACGCATCGCCCGGGACGTCGCGGACAAGGCGGGACGCCGGGTGTTCGTCGGCGGCTCCATCGGCCCAAGCGGCGAGCTTCTGGAGCCCAACGGCCCCCTCACCTTCGAGCAGGCCCGCGACGCCTTCGCCGAACAGGCCGAGGGATTGGCGCAAGGCGGCGCGGATTTCATGTGGGTCGAGACAATGTCCTCGCGCGAGGAAGTGGCGGCCGCCGTCGCCGGTGCGGCGGTAGCCGGCCTACCCGTTGTTGCGACGATGACCTTCGACACCGCAGGCCGGACGATGATGGGGGTTACGCCGGAAGAAGCCTATAACCATATCCGGTCCCTCGCGGAGCCCCCCATCGCCATCGGCGCGAATTGCGGCCTGGGCGCGACCGAGAACATCGTTTCCGTCGCCGCCATCGGCAAGATCGCCGCCCCCGACACGATTGTTGTCGCCAAGGCCAATTGCGGCGTGCCGGAATTCAAGGACGGGGAGTTCCAGTATACCGGGACGCCCGAATTGATGGCCGATTACGCCCGTCTTGCACGCGACTCCGGCGCGCGGATCATCGGCGGTTGCTGTGGGTCCGACGGTGTCGTGATGAAGGCGATTGTGGAGGCGTTGAAAGGCTATGCGCCGAAAACCATCCCGGAACCGCTGGACGTTGTGCGCCGGTTGGGGCCGACGACCCATTTGAACGAAGAGGAAATCGCCAAGCGGGAAGCCGGCGATGAACCGAAGCGACGCGAACGCCGCCGACGGAGGGGAAACTGAACCATGCGCAATGTCGGCCAGGCCCTTGTCCAATTGCTGGAGCAATACGGTGTGGACACCATCTTCGGCATTCCGGGCGTGCATACGATCGAGCTGTATCGCGGGCTAACCCAGACACCGATCAATCACGTGCTGTCCCGTCATGAACAGGGCGCGGCTTTCATGGCCGACGGATATGCCCGCGCCAGCGGCAAGCCCGGCGTCTGTTTTCTGATTACCGGCCCCGGTGTGATGAACGCCATGACGCCGATGGGGCAGGCCTATTCGGATTCCGTGCCGATACTGGTCATCTCGGGCGTTCTGGCGCGCGGCGACATCAACATGGCGCGCGGCCGCCTGCATGAGATGAAGAACCAGCGACTCGCCACCTCGACCGTCACCGCCTGGAGTGCGACGGCGCCGGATCAGCATGCCATCCCGGGCCTGATCGCGCGGGCCTTCAACGATTTCGCGACAAGCCGCCCCCGGCCCATCCATATCGAAATCCCCATCGACATTTTCGGCGAAAGCGTCGAGGAAAGCTGGGTGGCGCAGCCGGCGCCGGGCGCGCCCGGCCCCAATCCTGCGGCGGTGGAAGATGCGGCGCAACGGCTTGCCCGCGCCCGCTCCCCCGTGCTGATCGTCGGTGGGGGCGCCGTCGATGCATCCCGCGAGGTCACCGCACTCGCCGAAACCCTTGACGCCCCCGTTCTGACGACCATCGCGGGCAAAGGCGTGATTTCCAGCGCACATCCCCTGTTCGCCGGCTCGATGATCGCGGACCCGGACGTGCGGACCCTGGCCGCGGACGCTGACGTGGTGCTCGCCGTCGGCACCGAGCTCGCCTCGCCCGATTTCTGGGATGGCGATATCGATCTGCCGGGCGATATCGTCCGCATCGATCTGGACCCCGATGAACTGGCCGACGATTATGGCGCGGCCTTGCCGATCCGGGCCGACGCACGCCGGACCGTCGCGGCGATTAATGAAGCGCTGCCCGGCATTCTTCTGGAGAGCGGGCGGAGCCGGCCCGTGCACGACCTCCCCGCCCTGCGCCGAGCTTTCGAAGACAGGGACACGGATACCCGGGCGCGCCACCGGACGGCCTTGAACGCCATCCGCGAAGCGTTGCCGGAAGATACGGTGATCGCCACCGATATGACCCGGATCGCCTATAGCGGCAACGAGATCTTTCCGGTCAGCGAACCCCGCCAATGGCTGCATCCGGTCGGCTTCGGAACCCTGGGCTACGCGCTGCCCGCCGGGATCGGTGCGGCGTTGGCCAATCCCGGACGACCGACCGCGGCTCTGGCCGGCGACTACGGTTTTCAGTTCACCCATAACGAACTGATGACAGCGATGGAACAATCCCTGCCGCTGCTGATCATCCTGTGGAATAACAACGCCCTGGGCGAAATCCGCGAAGGCATGCGAGATGCCGGGTTCGCGCCGGTCGCCGTGGAACAGCGGAATCCCGATTTCGAGAAACTGGCCGCCGCCTACGGCTGCGCGTATTACCGCGGCGTGGCGCTCTCCGAATTGGGCCGTATTGCGGCGGAGTGCTTTGACAGAAAGAAACCGGTTATGGTTGAGCTTCGACCTAAGGCGGCCGGGGAGCCGATTTAGGAAGCCGTCTCGCGCCCATCAGGGGATCGCAGGATATTGTCTCCCTCGCGGGGAAGCTGCGAGGATGACGGGGCAATGATCGCCCCGCGCCGCGGCATTCGTTCGGAACGCTACTCAAAACAACCGGACGCCGTTATGGGCTTGGTAGCGATGATAGCGGCGAGAGCCTTTTTCGAGAGGCGCGCCAATTCCCCAGCGCAAGGCTTTGATAGCGTCCGGTGTCCTTTGCCAACGGTCGAATAACGACCGAACAGGGCCAGCCAGAACCTCGATCCAACGATCCCGGACCCGGTCCAACGAAAAGTCGCGAGATCTGCGCAACCCGTTTTCCACCATCGCTGTATACAGCTCCGGATCGTTGCGCAGGTTCGCAATTGCCGCGACGACATCGTCCCGGCTGCGCACCACGATAAAATCCAAATTCGTTTTCCGAAGTTCGAGAAAAGCCGGTTCAGGCCCGACCAGCGCCGGAACCCCAGCAGCCCACGCATTCACCAGCTTACTTGCCGGTTTTCCGCTTGCATCGGTTCGAGTCAGGTTCCGCACCGCCAGACATACGTCCAGCGTCCGGTAGTCATTCCAACCGAGCTTGCCGGATGAACGGTCTTCCAAATCATGGTTGAGAGTCACGCCGACCTTGCTCAGCAAGGGCCCCAATCCAACATCTCCGAACGCTGCGTCCAGGTTGGTCGCCAACCCCTTGTAGCCAAGCGTGCGAATCTCGACGCCGCGGCTTTCGTCGCGCCGCAGAATACCAGGCTGTGGCCAATGCGGAATCCAAGTGTGGCAACGTCCTGTTCCACGCAGCCCATTTTGTTCAATCCAGTAATTCGCCATGAAGGGACGCCGGCTGTCGGCCCGCGTAACCAAAACAAAAGCGCCGGCTGGCCGGTTGCTTATACGCAAATGCCAGCCGTCGATAATATTCACCTTTCCTGCAACCGGCCTTTCAGAGAGTGTCGGACGCAAACCGACTTGTCGAAACCGAACATAGGATTGCAGAATCCAGTTGTCGTAACTGCTGATGCACCGTTCGGCCAACACGGACTCCGTCAGGGCGTCGAGGCGGTCTTCCCGGATCTCCGGCCAGACGTAACCGCCATTCGCAACGAAGTGAAGCGGCGGCAGCACCGCGGCCAATCTCGACACGTCCGGCATAAATTTGCTTTCCCCTTTGTCCCAAGCATCAGCTCGAAAATGCTCTGGTGAAACACGGCGGCGCACGCCCCGACACAGCCAGTCCAGCTGCTTCCGAACGATACAATCCATGCTGCCTTTTGACGAGCCGGGCCCGACAAAGGTTCAACCCATTCGCGTACAACAGTTTCCACCGTGAATTCCCGACCCCGTTCAAGGCCGTCCGCCAAAACCAATTCGGTGATGTCGTCAACGACCCCCGCGGCAATCTCCGGCCATATGGGCTGTCCGCAGGTCACAAAATGAAGCGGTGGCAACTCCAAGAAGAAAATCCTCGCTCTCTATTGACGGTGTTCCAAACACCGCAAATCGAAAGGAAAATGGACATCCCCGCCACCCAAAGAAATTGCGCTCAGTTGCAAATACAATCTATTTATTACGAAGGGTTTTCTGGGACATTCGTCACCGGACTGAATTGAACCTGCCGCTCCGCGCCGGAGTGTCCGCCATTGTGGGCTTTGCCAACCTGACATGACCAATTTAGTCATTTTCCAGCATGGGGATTTCGCGGAAGCGTATCGAAATCTCAAAAATGGTGGGAAGGAAACCTACAGAGAGCAAAGAACCTCCGTCGACTTCATCAGTAGTCTAACGGACCGTTACGATCTTTCGATCATTTGCGTTGGCGGCCCCGACACCGCAGAAGAACTGTCACCAAGGCTGCATTCCTATGGTATTCCCGGGCATGAAGCCTTTTCCCACCAGGGTGTGTCCAATTGTCTATCGGTCTTGTCGCCGGATCTTATCATCTGCCGTTCCGTTAACATATCGCTATTGAAATGGGCTGCACGAAACAATGTAACGACATTGGTTTCGCTGGCGGACAGCTTCAAGAACGGGGGTTTTCGGGCCCTTTGGAGAAACAAACGTTTCGCAAAGGCCATTCGCTCTCCGAACGTGACATGCGTCGCCAACCACAGTCTGCACGCATCGAATTCCGTCCGCGATGTCCTTGGATTTCCAAATGACAGGATCGTACCGTGGGATTGGCGACCTTTGAGCGCCAGCCCCGCCAGACCAGTTCCTGAGCCAGGTTCGGAGATAGTGGTTTTCTACGCAGGCCGCCTGAGCGAAGTGAAGGGCGTTGGAGATTGCCTTGAAGCGCTGACACTGCTGCGTCGTGAGGGTTTGAACATACGGTTCGAGTTTGCCGGCATGGGGAACCTGGATGACTGGCGGCAACGCGCCGCGTCCATGGGGGTCGAAGAGGAGACAACCTTCCTAGGCGTTGTCCCCAACGAACAAGTCAGAGCGAGATTGCGGAAGTGCACACTCGCCGTCGTACCCTCTCGGCACGCCTATCCGGAAGGGTTGCCGAACGGGATATACGAGGCGCTCGCCGCCAGCACACCGCTGGTCGTTTCCGACCATCCCGCCTTCAAGGATCGGTTGGAGGATGGCGCGGACTGGCTGGTCTTCCCTGAGGGAGACGAAGCCGCCTTGGCCGACCGGATACGGCGTCTGGCCACCGACGCCGCATTGTACCGACGCTTAACGAACAATGCCCAAGCCGCCCATGACAGACTCTATGTCGGCATCGACTGGGCGGATCTGGTCAAGGCCTTTCTGGACGATCCCCGAAACGAGTCCGGCTGGGTGCAAAGCCACTCGTTGGCCGCATTGGGCTATCGGTAACCGCGAGACCACCCTGCGCCCCCCCGTCATCCAACGGTCATATTAGCACAAACCCTTGGGGCTACACAGTTCCGTCAAATGCTGTAGGATGCTACCCCAGGGTCCGCTAATGTGGCCCGGCACACGGGTGGTTATGGTCGGCAGGGCAAGGACCGGCCTACCGCTTCAATGGTCTGGAAGGGGGCAAAATCAAGATGGCCGAAAAGGCAGTCACCGCACCGTTTGACGGTGCGTTCATTCAAAATGTTCCGGCTGCGTCCGCAGATGATGTCGAAAAGGCCCTGGCGACCGCCTACGGCCTGTTCCGCGACCGGTCTTCCTGGTTGCCCAAGCATCGGCGGATCGAGATCCTCGGCAAGGCTGCGGAAATTATCAAGGAACGGCGCGAAGACCTGGCGATGCAGGCAGCCCGCGAAGGCGGCAAGCCCCTACCCGATTCACTGGTCGAGATCGACCGTGCCGCCGACGGCGTGGAAAACTGCGTCGAAGTCATTCGCGCCGAAGGGGGCAATGTAATCAATATGGGGGTCAATGCGGCCTCCGCCGGGCGCGTGGCCTTCACACAGTTCGAGCCCATCGGCGTGGTCGTCGCGGTCAGCGCCTTCAACCACCCCTTCAACCTTATCGTTCACCAGGTCGCGCCGGCGGTGGCGACGGGTTGTCCGGTCGTCGTAAAACCGGCCGAGGCAACGCCAATCTCCTGCTTCAATTTCGTCGAGATTCTGCGTGAAGCGGGGCTGCCGCCGGAATGGTGCCAGATCGTCGTTCCGGAGAACCGCGAGATTTCCACCGCGCTGGTGACGGATCCGCGCAACGCCTTTTTCAGCTTCATCGGCTCCGCCAAGGTTGGCTGGTCCCTGCGGTCGCAATTGGCGCCGGGCGCACGCTGCGCGTTGGAACATGGTGGCGCGGCCCCGGTTATCTTCGCCGCCGATGCGGATTTGGACGATTCCCTGCCGCGACTCGCCAAGGGCGGACTGTATCACGCGGGTCAGGTCTGCGTTTCCGTGCAAAGAGTGTTCGCCGACCAGGCGGTCGCCGGAAATGTCGCAGACGGTCTCGCCGCGCTGGCCGAAAAGATGAAGGTCGGCGACCCCACCCTGCCGGATACGGAAGTCGGGCCGATTATCAAGAAATCCGAGGCCGACCGGATCGAGGAATGGGTGAACGAAGCGGTCAGCGGGGGTGCGAAACTGGTGACCGGCGGCAAGCGGTTGTCAGACAGCCTGTATGCGCCGACCATCCTGCTGAACCCGCCCGCCGACGCCCGGGTCTCCAACATGGAGATCTTCGGGCCGGTGATCTGCGTCTATTCCTATAGCGACATGGACGAAGCTTTCGAACGCGCCAACGCCTTGCCAGTCGCATTCCAGGCGGCCGTCTTCACCCAAAACATCGATACCGCCTTGCGCGCCTACAAGAACCTGGACGGCACCGCGATCATGGTGAATGAGCACACGGCCTTCCGCGTCGACTGGATGCCCTTCGCGGGCGCTCGGCAATCCGGGCACGGTGTCGGCGGCATTCCCTACACCATCCATGAAATGCAGATCGAAAAGATGATGGTACTGCGGTCGAATGTCCTCTGATCACCCAATTAGCAACATCGAAACAGCAAGCAAAAGCACGGGGGTTACCCATGAAAGCGTCAGACCTATTCGTTAAATGCCTCGAAGCGGAGGGAGTCGACCGTATCTTCGGCGTTCCCGGGGAAGAAAACGCCGATATGATGATCTCGCTGATCGACAGCAAGATCGAATTCGTCCTGTGCCGGCACGAACAGGCCGCGGCCTTCATGGCGGATGCTTACGGGCGGCTGACGGGCAAGTCGGGGGTCTGTCTGGCCACGCTCGGTCCGGGGGCGACAAACCTGGTCACCGGCCTGGCCGACGCCAACATGGACCGCGCGCCGGTCGTCGCCATCATTGGTCAAGGCTCCACCAAGCGGCTGCATAAGGAAAGCCATCAGAACATGGACGCCATCGCCATGTGCAAGCCGATCAGCAAATGGGCCCAGTCCATCGTTGACGGCAAAAACATCACCGAGGTGGTGCGCAAGGCTTTCAAGATCGCGGAAACGGAAAAACCCGGCGTCACCGTCATCGAACTGCCCGAAGATATCGCCAAGGAAGAGGTCGACCACGAGCCGATGCCGGCCGTTAAGGTCCGCCGCCCCGCCGCCGACCATAAGGCGATCCAGGCCGCGGTCGATCTGATCGCCGAGGCCAAGAAGCCGATCATCCTGGCGGGCAACGGCGCGATCCGGAAACGCGCCGCCCAGCAACTGCATCGTCTGGCGCACAAGCTGGGTATCGGGGTCGTCAACACCTTCATGGGCAAGGGCGCCGTCCCGATGGATGACGACCACTGTCTGTTCACGATGGGGTTGGGTAGCGGCGACTATAATAACCTGGCCTTCGACGATGCGGATCTGGTGATTTCCTGCGGTTACGATCTGGTCGAATACTCACCCAGCGCCTGGAACCGCACCAACAAGGCCACCAAGAAGATCATCCATATCGATTTCTGGCCGGCGGAGGTCGACCGCGACTATGCAGCGAACGTGGAAATCGTCTCGGACTTGGCGGACGCCCTGTGGCAATTGAACGAAGCCGTCAACGAACGGTTCGGCGACTCGCTGCCGATCTTCGACATCGGTATGCGCAAGGAACTGCGGGACACCATGGCGAGTGATTTCGCCGCCGAGAAGGACGATACCGGTTTCCCGGTGAAACCGCAGAAAATCCTCTACGATGTGCGCAAATTCATGGGAGCGGAAGACATCCTGCTATCGGATGTGGGCGCGCACAAAATGTGGATTTCCCGCTACTACCAGTGTCAGGAGCCGAACACCTGCCTGATTTCCAACGGGTTCTGCACCATGGGTTTCGCCATGCCGGGATCCATCGGGGCGAAAATGGCCTTCCCCGACCGCAAGGTTCTGTCGATCAGCGGGGATGCGGGCTTCATGATGAACGTCCAGGACCTGGAGACCGCGGTTCGGAACAAACTGAACATCGTCGCCATGGTTTGGTGCGACGGCGAATACGGCCTGATCAAGTGGAAGCAACAGAATGGCTTCGACGGCAGGCATTCCGACCTGGAATTCACCAACCCCGACTTCGCCATGCTGGCCAAGAGCTTCGGCATGTGGGGAACGGAAGTGACGTCCGCGGACGGCGTGTTGCCGGCCCTGGAAGAAGCCTTCAAGCAGGATGGCCCCGCCCTGATCGCCGTGCCGGTGGATTACGCGGAAAACATGAAACTGACCGAACGCCTGGGCAACGTGCAGGTCCAGATCTGACCCGCTGGCAAATCGGGTGGGACAGGGCGGCCCTTGGGTCGCCCTTTCCTTTTGCGGATTCACCTGAACATCGGCATCAACGGTCTTTCTTGGCAGCGCGAAAATCCCGCGGCGCAAGGCCCGTATGCACTTCGAAGGTCCGACTGAAAGCGCTGCGGGACGCATATCCGCTGAGTTCGGCGACACGCTTGACCGGCAAATCGGTGGAGCACAGAAGCGTTGCCGCGTGGCGTATTCTGATGTCGCGCAACAGTTCCATCGGGCCCGCGCCGTATGCATCCGTGAACTTTTTCGCAAAGACAGAGCGGCTCATGGCGGCGCATTCCGCCAGGCTTTCCACCGAATGGAGATCACCGGGCGCATCCAGCATCTTGCGGAGGGCGCTCCAGATCGACGGATCGACCAAGGCCGCCATCCACGCCAAAGCACTGTCCTTCGCCGTAAGTCTGTTCCGCAGACAGTAGATCACGCACTGGGTCATCAAGGACCGGATCATCGCCCGTCCGCCCAACGTCGGTTGCGACACTTCATCGACAATAGCGCCCAGGACGGAACCCATATGGCTCTCGGGCGGGATTGCCTCCACCAGCGGCTCGCGCAGAAGATCGATCACATCCGCCGCGCCGCGCAACCCGATCTGGACATGGGAGCATAGTACGACCAGACGTCCGTCGGGGTTGCTTTCCGACTCTGCGATCAACCGTTTGAGGTTCAGGCCGCTTCCCTGGCATTGCGGCAGCGGATCACTGACCGTCCCGAAATTCCGCAAGACATGGCCCTGCAGAGCCGGAACGAGGATCAGCGTGCCCTTGGACAACGGGACCGAAGGGCGTCCCTGAAAAACCACCTCACCGGATCCGGCAAGGACATAGTGGAAAGTGGCGTAGGCATCCTTCCCGAGACTGAGATCGGCCGCCCCCCTCAACTCGCACACGGCAAAGGGAACGGTGGATACGTCCAGCTCATCAAAGATGTGATCGTATTGCATGAGGATAGCGTCACCAATTCGGGACGGATTGACACTCCAAAATTTACCTGGAGACCAAATCAGGACGAAAAGGCACGGCGGGACCGCTATCTCTTCTTCAATATCTGCTGAAAAGGAGCGATCCCATGTGCACCTGTCACGATGAACACAAAGAAGAACGGATTTCGCGTCGCGCCGCGCTGCTTGGCGGTGTCGCCGCGACCGCGGCCGCAACGGCCGCCGCAGCCGTACCGGCCGCGAGCGCACAAGCGGCAACGGACAACCCCTACGCCGACCCGGCAGAGCCCGCCTTGCCGCCGTCGGACATGAAACTCGACCTAAGCCGTACAGCGCTTGTCGTCACCGATCCGCAAGTCGATTTTCTGCATCCCGAAGGTGTGACCTGGGGCGTGATCGGCGCCAGCGTTCAGGAACACAACACCGTCGAGAACATCGAGTCCCTGTTCAAGGCGGCGAAAGCGGCCGGCATCACCGTCGCGGTTTCCCCGCACTACTACTATCCGACCGATCATGGCTGGAAATTCGAAGGCGCGCTGGAAAAGCTGATGCACAAAATCGGCATGTTCGACCGGAAAGGCCCTTTGAATCTGGAAGGATTCGACGGATCCGGGGCCGACTGGATGCCCCAGTACAAGAAGTACATTGAAGACGGCAAGACCATCGTCACCTCCCCCCACAAAGTGTACGGGAACGACACGAACGACCTGTCCCTGCAGCTGCGCAAGCAAGGGGTCGATCAGGTGATCCTCGCCGGTATGTCCGCCAACCTGTGCACGGAAAGCCACATGCGCGAGCTTCTGGAAAGCGGTTTCGAAGTTGCCGTGGTGAGGGATGCGACGGCGGCGGCGAAACTGCCGGAAGGCGACGGCTACCTCGCCGCGCTGATCAACTTCCGCTACATGGCGAACGCTGTCTGGAGCACTAAGGAAGCCGTGTCGCTGATCGAAGCGGCAAGCTAAATACTGTCCCAAGGAGCCCCTGCCGGTTCGAAGAGTAACGGATCGGCGGGGGTTGCGCGGACCGGGCGGTCTTCGGGCCGCCCGCTTCGTCTATGGCTTCCAATCCCTTGCAACACTGGCGGGCTTGGAACAGCCGACGAGAAGCAGGAGAGGTGAAGAAAGACCCGGCGCAACACCATTAGATACCGCCCATTTAACACGGTTTTCCACTGCCGGGATCGTGCGGCCCGCCCTGAAATCCGGAGCAACGGCACCGGGGTAGTGCCGAAGCTTCCACCGACGATTCACCGCATTGTACTGCGGTCCGTTATTTTTCAACGACTTGTAACAAAATTATTGCTAATAATCCTTGCGCCCCTGTTGGTTCTGGCGCATACCGTACCGCGTGACATCGCTGCTGCAGGAAGCGGATCGAGAGTGGTGCCGTGCGGCGCGTTTCGGAATCCCCATCATTAATGCCAAGCGTTGCGCCCCCGCGGGATCGTTTCCCGCTGGGAGAACTACCATCGAAGGACTAAGAACATGGCGACCGGTACGGTTAAATTTTTCAACACCACCAAAGGTTTCGGCTTCATCCAGCCGGAAGACGGCTCGAAGGACGTTTTCGTCCACATCTCGGCCGTCGAGCAGGCAGGCATGAGCACCCTGAACGAAGGCCAGCGCGTCAGCTTTGAAATCAAAGCCGAACCGCGCGGTCCGAAAGCGGTCGACATCCAGGCTCTCTAAGACCTGGCATAAGATCCAAGGCAAGGGCCGCTCGATTGAGCGGCCCTTTGTTTTTGTCCTACCGAATCTCGCTCAGGACCGATTCCGCCACATCCTGGCGGATCTCTCCCCGTTCGATCAGCGCCGCGGCGACGCGGTCAATCTCCTCGCCTTCAGCGCCGACGGTTATAGCCAGGTTCCGGGCATGAAGCCGCATATGGCCGGCCTGAATGCCTGTCGTGGCCAGCGCCTTCACGGCCGCGAAGTTCTGCGTCAACCCCACCGCGGCGATCACCTTGGCCAACCGTTCGGCGCCGTCGATCCCCATTATTTTCAGGTTCGCCTGCGCGGTAGGATGCACTTTCGTCGCGCCGCCGACGACACCCACCGCCATCGGCAATTCAAGGGTGCCCGCCAGGTCCCCGTCCGTTGTCTCTTCCCAGCGGCTGAGCGCCGTGTAGCGCCCCGACCGGGACGCATAGGCGTGCGCGCCGGCCTCTATCGCGCGGGTATCGTTGCCGGTCGCCAGCACAACCGCGCTGATGCCGTTCATGATCCCCTTATTATGGGTCGCCGCCCGGTACGGATCGGCTTCGGCGAAGGCGGAGGCCGCGATCATTCCGTCGCGCACGTCCGGCCCGCCGATGGTCTCGGTCCGCCACACGGCGCGGGCCCGGACAAGCCGCTGATCGGCGAGGTTGGACAGGATGCGCAGCTTGACGCTGCCGCCCACCCAGCCTTCCAGGTGCGGCGCCAGTTTTTCCGCCATGGTGTTGACGGCGTTCGCCCCCATCGCATCGCGC
Source organism: Hwanghaeella sp. (assembly GCA_028282025.1). Classification (GTDB taxonomy): domain Bacteria; phylum Pseudomonadota; class Alphaproteobacteria; order UBA8366; family Aestuariispiraceae; genus Hwanghaeella. The sequence goes on along the minus strand of JANQIT010000178.1, from coordinate 987 downwards.
GTATCGACGATGAGATGGAGCACGACCATCGGGCCGACCCGCGTCTCCAGAAGCCGCACCTCCAGGTCGCGAAAGCCGCCCCCCAGCTTGACCAGCATGGGGTCGCAGGAATCGCACAGCGCCGCGATCTCATCGCGCCGTTCCAGCAGCTTCACGCGGGCATGATGCGGATCGGCGACGCCCAGCAACTGGATCTGCGCGATCATCCGCGGCCCGGTCCAGGATGCGAAGATGCCGCCGGTTTCCCGGCATTGCTTGGCGGCGTTGCACACCGCGGCGACGACCGAAGATTCCTCGGTCGCCATCGGAACAAGCACTTCCTCGCCATCGACGATCAGGTTCGTCGCAACGCCCAACGGTACATTCATCGTCCCGATGACGTTCTCAGCAAGGTGATCGGCCAATTCGGTCAGCGGCGCGCCTGCTTCCAGCAAGTGCGCCTTGCCCGCATTCCCCAACCCGCTGCGCCTGCCGACCGCATCGAGACGGTCGGCCGGAGACAGCGTGTGAAATCCGGGAATACGGGACCCTTCGTCGCCCCCCAAGGGATCAGCCCTGCCAGGCGACGCATTTCTGCGTCTGGGTTCCCAGTCCTTCGATACCCAGTTCCATGACGTCCCCCGGCTTCAGGAATACCTGGGGGTTCTGCCCCGCGCCGACGCCCGGGGGCGTCCCGGTGGAGATGACATCGCCGGGCATCAGGGTCATGAACTCGCTGATGTGGCTGATCTGGTGCGCCACCTTGAAGAACATGGTGTTCGTGCTGCCGTCCTGATAGCGGTGGCCGTTGACCGCGCAATAGAGTTTCAGGTCGTGCGGGTCGCCCGCTTCGTCCGGCGTGACCAGCCAGGGGCCGATGGGGCCGAAGGTGTCACTGCTCTTCCCCTTGGTCCATTGTCCGGCATAGTCGAACTGGAAGGAACGTTCGGACACATCGTTGGCAATGCAATATCCGGCGATGCAGTCCAGCGCCTCTTCCTCGGTGAC
>JANQIT010000121.1 GCA_028282025.1 Hwanghaeella sp. | reverse complement strand
TCGGCATCCACCCGTCTTCTTCGAGAAACCTGAACTCTTCGATCAGGGCGGAATCCTTCGTTACATCAAGAAACGGGACAGCACGCCCAAAAATAGCATTGAAGATCCCTGCATTCGCTTTCATATGATGTGAGTTCTGATTTTTGGGTTCGTGGCTAAACAAATCGAGCATCTCCCACCTCCCCTTCAATCAGTCCAAACCCGAATACGGCTTCCAATTTCGGCATCTCAACGAACACCTTGGTTTGACCCATACACTTCTAATGTCGGGATTTACGGTTCTTCAAGCACTCCCGATTTCTCAAAAACTTCGAGCATATCGTGGCCCTTGATGCGGATGATCCTGCAGCTTACGTCGTCCAGAAAGATATCGTGCGCCGCCGGGTCCTCGAGCCGCTTCAGCACGATCTTGATAGCGTCATACAACCGCCTGCGCTGATCCTTGGGCAGTTCTTTCAGGACAATGGTTGGCATCCAACCGTACTCTTCAAGAATGCCGAGCTGTTCGATCAGGGCGGTATCCTTCTTTGCATCGAGAAACGGGACCGCACGCCCAAAAATAGCATCGAAGATTCCTGCATTGGCCTTCATTCGATGAAAATTCTGCTCTTCAGGTTCATGGCTATACAAAACGAGCATCTTTCAACTCTTCTTTAGTCGATCCATATCTGAGCGCGGATTCCGGATTCGGTATCTCACCGAATGGTTTCACCCCTTACGGTCTGAAGGAGCCGGTCCGCCCAAGTCGGATTATAAAGGTTTGGCGAACATCAAGGGGTGTGGATGGCCAAGCCAGATACCGGAATCCTAAAAGCGCCTCGGCGTTTATAACCCCAGCTCTTTCCACCATGTATCTGAAAGGTACTTTGGCGGAAGGTGCCGATCACTCCGGTCGAACCCGTCGCCGGCTGTCCGGCCTAACCATTCAGCTTTAAGGCTTTTCGGTAGCTCGGTTTCGCACCAAGGACAGTATGCTATCCTCCGCATCCGAACGGATTGCAGATCGATTGTGCGGTAGGGGTCGACTTGCCGAATTCCATATTCCCTGGTCCACGGAATGTAAGTAATCATAACCCGGCAATCGGCGAATGCAGACTCCATCGTATCGCATAGATGAGGTGGGGCTTCTTTAGACCGCCAGAGTCCTCCTCGCGGGTAGAAACCAAACAGATCGAAAAAACGAACCCGATACTCCCCCGGAACCCATGAATTCGGGGCCTCCTCCGGTTGTGCCGGTCTGTCGATACCCCGCTCGATCCACCACATCTCTTTGTTCGTCAGTTCGCGCGGCCAATCGTCATAGTAGTTCTCTCGAACTATCCCAAGTTCTTGCTCGCAAACCGTCTCGCGCTCGTCCTCAAGATGAGCAGGCAGCAACCGCCCGGACCAAGGGCAGTAGTCTATTCTATAGGCGTTTGACCGAGATCTCGTGAATTCCGGGGCCGCAGCACCGAGAAAAGAAGCTGCGGCGGACCTCGAGCCGAGAAGCGTGATGCCGTATCTTCTCCCACTTCGTGAGTAGAAAAGGCACGACCCAGGGTCTACCGCCGCAGATTGCAATTCTTCATGCTGATCTTGTAGGCGCTGGCAAGACATCTGTAGCGTCCACTGTCTTATCCTTATCGTCCCTTTTACTTTTTCTGCCATCCGTCCAACGGCCGGTCAATCCGTCAATCGCCCCCATATGTCGACCGTTGCTGTCATAGACTTCAATCTCCCCATGATCGAAATCCCACTCATAGGTCCGCCTCTTTTTGCCGCTCAGGCCGTTAGTTCTCGAGGATTTTCCATGAACATTTTGCAAGTTCCTCCATATGAAACTCTCCTTAGGTGCGATCGCGACTATTTCCCGATTTTCACGCCGCCGCAGAAGACTCGCTCCCTCTCCCTCCAACCATTGCTCATATTCCTCACGTCTCTGCGAACCAAAGTTCAATAGGGGCTCTCCCGCCGGTTCGTCCTTGCGAAAACCGGGAGCTTTCGGTGTCGGCCCGCCATGAACGATATGGCCGCCCGGATCTTCCGGGGCGATACGCAGTATCCCGGAGTTCGTAAGTTCTCTAACTTCTTCGCTTTGATCCGGGGTTTCGGTTTTTACGCCTTCCACTTGGGCGGCTGGGAACTCTTCCTTCATGGGGCCTTGGACCGGGCCGCCGCCGGGAAGCACGACGCCACCTGGGTTTTGATCTGGAATGGGATTGACTAGCGGCTTACTGGTCGATCCACCTTCAAGCGGAACGATGCGAAACGAGCCGTTGTTGTCGAATTCTAATTCGCTATTAATATGTTCGGTGGATTCAAGAAGCTCGCCATCTTCTCCGTAGATACTTTCCCACATACTTCCCGTAGGCCCGTCTACCTCAACCCTGCGATTGGGGTTTTCAGGGTCCGTGTAATATTCGGTGTTACCAAGGGGTTTTGAGTCGAACAGAATTCCGGCAATGCCCAGCGCGCGCTTTAAGAGGAAGCGCCCAAATTTGCCGGCATTCTTCAGGATTGCTTCGGTATCGACACTTGTATCTTTTGTAGCCTCAACCGCAGTCAAAGCAAGTGCAGCCGCGACGGCCTCAGGGATTTGAACCGGCAGGTCGCCGTTAGGTGATCCCATATTGCTCGGACGGAGTACGTCGTCGAACGGAGGGGTCGCGCCGACGCCCTCCGCTGCTGCAACTTTTCGCCCAGAAGGTCTCGCCGTGTTCCCGCGCCGAACGCCATTCTCTCCTGGACCGGCGTCCGTCATTGTTTCTTCTGTCGAGGGGGTTAACGCCGCGAGTTTCGTGAGCGCCTGTTCAGTGTCTCCGTTCGGTAAATCCAGAAGGTCTGTGTTTTCCCGCAGAAGCAGAATTTGTTCCGCTATGAGGGGCAGCAGATGTTGTTCTTGATCGCGTTCTTCCGTTTGGGCCTGCTGGGCGCGCTGTTCCTGCCGCGACCTGGTGGTCCGGTATATGTGCTCGCGCTCCGCGGAGATGTTCTCCATCGAGGCCGGGGTGATCGGCGGACGTTTAAAGTCGATAAGGGAAAGGCGTCTGGGTCTCAGCATCCTGACTCACCTGCTTGTTGAAACAGCGTCACCGTCAACGCCGGTGCGGGCGGGTCGGATACTCAGCGGGTCCGTGCCGTGATATGCCGCTGGGCGGTTAAACCGCGATGGCCGATTGTTTCGCCGGGTCTGGCCAGTGATATGCCGGTAAGGCGCTATTATAAGCGCCGCCGGAGAGGAGTAACGTAACGCGTCACAAAAACTCGATTACCCGGTCTTTGATTTGAATGTTCGGTTGAGCGTCAACCGTCGCGGCGGTCGTGCGCCGGCCTGTTGTTCCGGTTCGACTAAGGCGCGCTGAGCGCGGAGAGCCCACAGGCGTCGATCCGCCTGACACGGCCTATTTGGATTTGGGAAAGCTCGATGGCCGGTCTGTGAAGTTCGGGGCTATTCACCGAGGCGTTGATGCAGGATCGACGGATCTTCGGGTGGCCGAGCGGCGCACCGATAGCAAACTGTTTAAGTTCGACAATTTTTACAAAAACATAGAAAAATATAGTCAGTGCACCCGGGCGCCCTGACGCTCCAACTCTTTCCGGATGTCGGTTACGTTCGCCCCGGAGAGGGGGCGATTGGACTTCACGGACAAGGCGGCGGCCACGCCGGCCGCCTGCCCGGTCACGGCGCAGCAGGCCATGTTGCGGGTGGCGGCGTGGCTGTCGCGGTCGCCGCCTGTGGCCCGGCCCGCCACCAGCAGGTTCTCCACCCCTTTTGGCAGCAGATTGCGGTAGGGGATCTGGAAATAGCGGCCGGTGGTCGGTAGAATCAGAATACCGTAACCGTCGATGAATTCCGGGAAAATTCCAATGGAGTCGTCGAACCGGCCCTGCTCCCGCACGTCCATGGCCGTCATGTTGTAAAGACAATCCACTTTCCGCGTGTCGCGGATGCCGATGGACATGCCGAAATTCCGAAGCCGGATGCCGTCGCAGCCCGGCGTATAGCGGCGCAGCGCTTCTATCGCCAGCATGGCCTGGCGGCGGCCTTCCATTTCGAACCGGGTCAGTGAACTGGGGTCGGTCCCGTCGCATTCGTCCAGATGGATCAAGTTCATATAGGTCAGCTCGCCCGTATCGTGCACCGCGCCCCAGGTTCCGGCGATGGTGTTCAGATGCGGCGGGATCAAACCGTCCTTGATCGCCTGTTCGAAGGGCTTCTTCAGGAAGGGGGAGAACATATCGTCCTCCTTGCCGGTCGTCTCGACATTCCATTCGCCGCCGCCGCCCCAGTCCTTATAGGTCTGCGGGTCGGCCTTTACGCCCGCCACGAACTTTTTCTTATCTACGCCCGCGACATGGAACATGACGGAAGCGGCCATCATATCCTCGCGCGGCGTCTTGTAGGTCGGCGCGCCGGCCCGGTCGATGACGTCCGCATCGCCGGTGGCGTCGATCACGCGCTTGGCCAGGATCGCTTCCCGGCCCGCTTTCGACTCGGTAACGATGCCGACGATCGTATTGCCTTCCATGATCGGCGCGACGAACTGCCGGTGCAGCATGGGAAGAATATTCGGTTCGTCCTGCACCATCCGGTCCGCGACCAGTTTGAAGCCTTCGGAATCGATCTCGTAGGACAGCGATTGGGATTCCGGAACCGCGGCCCCCATCTCCTTGGCGCGCTCCTCGAACTCGCGCGCAATGCCGTTGGACTCGACCGTCTTCTCATGCCTGTACCAATGCATTCCTTCGACGCCGACGACGGTCAGGTTTCCGCCGAAACAGCCGAACCGCTCGACCAGGGCCACCTGCGCGCCCGCGCGCGCCGCGGCCAGGGCCGCCGGCAAACCGCCCGGTCCCGACCCCACAACCAGCACGTCGGTCCGGTGCACTACCTCGATTTCCCGCGCGGGTTCGCGGATCGTCAGCTTGTCCATGGCGTTCACTCGGCATGTTTGGGTTATCTGCGCGTTCGGCCAGTCCGGCGCATGTCTACCGTGGCGTGTACCACGCTTCCGCTCAAGAGAGTTTTGCCGTAGCGACCGGGAGGCGTGTTTTACCGCCCGAAGATCTAGCGGTCGGGCCGGGTATGGATATCCCTTGCTTGCGAGTTGCCACCGATGCAAGTCTTCATCGTTGGAAGGCGGAATTCTCCACTAATGCGATGACCGAATGAGTTTCCTGTGCCTCCTGTTAGGTATTGCATGGTGTTCTCCAGACCCCCTGGATTTGACCCTGGAATACATGTTCGACCGCTGCCTCCTGACGATGGAGTCGGCAGAAGAACCTAACGTCGCCTGGCTCCGGCGCGTCCCGATTGAAGAAGCAGGTTCCGGGGTGCCGAAACGGACCGCCGCAGTTTGGCGGAATCTGAAGAAACCGCTTTATCTCTATCAATTGCGCTCTGAAAAAGACGGCACAACCGATGTCGGATGCGCTGTCGAGTATAGGAGCTATCTGAACACGCCCTTGCCGTTCGAATTGGCCGACTTAGAAGAACGGGTGGTGGGCTGGTTCGACCTTCGGAAAAGTGTAGGACGCTACAAGCAGGTCGAGCCTTGCCCTCCGAACACTGAGGATCAGAGAACACTGGTGTTTGAGTTCCTTGGCGAAACAGAAAGCTCGAAGACGCTCCGGGTGGTCGCCAGTTTTGTGGAACAGATCGACTTCTTTATCTTCATCGCTGCGCAGTCGCCCGTCATGACCGATGGGTGCTCCAGCAAATAGTGGGGTTCGAAGGTCCTCTATTGCCCGAAGACCTTTCCGCCGTTCACATGCAAGGTCTGGCCGGTGACATAGGCGCCGCCAGGGCCGGCAAGGAAGCACACGGCGGCGGCAATTTCGTCGGGCAGGCCCTTCCGACCGAGCGGAATGCCGGAGACGGCGGAACCGGGCGGAGCCGCTCCGGCGCTCACCCCGCGTGCCGTGTCGATCACGCCGGGTGCGATGGCGTTCGCGGTGATGCTGTGCGGGCCGAGCTCTCCTGCCATGCCCCGGATCAAGCCCTCCAATCCAGCCTTTGAGGCATTGACGTGAACGCGGTCCGGCGTGCCTGTGTGATGCGAAACGCCGCTGATCCCGATGAAACGGCCGCCGCCCCGTTTGATCATCTCCGGAATGCTGTGTCGGGCCAGCAGGAATGCACCGTCCAGCGCGACGGACAGGATTTCCCGCCATTCCGAAAAGGACATCTCCACCAGCGGCGTCTGGCAGCGCAGCCCGGCGTTGCTGACAACGATATCCAGCCGTCCGAAGGCGCCGGCGGTTTCGGCGACAAGCCGCTTTACGGCCTCCTCATCCGATATGTCCGCCAGAACCGCCAGGGCCTTACCGCCCCGATCCTCGATCTCCGCCGCGACCGACGCGATCAGACCCTTGTCGCCCCGGCCGTTCAAGACGACCGCCGCGCCGTCCGCCGCCAGACCCAGGGCGATGGCCCGTCCGATATTCTTCCCCGCGCCAGTGACCAGGGCGACCTTGCCGTCAAGCGGCCCGGCGGGTGTTTCGGGATTGTTCATGATTATGGGGAGCCCGTTATTCCATTCATTTGGATTCAGAGGCCCGCCCAGCCGGACCGGCGCTGCTCAGGTTTGGAAATCCGCTGCTTCTAGCGCCTGAATAGTGCGCGAAGCGTCTGTGGATTTCACGTCAATTCACCAGGTGCGGTGAAAAATTGCGCGCGGCTGGTTCAGGCGGTGCGGAGCGGTAATTTGGGGACTGAAGCCGCACTGGGCCAAACACAGCGGAGCGGTGAATAGCTGGACCTTCACCCTAGTTCGGATTGAGACCCTGGGCCGGCAGGATCAGGTCCATTTCAGTGCGGACCGTCACCGGGTTGCCGTTATCGTCGCTGCCCCAATATTGCACCATGGCGCGGTCCGGCACGTTCAATGTGGCGATATAGTGGTTCGGCTGCAGCAGTTCCTTGCCGGCATTGATCCGGTAGGTGACGTTCGCTTCCACGCATTCCTGCCCCTGATCCACGCAGACGCGGCCGCGCGTCAGGGTGACGCCGACGCCCGCCGATTCGGTGAACCGCCGGTTCTGGGTAAAGCGGTGGCGTCCGTCGGTGAACAGATATCCGACCGGTTCGATCTTGATGCGCAGTTCCGCCTGTTTGGACGCCGCCCCGCCGCCGGTCGCACCGGAGGAGAGCGCCGGGGCCGGGTCGGCCTCCTGCGCGGCCGGTTCCGGCGCGCCGTCGTCGCAGCCCGCCAGGACGGTGGCGAGCGCCAGGCCGCCGATCCATTTAGCAAGGGTTCCGGGCGGTGCCGTGATGGGGATCAAGCCGCCGTGCCTCCCACCGTCAGCCCTTCCAGCTTCAGGGTCGGCTGTCCGACGCCGACCGGAACGCCCTGACCGTCCTTGCCGCAGGTTCCGATACCGGGGTCGAGCTTCATGTCGTTCCCGATCATCGAGACCTTGGTCAGCGAATCGGGGCCGTTCCCGATCAAGGTCGCGCCCTTGACCGGCGCGCCGATCTTTCCGTTCTCGATCTTATAGGCCTCCGTGCAGGAGAACACGAATTTGCCGTTGGTGATATCCACCTGACCTCCGCCGAAATTCACCGCGTAAAGGCCATCCTGCACGGATTCGAGAATTTCCGCAGGGTCCTTGTCGCCGCCCAGCATATAGGTGTTGGTCATGCGCGGCATGGGGTGGTGGGCGAAGCTTTGCCGGCGTCCGTTGCCGGTGGGCTGCATGCCCATCAGGCGGGCGTTCATCCGATCCTGCATATAGCCGACCAGAATGCCGTCTTCGATCAGGGTGGTGTAGGAACTGGGCGTTCCTTCATCGTCGATGGTGAGAGAGCCGCGCCGGTCCCCGATGGTGCCGTCATCCACCACGGTGACGCCGGGCGAAGCGACGCGCTCGCCCATCAGGCCGGCGAAGGCGGACGTCTTCTTGCGGTTGAAGTCGCCTTCCAGCCCGTGGCCGATGGCTTCGTGCAGCAGAATGCCGGGCCAGCCGGAACCGAGGACAACGGTCATCTCGCCGGCCGGGGCGGGCACCGCCTCCAGGTTCACCAGCGCCTGGCGCAGGGCCTCGTCGATCTGGGCTTTCCAAGCTTCGGGGCGGATGAAATCGCCATAGCCGACGCGCCCGCCCACGCCATGACCGCCGGTTTCCATTCTGCCGTCCTGTTCGACGACGACGCTGACATTCAGACGGACCAGCGGGCGGATGTCGGCGGCGCGCTCGCCGCCGGTGCGGATTATCTGAACCGCCTGCCATTCGCCGGCGATCGATGCGGTCACCTGTTTGACCCGCGGGTCCTTGGCCCTGGCATAGGCGTTCATTTCCTCCAGCAGGGCGACCTTGTCCTCGAATCCCACGCCGGTCAGCGGATTGCCGTCCCCGTAAAGGTCCGCGTTGGTGCCGCGCGGGCCGTCTGCGGCGACGCCACCTTGGCCGGAAATTACGGCGCGGACCGTTTCGGCGGACCGTTTCAGCGCCGCCTCGCTCAATTCCGAGGCGTGCGCATAGCCGCTTACCTCGCCGGATACGGACCGCAGGCCGAAACCCTGCGTGGTGTCGAAACTGGCGTTGCGGATACGGCCGTCGTCATAGGTCACGGCTTCCGACTGACGGTATTCCAGGAACAGTTCCCCGTCGTCCGCGCCGGCGAGCGCGTCATCCACCAAGGTCTGCGTGCGCGGCAGGTCCATTCCGGCGCGCGTAAAGAAAAGATCGTCTGTTTCCGCTAGTTTAGACATGATACTCCGTAGTACATCCATGACGTGTTTGGCGTCGGCCCAGAATTCCCCGCATATTCAGGGGATTGGGAGGGTCTTCACAAGTTAAATAGTGCGTTTGCCCGGCGGCGCCCGCGAAATCTCCAAACGGCGAATGCAATAATCGGTTCCGGCTATTGCGGCATACAGGAAATGCGATGAAAGAGAACAGCGAACCGAACCGGCGCTACGAGCTGGTGAACGAACTGCATGCCCGGCCTTATCAGGCCGTTTCCGGGCCGCAGCAGATCTCCCATTTCGCCTTTCACTACAACGGTTCGGCTGCCGATGCGGACCGCGATCACTTGAGCGCGCTCTGCAAGCGTTTCGGGGGCACGCCGCCCCCGGACGGGGCCAGCCACCATGTCGCCGATCTAGGCAAGTTCATTGTGAAGTGGGAGAAACATACCGAATTCGGCAGCTATACCTTCTTCGCCCAGGGGGGATTCGACGCGCCGTTCGCCGACCCGCCGGGGGCCAGTGTGCCGGAAGACTGGCTGAAGGCGACGCCGGGCGATTTGACCGTTGCGCTGCATATCGCGGTCGAGGACGGCTCACGCCCCGGGCGCGAGGTCGTGGAGATTGAGAAGCTCTTCATGCCGCAGGTCCTGGTTTCCAGCCGGATCGCCCACGACAACGCCCAGCTTTGGACCGATTTCCGCCTGCATGAGGACGGGTTTGGCCGGGTTTACCTACGGAACGAGGGCATGCAACCGCCGCAGGCGGGGCGCGTCATTCAGCGGATCATAGAGATTGAAACCTACTACCTGTTGGCCTTGCTGGCGCTTCCGGTCGCGCGTGAAACTTCTGAAAAACTGCAGGATATCGACGGTTCCCTGGCGCATTTGACCTTCGCCATGGGGCACGGCGCCGGCGACGACAGGGTCGATGACGAGACCGAGCTTCTGAACCGCCTGACGCGGCTTTCCGCCGAGATCGAGGCCCTGGCGACCGCCACCGCATTCCGGTTCGGCGCGTCGGGCGCCTATTACGCCCTGGTGCGATCCCGCGTGCAGGAGTTGCGTGAGGAACGGATCGAAGGATTCCAGACCCTGGAGGAGTTCCTGGAGCGGCGCTTGGCGCCGGCGATGCGCACCTGCGAATCCGTGGCGGATCGGATCGCCGACCTGTCGCGCCGGGCGACGCGAACCGCGAACCTGATGCGCACCCGGGTCGATGTCTCCATCCAGGCGCAGAATCAGGATCTGCTGGCCAGCATGGACCGGCGCGCGCACCTGCAACTGCGCCTGCAGCAAACCGTCGAGGGACTGTCTATCGCCGCCATCAGCTACTATGCCGTCGGTCTGGTCAGTTATGTCGCCAAAGGGTTGGCGAAGGCGGGCCTGCCGGTGAATCCGACCTATGCCGCGGCCATTGCGACGCCGCTGGTGATCGGCATCGCCTGGTACGGGCTGCACCGTTTTCGCAAGAAACTCTCCAAATCCGGGGCGCTGGACTAGGTGGGCGTCGCCTGCGGTGGGGGGATACCTCCGGCCGGCGCGCGGCGCACCCGCTTCGCGCCATACTGTCGCATGAACCGGCGGTTTCGCAGCGTAACCCGCACAAATGCTTGACTTATGCGACAGTAGGGCGCATCCGCTACGCTTGATTGGTCAGGCGGTCGAAGTACAATACCCGCCTGGAAAGAGTGGTTTTGTTTTTACTGGAGTTATAGTCAGGCGCGTTTCGGGAAGGGCCGCCGAGGGGGGACGCCGGTTGTGATCGACCGGCAGTTCGTCGTGGTCGGCGTATCCAAAACGGTCTGCTTCGTTGAAAAGATGGGAGGGTATCCAGTGTCCAACCGCATTGTGGCGCTCGCGGCGGTCTTCGCGGGACTTGTTTCCGGACCGGCGTTCGCGGCGGAACCAAAACCATGGCAATTGAATTTGCCGGCGCCGGCAAGCCCGGTGGCCGAAATGGCTTATGACTTCCATACGCTCCTGCTTTGGATCATCACGCTGATCACGCTGTTCGTGCTCGGCCTGTTGATCTACGTCTGTGTGCGGTTCCGCGAGTCGGCCAACCCGACGCCGTCGAAGACGACGCATAATTCCCTACTGGAGGTTCTCTGGACCGGCATTCCGGTTCTGATCCTGGTGGGCATCGTGTTTCCGTCGATGCAGTTGCTTTACGCGTCCGACAAGGCGGAAGACGCGGAGATGACGCTGAAGATCATCGGGAACCAGTGGTACTGGACCTATGAATATCCCGATCACGGCAATTTCGGCTTTGACGCCCTTCTGGTCGCCCGCACGGCGGAGGAAGAGGCGGAAACCGGCGCGAAACGCCTGATGGAAACCGACAACATCGTCGTGCTGCCGGTGAACACCAAGATCCGGTTGCTGATGACGGCGAACGACGTCCTGCACAACTGGGCGGTTTCCGATTTCGGCGTCCGCATGGATACGGTTCCGGGCCGCCTGAACGAAACCTGGATGATGGCGACCAAGGAAGGGCGTTATTACGGGTTCTGTTCGGAGCTGTGCGGCATCGACCACGCCTTCATGCCGATCACCGTCGACATCGTTTCGAAAGAAGCGTTCGAAGAATGGGTCAAGAAGGCGCAGGAAGAATTCGCCGAGGCTCCCGTCGAAACGGCGGTCAAGATCGCCGATGCATCGGCTGGCGCAACCGAAACCCAAGCAGCGCAGTAAACGGGCGCGGACTGTTAAGGAGTAGAGACGATGGCGAGTGACGCAGCGGCACACGCACACGACGATCACGGCGCGCCCAAGGGTTTTGTCCGGCGTTGGCTGTATTCCACCAACCATAAGGACATCGGAACGATGTACCTGATCTTCGCCGTTGTGGCGGGGATCATCGGGGGCTTGGCGTCCATCTATATGCGGATGGAACTGCACAATCCCGGCGTCCAGTTCATGGAAGACGGGCACGAATGGAACGTCGTGGTCACGGCCCATGGCCTGATCATGGTGTTCTTCGTGGTCATGCCGGCCCTGATCGGCGGTTTCGGGAACTGGTTCGTGCCGCTGATGATCGGCGCGCCGGACATGGCGTTTCCGCGGATGAACAACATTTCCTTCTGGCTGCTGATCCCGGCCTTTACGCTGCTGCTGCTGTCCGCCCTGATCGGCGGCGGCGCCGGCACGGGCTGGACGATCTATCCGCCGCTCAGTTCGGATTTGGGGCACTCGTCCGCCGCCGTCGATCTGGCGATCTTCTCGCTGCACCTGGCGGGGGCCTCGTCGATCCTGGGGGCGATCAACTTCATCACCACGATCTTCAACATGCGCGCGCCGGGCATGACGCTGCACAAAATGCCGCTGTTCGCCTGGTCTATGCTGATCACAGCCTTCCTGCTGGTGCTGTCGCTGCCGGTCCTGGGCGGTGCGATCACCATGTTGCTGACCGACCGGAATTTCGGCACCACCTTCTTCAAACCCGAAGGCGGCGGCGACCCGATCCTGTTCCAGCATCTGTTCTGGTTCTTCGGGCATCCGGAAGTTTACATCATGATCCTGCCGGGCTTCGGCATTGTCAGCCACATTGTCTCCACCTTCTCGCGCAAGCCGATCTTCGGTTATCTCGGCATGGCCTACGCCATGGTGGCGATCGGTTTCGTCGGCTTCATCGTGTGGGCGCACCACATGTACACGGTCGGCCTGGATGTGGACACGCGGGCTTACTTCACGGCGGCCACCATGGTCATCGCGGTGCCGACGGGGATCAAGATCTTCAGTTGGATCGCGACCATGTGGGGCGGCTCGATCCGCTTCGAGCTTCCGATGATGTGGGCCGTCGGCTTCATCTTCCTGTTCACCGTCGGCGGCGTGACCGGGGTCGTGCTGGCGAATGCGGGCATGGATCTGATGCTGCACGACACCTACTACGTCGTGGCGCACTTCCACTACGTTCTGTCGCTGGGCGCGGTCTTCTCCATCTTCGCCGGCATCTACTACTGGATGGGCAAGATGTCGGGCCGTCAGATCCCCAACTGGGCCGGAAAGATCCATTTCTGGACCACCTTCATCGGGGTGAACCTGACCTTCTTCCCGCAGCATTTCCTGGGGCTGGCCGGCATGCCGCGCCGCTACATCGATTATGCTGACGGGTTCGCGGCCTTCAACGCGATCAGTTCCTGGGGCGCCTATATCGCCTTTGCATCGACCCTGTTCTTCATCTTCATCCTGATCCGGACGATCTTCGCCGGTGAGAAGGTGGGCGACAATTACTGGGGCGAAGGCGCGACGACGCTGGAATGGACGATCAGTTCGCCGCCGCCGTTCCACACCTTCAACACGCTGCCGCAGGTCCGCTGACCTGCGCCGGCGTGACTGGGTTCGACGGTAGATAGGGTAAAGGTACTGTGTCGGAAGCAAGTTACGACACCTTAGTTCGCGACGGCGCCGCCGGGTTTTCCACCGGCGGCGTCCGCGACTATATCGCGTTGCTGAAACCGCGGGTGATGTCGCTTGTGGTTTTCACTGGATTTGCCGGGCTGCTTGTTGCGCCGGGCGACATCCACCCGTTTCTGGCCGCCGTCGCCGTCTTTTGCATTGCGGTGGCGTCCGGCGCGGCCGGGGCCATCAACATGTGGTACGACCGGGACATCGATGCGGTTATGACGCGCACCCGCGGCCGGCCGATCCCGATGGGCAAAGTCCCCGCGGCGGAGGCATTGAGCTTTGGCGTGGTCCTGGCGGCTTTCGCCGTTGCGCTGATGGGGTTGGCGGTGAACTGGGTCGCGGCGGCGCTGCTGGCGGCGGCGACGCTGTTTTACGTTTTCATCTACACGATGTGGCTGAAGCGCAGCACCCCTCAGAACATCGTCATCGGCGGCGCCGCCGGTGCGTTCCCGCCGATGATCGGATGGGCTGCGGTGACGGGTGATGTTACCTGGGAACCGGTCGTTCTGTTCGCGCTGATCTTCTTCTGGACGCCGCCGCATTTCTGGGCCTTGGCGCTCTACAGGTCCGGCGACTACGGCAAGGCGGGCGTGCCTATGCTGCCGGTGGTCAAGGGCGTGCGCGAAACCAAGAAGCAGATCCTGATCTATACGCTGCTGCTGCAGCCGCTGGCGCTGGCGCCATGGTGGCTGGGCACCGCCGGCTTCCATTACGCTGCCGCCGCTTTCCTGATGAATCTGGTCTTCCTGGCCGGTGCTGTCGCGGTGTGCAAGGACACGACGGATAAAGCGGCGCGCCGGCTGTTCGGCTATTCTATTTTCTATCTATTCGGTCTGTTCGCGATGTTGATTGCGGACGGCGCGCATTCGGGTCTGGCCGGCCTGTTCACCTTCTAAACGGATGGGGAGCTGGCTGTGACAGAGACAACGGTTGAAATGACGGAAGAAAACAATCAGCGGCCCAGATCGCCGGGCGACACTGAACCGCATCGCCGGCAACGGACGAAGAATATAGCAACGGCGCTGGCCATCGTGGCCTTTTGCGTGCTGGTGTATTTCGTGTCGATTATCCGTATGAGTGGAGGCTGAACCCATGGCCGCAACGATGGACAACAAGAACAAGCGCACCATGGTCGCCGTTGTCGGCGTGGTGATCGGCATGATCGGCCTGTCCTACGCATCGGTTCCCTTGTACGACTGGTTCTGCCGGGTCACGGGCTATGGCGGCACGACACAGGTCGCTGCGGAAGAAAGCCAGCAGGTTCTGGACCGGGAGATCAAGGTCCGGTTCGACGCCTCCACCGCCCGCGGCCTTGAATGGAAGTTCGAGCCGGTTCAGCGGGAAGTAACCTTGAAGGTCGGTGAGAACGCCGTGTCGTTCTATCGCGCCACGAATCTTTCCGACCGGCCGATTGTCGGCACCGCGACCTTCAACGTGACGCCGCAGAAGTCCGGTCCCTACTTCCACAAGATCGATTGCTTCTGTTTTGTCGAGCAGCGGCTGGAGCCGGGCGAAAGCATAGACATGCCCGTGGCCTATTTCGTCGATCCGGAAATCGATCAGGATCCGAACCAGGAAGAAGTTAAGACGATCACGCTTTCCTACACGTTCTTCGAAATGGAAAGCGATGAGGATGAAGAAGACCAACTGGCGGCGCTGGAAACAGCGGGCGGCGACAGCGATTAGGAATTTTCCGGGCCGGACAGCCGGCCCATTCAGGAAGGGGGAAAGGGTATGAGCGCGGCAGATCATCACGCACCCAATCATGACTATCATTTGGTGGATCCAAGCCCGTGGCCGGCCTTGGGCGCCCTTTCGGGCTTCGTGTTCACCTTCGGCCTCGTGATCTTCATGCATCCGGACATCGTCGGTGCGGAAAGCGTGGGGGTCTGGATTGCGGCCCCCGGCCTGTTGCTGATCCTGGCGACCATGTACTTCTGGTGGAAGGACGTCGTGAAGGAAGCGCATAAGGGCGACCACAAGCCGGTGGTTCAACTCGGCCTGCGGTACGGCATGGCCTTGTTCATCGCCTCGGAAGTGATGTTCTTCGCCGCCTTCTTCTGGGCTTATTTCGACGCCAGCTTGTTCGCCGGGCAGGAAATCCTGTTCGACCGGGTCGAACATACCGGCGGGGTCTGGCCGCCGGTGGGTGTCGAGACATTCGATCCCTTCTCTCTTCCCTTCATGAACACCCTGGTTCTGCTGCTCTCGGGCTGCACCGTGACCTGGGCTCACCATGCCTTGCGTGAAGGCAAGCGGGAACAACTGGTCCAAGGTCTGGCCTTGACCGTGTTCCTGGGCGTCATCTTCACCGCGTTGCAGGCGTACGAATACAGCCACGCTGCGTTCGGTTTCACCGATGGGATCTACAGCTCCACCTTCTACATGGCGACCGGGTTCCACGGCTTCCACGTCATCGTCGGGACGATCTTCCTGGCGGTCTGCCTGGTGCGGTCGATGCGGGGCGATTTCACGCCGCAGCAGCATTTCGGTTTCGAAGCGGCCGCCTGGTACTGGCACTTCGTCGATGTCGTCTGGCTGTTCCTGTTCATCTGCGTCTATTGGTGGGGCGCGTAATCGCGGCCACGGCGCAATCCCGCTGCGGACCATGAGATGAAAGCCCCCGAGACACCGACCCTCTCTGCTTGGGAGACCGGTTTCCGGGGGCTTTGTCCGCGTTGCGGCACGGGCAAACTCTATCGGTCATTTCTGAAGGTTACGGAACGCTGCGATCATTGCGGTCTGGACCTCAGCCAGGAAGATGCGGGGGACGGGGCCGTTCCCTTCATCATTTTGATCGCCGGCACGCTGGGTGTCGGGATCGGTATATGGGTGATGTTCGCCTTCGAGACCGGCGTTATGACGCCCATGCTTGTGGCGTGTCCCGTTGTCGCAGCGGTTGTCTTCCTGCTGCTGCCCCGTACAAAGGGCTTGTTGATCGCGCTGCAATATCTAAACAAGGCGGGCGATACCGGCGTCAACACGTTCGACGCCGATAGCTGAACCTCTCCAAGAGGAAACGGCAGGAGACTGTTTATGGGGTTTCGTCCGAAACTCATCCCGACGCTGTTCACCATTCCGGCGCTGATCACGCTGCTGGCCCTGGGCACTTGGCAGGTGCAGCGGCTTGAATGGAAACAGGGTTTGATCGACAAATTGCAGTCGCGCGCCGGTCTGACGCCGTCTGCGATTCCCGCCGGTCCGCTGGATGAGGAAAACCACGAATTCCTGCCCATCCGGGTCACCGGCACCTACGATCATGATAACGAGTTCCACCTGGTGAACCGGGCTTTGAACGGCAAGGCGGGCATCAATGTGGTGACGCCGCTGCGCCTTGCCGACGGGTCCGCCATCTTGGTGAATCGCGGCTGGGTGCCGTTCGAGGCGCGCGACCGATCCTTGCGCCCCGATGGCCTGCTGCAGGGCGAACAGACGGTGACCGGCTTGTTGCGCTTCGTGAAGCCGCGCTCCTGGATACAGGAGGCCGTGGTGCCGGAGAACGAGCCCGAGAACAACGCCTGGTTCAACATCGACCCGCCGGCCATGGCGGCCAAGGCGGGCGTCGGCCCCATGCCGAACCACTACATCCTGTCGTCCGATCAAAGCGCGCGCGGCTCCCTGCCGCGCGGTCGGCAATGGTCGCTGGATATCAAGAACGACCACCTGCAATACGCCATCACCTGGTACAGTCTGGCTGTCGCCCTGCTGGCGATCTACGTGATCTATCACCGCAAGCGGCCGGAAGAGGTCGAGGCGTGACGCCGATCGACGCCTACCGCGACCTGGAGGTTCGTTTCAAGCGCCTGAATGTTCTGGGTGAGGCGCTTTCGGTCCTGCATTGGGACGCTGCCGTGATGATGCCGCCGGGCGGGGCGGAAGCGCGCGGCGAACAGTTGGCGACCCTCCGCGTGCTATGTCATGACATGACCACCGACCCAAAGGTCGGCGACCTGCTGAACGTGGCGGAGGGGGCGGACCTCAACGATTGGCAGACGGCCAACCTGCGGGAAATGCAGCGCGCGTTCAGAAAAGCGTCGGCGATCCCGCAGTCTTTGGTGTCGGCCTTGTCCAAGGCCGGGTCGGCCTGCGAACACGCCTGGCGCGACGCCCGCAGGGACTCGGACTTCGCGGCTGTTCTGCCGCTCCTTCAGGACGTTGTCGATCTGACCCTGCAACGGGGGGAGATCCTGGCCGAGACATTGGACCTGACGCTTTACGACGCCTTGATGGACGATTTCGAACCGGGCGCCTCCGCGGACCGGATTTCGGCCATCTTCGATGAGTATGCGGCCTTCCTGCCGGAATTCCTGGACGCCGTACTGGAAAAGCAGCGGGCCGCAGGGCCGAAACCCACCGTTGAAGGGCCGTTCCCGGTGGATCGCCAGAAGGCCCTGGCGGAACGCTTGTCGGCGACGGTCGGCTTCGATTTCGATGCCGGGCGCATGGATGAAAGCGCGCATCCCTTCTCTACCGGCTATGCCGGGGACCGGCGGATCACGGTCAGCTATGACGAGGCCGACCCCGCCTTCGCCCTGATGGCCGCATTGCATGAGACCGGGCACGCGCTGTACGAACAGAACCTGCCGCCGGACTGGCGCGGACAGCCGGTGGGCGACGCCCGCGGCATGGCGATCCATGAAAGCCAGTCCCTGCTGATTGAAATGCAGGCCTGCCGGTCACCCGAGTTCATTTCCTATGTGGCGCCATTGATGCGCGACACATTCGGGCCCCAGCCCGCTTTCGAGGACGCGGCGCTGGAACGCCTTTATCATTGGGTGGAGCCGGACTTCATCCGGGTCGAGGCGGACGAAGTGACCTATCCCGCCCATGTGATTCTGCGCTTCCGGTTGGAGCGGGCCCTGCTGAGCGGCGACTTGCCGCTGGCCGATCTGCCCGCGGCCTGGAACGAAGGCATGCGCGGTCTGCTGGGCGTTACGCCGCCTGAAGACAGGGTGGGCTGCCTGCAGGATATTCACTGGTACGATGGCGCCTTCGGCTATTTCCCGACCTATACGTTGGGGGCGATGACGGCGGCGCAGCTTTTCAAGGCGGCGGCCGCCGCGGATTCCACGATCCTGCCCGGCATCGCCAAGGGCGATTTCGCGCCGTTGCGGGGCTGGCTGCGGGAAAATGTGCATCGCCACGCGTCCTCCCTGTCCAGCGATGAAATTGTCGAACGGGCGACCGGCAGGCCGCTCGATCCCTCCGCGTTCCAAACACACCTGCGGCAGCGCTATCTCGGGAACTGATCCTGTCGCCTGCGCCTGTTTTCGAACGCGCCTACGCCCCTGTGAAGAAGTTTTAGCGGCGAACGGCCTCTGGATGAGCCATCTTATCCGGTAGCCCACCATCTGCAGGACCCACCGCGATGCCCGGACCGTTCCGTTCGCTGTTTGCCGCCGTTCTCCTCATGTTTGGCCTGACGAACGCCGCCGCCGCTCAGCAGGCCGCCGGACCGGAGACGACGAACGCCTACGATCTGGCCTGGGCGACGGTGAACGGCAGCGTGGCCGAGGCAAAGGAGCTTCTGAACCGGATCGAACGGCGCGGAAAGCCGGACATCGCCTTCGCGCTGGTGGACCTTTGGCGTTTTTTTCCGGCGGTCGAGGATGAGATTCGGAGCACCCTGGTCGCCCTGACCGGAGAGGACGCCGGCCCGGCGCATGGGGATTGGGTGAAATGGGTGCAGCGGAACACGGCGCTTCAGCCGTTCCCCGACTATGACAGGTTCAAGGGCGATCTGTTCGCCAAAATCGACAAGGACTTCCGCCTGTTTGTCTATCCCGGTTTCGAACGGACCATCCGGGTTGCGGAGATCGCCTGGGGCGGCGTTCGCAAGGACGGCATCCCGGCGCTGACTGATCCTGAACTGATCGACCCGGCGGAGGCCGGGTATCTGCAACCGGATGAGCTGGTGTTCGGCGTCGAGATCAACGGCGACGCCCGGGCCTATCCGTTCCGTTTCATGGATTGGCATGAGATGTTCAACGATGTGATCGGCGGCGTTCCGGTCACACTGGCCTATTGCACCCTGTGCGGCTCCGGCATTTTGTTCGACACCAGGGTGGAAGGGTATGACGAACCCTTCGTGTTCGGGTCGAGCGGCTTTCTCTACCGTTCGAACAAACTGATGTACGACACCAGGACCCATTCGCTGTGGAATCAGTTCACCGGCCGTCCGGTCACCGGCGACCTTGCGCATAGCGGTATCGAACTGAAGGTGCGCCCGGTGACGATCACGACCTGGGAGACCTGGTACGCACGCCATCCGCACAGCACCGTACTCTCCCGATGGACCGGATACGACCGGGACTATACGCCGGGACGGGCCTATGGCGCGTATTTCGCCAGCGACGACCTTATGTTCCCGGTGCATGTCGAGGATACGGCGCTGCCCGCCAAAGCTTATGTCTATGTGCTGCGAGACACCGACGCCCAGAAAGCCTGGCCGCTGACCGCGTTTCAGACGGAGCCGGTAATCAATGACCGGATCGGCGATACCGCGCTTGTGCTGGTGGGAGAGCCCGCCAGCCGCACGGTTCGCGCCTATCGGGCCGGACCCAACAGCTTCAGAAAACTTGCCGGCGGTGCCGGCGCTCCCGTCCTCGTCGATGACAGGGGCGCGGAATGGCGGATCCGGGAGGACGCCCTGATCGGCCCCCGCGGCGCGCGGTTGGCCCGCCTGCCGGGACATATCGGCTACTGGTTCGCCTGGCGGAATTTCAACCCGGACGGAACCGTTTACGGCCAGGATCGTTGAGCCGACGCGCGCCAGCCCTTTGATGTCGCAAGCCCGGCTTGCCCTGGGCGGCATGCGCTTCTAAGACTTTGCCGTGGCGGTTTTCGCGCCGTGCAGCCCGCATGGCGGCGGTTACGGAGGGGTGTGAAGGATTATGGACTATATCAGCACGCGGGGCGGCGCGCCGGTCCTTGATTTCGAAGATGTGCTGCTGGCGGGGCTTGCGCGCGACGGCGGGCTGTACGTGCCGGCCTATTGGCCGAAACTGTCGGCCGACGATCTGCGCGCGATGCGCGGCCTCAGCTACAGCGAACTGGCGATCCGGGTGATGCAGCCCTTCGTCGGCGATGCGATAGACGAAGACGACTTCGCCCGCATCGTCGTGGACGCCTATGCCGGGTTCGATCATGACGCGGTCGCGCCGCTGAAACAGTTGAACAACGACCTCTGGCTGATGGAACTGTTCCACGGCCCGACAATCGCCTTCAAGGACTATGCGCTGCAATTGGTCGGCCTGTTGTTCGATCATGTGCTGGAGAAGCGGGGCGAGCGGGTCACCATCGTCGGGGCGACCAGCGGCGACACCGGGTCGGCGGCTATCGAAGCCTGCCGCGACCGGGATGCCATCGATATCTTCATCATGCATCCGAAGGGCCGGGTTTCCCCCGTCCAACAGCGCCAGATGACGACCGTGCCGTCGGCCAATGTGCACAATATCGCCATCGAAGGCACTTTCGACGATTGCCAGGACCTTGTGAAGGCGATGTTCGCGGACGAAGGGTTTCGCGACGAAATGCGGGTCAGCGCCGTCAACTCGATCAACTGGGCGCGGGTCATGGCGCAGATCGTGTACTATGTGCATGCCGCCGTTTCGCTGGGCGCGCCGGACCGCGCGGTCTCTTTCGCCGTGCCGACCGGGAATTTCGGCAATATCTTCGCCGCCTACGGGGCCCAGAAAATGGGCGTACCCGTCGATCAGCTTATTATCGGGTCGAACAGCAACGACATCCTGACGCGGTTCTTCGAAACCGGCGAATTATCGACAAGGGACGTTGTTCCAACCCTGGCGCCCAGCATGGATATTCAGATCTCCAGCAATTTCGAACGCTATCTCTTCGATCTGTACGACCGCGACGGGGCGGCGACGGCGGAGGCGATGCAGCAGTTCCGCCGGAACGGGGCTTTGAATCTTGGGCCGGAACGCTGGAGCCTGGCTTGTGAGGCGTTCGACGCCCGGCGTCTGTCGGACGATGAGACGCTGGCGGCGATCGGGGCGCTGCATAAATCGACCGGCGAGTTGATCGACCCGCATACGGC
>JANQIT010000120.1 GCA_028282025.1 Hwanghaeella sp. | reverse complement strand
CATGGAAGTTGTGAGTGCGTATTTGATTTCCTCCTTAGTCAGAGGTGGAATCTGACTGCGTAGCAGACCCATGGCATTGTCGATAAGCACGCCAGTGGCATTGCCGTCTGCGTCGCGAATGATCTGCCCGCCATCGGGATCAGGCGTGTTTCTGTCGATGCCGGCTAACTCAAGCGCGGCACTGTTGGCCCAGCCGGCGTGCCCGTCAACACGGCTCAGCCAAATTGGTTTGTCCGGCAGAACTGCATCCAGGCTGGCTGCGTTGGGGAACTCATTACTGTCCCACAAAACCTGATTCCAGCCGCGCACCTTACTGAACAGTGTGAAGGGCCTGGGCTTGCGGGAATTGCCGTCGGCGGAAGTCTGCTGCGGTTTCGGCGGAACCTTCTGCGTCAAATACCCGGAAATCTCCAACAAGATGGTGTCCGAGAAGGCGTCCGACATCGCCGCCACCGGCGCGGATACGCTGCTGGCCGGAGATATGGGCTGTTTGTTGAACATGGCGGGCAAGCTGCACCGAGAGGGTCAGGCGATCCGGGTGCGCCACGTGGCGGAGGTGCTTGCCGGCGTCGGGGACACAGCCCCGATCGGCGAGGCGGAGACGCCTGCGAAGGAGCATGGCTGATGGATCCGACCACCAGGGAATTCAAGGAAAACGCCTCGCGGGCGCTGAAGAACGAAAATCTTCAGCAAGCCCTGGCGCAAATGAAGATCGGCTTTATCGAACGCCGCAAGGAAGCCGCCGAGGATCTGCCGGAATTCGAAGCGCTGCGCGACCAGGCGCGGGATATCAAGAATCATACGCTGGCCAATCTCGATCACTATCTGGAGCGTTATGAGCGCAAAGCGACGGAGGCCGGGGCCCAGGTCCATTGGGCCTCTACGGCGGCGGAAGCGCGCAAGATCGTTTTGGATATCTGCAAGTCCGTCGACGCCAAGATGGTGACCAAGGGCAAGAGCATGATCGCCGAGGAGATCGCGCTGAACGACGCCATTGAAGCGGCGGGCATGCAGGCGGTCGAAACGGATCTTGGCGAATATATCGTGCAACTGCGTAAGGAGCCGCCCAGCCACATCATCGCGCCCGCGGTCCACGTCCTGCGGGAAGAAGTCGAGGACGTGTTCCGCGAGTCCCACAGGCATTTGGAAGATGGCCGCCCGTTGTCGGAACCGTCCCAGCTTCTGAACGAAGCGCGCACCGTGCTGCGCCAGAAATATATGGAGGCGGAGGTCGGCATCACCGGGGCCAATTTCCTGATCGCGGAGACCGGCTCCAGCGTCATCGTCACCAACGAGGGTAACGGGGACCTGACCCAGACGCTGGCCAAGACCCATATCGTCATCGCTTCCATCGAGAAGGTGGTCCCGACCGTCGACGACGCCAGTGCGGTGCTTCGGGTGCTGGCCCGTTCCGCGACGGGGCAGGATTTCACCGCCTACACCACCTTTTCCACCGGACCGCGGCGGGCGGAAGACCCGGACGGACCGGAAAACTACCATGTCGTGATCCTGGATAACGGGCGGTCGGAACTGCTGGGAAGCGAGTTTCAGGATGCGCTGCGTTGTATCCGCTGCGGCGCCTGCATGAACCACTGTCCCGTCTATCACGCGGTCGGCGGCCATTCCTATGGCTGGGTCTATCCCGGTCCCATCGGTTCGGTGCTGACTCCAACCTTCCTGGGCGTCGAGCAGGCGGGCCATCTGCCCAACGCCTCGACCTTCTGCGGCCGGTGCGAGTCGGTCTGCCCGATGCGCATCCCGCTGCCCAAAATGATGCGCCACTACCGGGTGCAGGAATATGACAAGGGCCTCTCGCCTCCCGCGGTGCGGGCCGGGTTGGATATCTGGTCCTTCTTCGCCAGCCGCCCCGCGCTCTACCGCATGGCGAACCGGGTCGGGTCGATGGCGCTTCGGATGATGGGGCGCGGCAAAGGCCGGGTGAACGCGCTGCCGCTGGCCTCCGGATGGACCGACCACCGCGACATGGCGGTGCCCGCCGGGTCCACTTTCCAGGATCAATGGGCCGCCCGGGGCGGCAAACGGAGGCCGGCCCGATGAGCGCGTCACGCAATCAGATCCTGGGGCGCATCCGCAGCAATTTGGAAGAGGCCGCCGCGCCGATGCGCGAGACGCCGGACATGCTGGAAAAGCGCCTCGCCAGCCGTCCGCGCGGCATCATCCCGTCCCGCGTCGACAAGGACGCGGCGGGTCTGGTGGATCTGTTCGTGGCGCGGGCGGAAAAGGTGAATGCGACCGTGGCCCGCCTGCCGTCGGCCGATGCGATCCCCGATGCGGTGGCGGAATATCTGGCCGGGGAGAACCTACCGGCTGCGTTCCGCATGGCGGACAATCCGGAGCTTCGGGCTGTGCCGTGGGACAAGCGCCCGGCGCTGGAGGTCAAGACCGGCCCCAGCGACGGCGCCGATATCGTCGGCCTGTCCAAGGCGGTCTGCGGTGTTGCCGAAACCGGCACCCTGATGATGATGTCCGGCCCAAACAGCCCCATCACCCTGAATTTCCTGCCCGAAACCCATGTCGTCGTGGTGAAGCGTTCGGAAATCAAAGCGGCCTATGAAGACGGTTGGGATTTGGTGCGGGACAAGGGCGCGCTGCCGCGGTCGGTCAATATGGTGACCGGCCCGTCGCGGACGGGCGACATCGAGCAGACCATCTATCTCGGCGCCCACGGTCCGCGCCGCCTGCACATTCTGGTTATCGAAGACGCATAGCCGGCCCGGCGCCGCACGCGCCGTTCAGGGTCGGGTGTGCGCCATCGGGCCGTTTACTTCGACCGGGATGTGACGGTCCGCGGCCCGCAGCCGGGCGCGTGCGGTTTCCGCTTGTCCGGAGCGAAGCCCCGAACCCTAATCTTTCGGCCGCCGCGCCCTATCTGCTATGCGCTCATCCGGGTCTGCGCGAAACCCGCGGACGCGGGGCCGATGCCGCTGTCCAAATCCGGACGGGGCCTCTATTTTGGCAGTCTATCGGGTCTTTGAGACGGCGTTACGTGGCAGGAAAAAAGAAAACGGGAGGCGGGGAAACCGACGCGGATCTGTGGCGTCAGGTGGCCGAGTCCGTCAGGCCGCTGAAATCGCGCCCCGCTTCCATCCGCTCCATAGACTCGCTTTATGCGGACCGGGCGGAGGAGTTCCCGCGCAAGCAGGTCTCCACCAAGGGTAAATCGCCGCGCGCCGCGCCGCCGCCGGTACAGCCGCCGCCGGGAAAGCCCGCGCCCGCCCTGTCGGTCGGCGCATCGCCCGGGGTGGACAAACGGACCGCCGACCGGTTGCGCCGGGGCAAGCTCGCCATCGAAGCGCGGCTCGACCTGCACGGACACACACAGGAAAGCGCCCATCGCGCCCTGTATGCGTTTATCGATGGCGCATACGCGACCGGCCGGCGCTGCGTGCTGGTGGTGACCGGCAAGGGCAAGGGCGTTTTGCAGACCGGCGTGCCGCGCTGGTTGAATGAAGCGCCGATGCGGCAGAAGATCCTGTCCATTCAGCAAGCGCAGCAGAAGGACGGCGGAACCGGAGCGCTCTATGTGCTGTTGCGCCGGCAGCGCTGAACACGGTTCGTCGGGGAGAGTTGGGGTGAGTGAATTCGACACCGCGCGGATCAGGCCGCGCCGTAGTTTTCTGTTCGTGCCCGGAACCGGGCTCGACATGTTTCCGAAGGCGGTCAGGACCGGTGCGGACATTGTGTGTATCGATCTGGAAGACGCGATTGCCCCGCCGCACAAAGATCGGGCCCGCACCGCCACCATGGCGATGTTTGCAACAGGCCCGGATTTCGGCCGGTCGGAGGTGCTGATCCGGGTGAACTCCCTGCGGACGCAAGACGGGTTGGCGGACATTCTGGCCGTGCTGGAATCGGAACAGCCGCCGACCGGCCTGATGCTGCCGAAAGTGAAAAGCCCGGACGAAATCAGGTTGCTGGACGAATTGCTGGACGGCGCGGACAGCGCGCTGCGCCTGCAGTTGATCGTTGAAACCAACGAGGGACTGGACGCCTGCAAGGAGATCGCCGCCGCCAGCACCCGGATCGACTCCCTGTTGTTCGGCGGTGTGGACATGGCCGCGGAACTGCGGGTGGAGCCGACCTGGGACGGGCTGGCCTACGCCCGCACGCGCTGCGTCCATGCAGCCGCCATGGCCGGGGTGGACCTGATCGACGTTCCCTATCTGGACCTGAACGATATGGACGGGTTGGCGGAAGAGGCGGCCCGCTGCCGCGCCATCGGCATGACGGGCAAGGGCGCGATCCATCCGAAGCAGCTTCCCATCATCGAGGAAACCTTCACCCCCAACGCCGAACAGATCGCCCAGGCCCAGCGGATCGTCGCGGCGTTCGAGGAGGCCGGGACCGGCCTGGTCGTCATCGACAACAAGCTGATCGAAAAGCCGGTCCTGCGCTCCATGTACCGCATCCTCGCCATCGCCGAGGCGATGGGTAGCTGAAGAGCCTGTAAGTGATGTTTGTGCGGTTCGTTTTGCTTCGACACAACGATGCTTCGGGCGTGAAGGACGGATTTTTCTCCGCAGCTTATTCCCTTAAGGGAGACCCACGGCTCTCGAAAACCGAACGCGACAGTCTCACCACGTTTCTTGATTGGTTCGAACAGAACTTACTTCAGCCGGAACGGCTAAATCGGTCCAACTCGAAAGGATACTATCGACGGCAAAGCAAAGGGGTTTCATGGTTTAAGCCGCATGCTGTCGAGCATATCGGAATGGCGCGAAACCTGATGGGAATCCTCCAAGATCACGGGTTCCATACAGAGATGCTGAAAACGGAACGGCCCGGCTACCTTGTCTACGAAGACGAATATCAGATTGTGGCCGAACCGTTCCGGGACACACCGGGATGAGCCTGATTTCTTAGCGGTAACTACTTTCCTGCCGCGTTCCGATGGTGTCGAGGTCGGGTTCCGGTAGCATCGAGAACCCCAGATGCGCGCGGCCGCCATGGCCGCCGTCGATGATCAGCAGGCGGATGACGTCGCCTAGCGCCTCTGCGGCGCGCATCGCCGCTGCGCCCGACCCCAGATCCACGCTGCCGAAACCGATATCGTGCGCGATGCGCGCCACCGCTTCCTTGGCGTCGGCGTCGTTTCCGGCCAGGAAGACCTGCGCGCCCGCCTCGCGCAGCTTTTCCGGCGTGGTGTCGAAAGCTTCCATGGCGATGGTGTTGAAGGCTTTGACGACTTTCGCGTCCGGCGCATTCCTTTGGAGCATTTCGCCGATGGCCGTATCGAACCATGCGCCGTTCTTCACATCGTCTGCATAGTTCCGGTTGTTCAGATCGATAACGACCTTGTCGTTCAACAGGCTGGGATCGGTCAGCACTTCCGTTGGGTCGTCACTGCGGATGGTCCATAGAAGAACGTCGGCAAAGGCCGCGGCCTCATCATTTGTGCCGGCGCGGGCGCCCTCGCCCGCCAGTTGGGCCGCCGCCTCCGCCGTTTCCGCTCGGCGCGCCCCGAAGAACACCTGATGACCGACCTTTGCGAAGCGAACGCCCAGGCTACGGCCCATATTCCCCGATCCGATAATCCCGATCTTCATGTGTCATCCTCCTGTTTTGACTGGATGCCGTCGATGTCCGCCGGCCGCTGTTGGGGATGATTTGATATCAATTATGAAATCATTCAAATTGATTGGAATGAATGAAACATTCAGTGAAATTGATTTAAGAAAACTCGACCTCAACCTGCTGCTGGTCTTTTCCGCCCTGATGCGGGAGGGCAGCGTTCGGAAGGCGGCGGACCGGCTGTATCTTGGACCGTCGGCGGTCAGCATGGCGCTGGGGCGATTGCGCGATGCGGTGGACGATCCGCTGTTCGTGCGCGGCGCTGCCGGTATGGAGCCGACGCCCACGGCGCGCACCTTCTGGGAAACGGTGGAACCCGCACTGAACGAGATCGATGCGGGCCTGCGCGCCTCGCGCCGGTTCGACCCGGCCACCGCCAGCATGACCGTCAGGCTGGCCGCGCCGGACGATCTTGAATTCATCCTGGTTCCAAACCTGTTGGCCCGGTTGGCGCGGGAAGCGCCGGGCATTGTGCTGATCGTCCGGCCGTCCGATCACCTCAGTATGTTAAGCCGCCTGGACGAGGGGGATGCGGACCTTGCCCTCAGCGCCGCGCCGCCCGGCGGCGGCGACCGCCGGCACCATGTGGAGACCCTCTACCGGGAAGGTTTCAGCGTCCTTTTCGACGCCAAGCAGATCGGACCGCTGCCCGACCGGCTGGATCTGCAAGCCTATCTGGAGCATGACCATCTGATCCTGTCGGTTACCGGCGACCCGAAAGGGGCGGTCGACCGGGTGCTGGCGGCGCAGGGGAAGGCGCGCCGGATCGTCTGCGCCGTCTCCCACTTTCCCACCGTGCCGTTCATCCTGAAAACCCGGCCCGTCTTCATCTCCATGCCGTCGACCGCGGCGCACTATTTCGCGCAGACTTACGGCCTTCAGATGGCCCCCCTGCCTGTGCCGACGCCCTTTTTCGACGTCACACTGGCCTGGCACGCCCGCACCCACACGGACCCGGCGCATCAATGGCTGCGCCGGCATGTGCGGGAAGCGATGGTCGAAATCCGCGCAACCGCGACGTTGGCGGGTGCGCCGCTGGGTTAGGGGCGCTTGGCGACGCAGTCGATTTCGACCAGCGCGTTGACGGCCAGCGCCGTCACGCCGACGCAGGTGCGGGCGGGCAGCCGCCCTTCCGAAAAGAAGCCGCGATAGGTCTCGTTCATGGCGGCGTAATCGCGTTCGAACTCGGTCAGATAGACGCGCATCTGCACCACGTGTTCCAGGCTGAGATTCAGGCCCGCCAACACGATCTTCAGGTTTTCCATTACCCGGACCGTCTGCGCCTCGATCCCGTCGGGCAGGGGCTTCTCCGGGTCGTCGGGATGGGTCGGCATCTGGCCGGTCAGATGCACCCAGCCATCGGCCTCCGCCGCGTGGGAAAAGGGTGCGACCGGCTGCGGCGCACCCGCGATCATGTGAAGGGTGGGTTTGGACATGGGCGTTCCCTCAATCGGAAGAACGGTTTGCGGCAGACTGTCTAGTAGCCCGCCTTAGCGTCCACGACGCCGTCGATTTCGTCGAAAGATCCGCCGCTTTCCAGATGCCGGATGTTCCTGGCGATGGATTCCGATGCGGTGGAGATCCGGGTTTCCGCCGCCACATGCGGGGTGACGGAAATCTTGGGATGGGCCCAGAACGGGTGATCCTTGGGCAGGGGTTCCGTCTTGAAAACGTCGAGCGTGGCGGCGGTCAGATGCCCGGAGTCGAGCGACTGGATCAGCGCACCCTCGTCAATCAGCGTGCCCCGGCCCGCATTGATCAGGGTCGCGCCCGCCGGCAGTTTGGCCAGCGTCTCGTCGTTGACGATGTCCGCCGTCTCCGGCGTGTTCGGCAGCAGCAGAACCAGGATTTCGGTTCCCGCCAGAAAATCCGTCAGCCCCGCGTCGCCGGCGAAACAGTCGACGCCGTCGATGGTCTTCTGCGTGCGCGCCCAGCCCCGGACCTGGAAACCCAGCCCGGCAAGCTGTTTGGCGATGACCGATCCCAACACGCCGATCCCCATGATGCCGACACTGCGTTCCTCGACCAGCGGCGGTACTTGCTGATGCCACTCGGCCTGCGCCTGAAGCGCCTCGAAGGCCGGCATGGTCAGGTGGAAGCGGTACACATGGCCGGTGACGTAATCCAGCATGCCCTGCGTCAGGCTGTGATCCACCATCCGGATCAGCGGCACGGACCAGGGCATGTCCGGGTCGCGGGTGACATGGTCGATCCCGGCCCACAGCGAGTGCATCGCCTTCAGGTTCGGCAGTTTCGCCAACTCCCCCAACTCCGGGAAGCAGGCCACCGCATGTTCGATCTCGTCGGCATTGCCGACATCGGGCCAGACCCGAACCTCATGCCCCGGCAATTTCTCCCGCAGCGCTTCCGCCCACGCGTCGCGATGCGGCAGCGCGTCCATCAGTAGAATTGTCATGTATGCTAACTCGCTAGATCGTTGGCTGTGCCAGCGTATCCGTATCCAAGGTCGTCTGCATCTATATCTTTCGCAGCCTCCATCGCGAAGGCGCGGTAATAGGGCAACGACAACAGCTCCAAGCGATCATCATAGGCTAACGCAACTAATCGAGTTTCGGATGGTTCGTTTTCAATGCTCAAGAAGTCCTTAATGAAGGGATCAAGTTGAAGTCTTCCTGCAACGTCGATGGAAGTTGGTCGAAGCACGGCGGTTACCCTGAAAGCGTCAGCCGCTCTTACTTTCCCCGAAGAAGGAATGCCAAGGTCATTCTTAAAATTTTCCTGGGCAATACTGGGGAAAAAAGTAACGCACCCGGGCTCTTTCAAAAATGCAAGTAGTCGACTGCTACTCTCAGTTCCAATCCAGTTCAGTACTCGCCTCACTTCTTTCGGAATTACAACACGGTCACGGCTAGCAAGTTCGCACATAGCAAGTGCGGATTCGCCACTGCCAAATTCTATTCCGCTGACTTTATATCGCGCCATTTCAAGTTTTCATGGGTTATTGCGAGATTTACTATATACAGAAAGGGCGAATCTCTCAATTATTTAGCGGCGCGTTTTATAATGATTTTTTTGAAAGAAGGTGTTAGCTTACATTTAGGGATGGGTAATAATGAGATTAAAGTGGGAGGCTACAGATGTCTATTTTTCTTCCCCCCCAAGACAATACCCCCCTTAACGAAGAGTATCAGAATGATCCCGTGCCACTGCGGAAGTCCGAGTTGGGTTTCATAAGCCTGATACTTGTAGCTATCGTTTTCGTCGGTGGCGCGGGGGTCTATCTTACGGTTGGCACCGTATCGGATTTCATGCGGGGCGCGAGGAGTGTCCTGGGGGATGCTGCGGTTGCTTCCGTCGCGACAGTTGGCCTCCTCTGTCTGGCCAAGGTCCTAATTAGCTGCGCCTATGAAGCGAAGACGGTTTTTTTGCGGTCTAGATCTACGCGCACGGAGAGGAGCCATCCAGTAGTCGCGCCCGGTCCCGCGCGTTCGACGACGCAGACTGGAGTGGCGCAAAGGATCAGTGGAACTGCTAAGTCACCCCGTTCGAGCCGTGGGTGGAACCAGGGAAACCCCAAAGATACGACGGAGTAAAGAGAGATCTAAGCTAGGTGCTGCTTGAACGGCTCTCGGAGGGTGTACACATTCCAAGTGTTCTTTGCCCTGAGTTCTTAGAGCCGCTCACTTTGGCCTGTACACACGGAGAAGTTCCTGGCTGATGCGCGGTATCTCACACCCGGTTAAGCGAAAGCAGTTGTAGGTACTTCCACGGAAGTGTCGCAGGCTTTCGCTAAGGCGAACTCAGATCACAAAATAAACCGGCTCAAATCCGTGTCCGCCGCCAGGCCGCTGACCTGTTCGTCGACATAGTTGGCGGAAATCTCGATGGTTTCGCCACCCCGGTCGGAGGCGGAGAAGCTGATCTCTTCCAGCATCTTTTCCAGGATGGTGTGCAGGCGTCGCGCGCCGATATTTTCCACCGTCTGATTGATCTGCGCGCTGAGTGCGGCGACCTTGTCGATGGCGTCCTCGGTGAAGGAAAGCGTCACGCCCTCCGTCCCCATCAGGGCGACATACTGTTTGATCAGGCTGTTCTCCGGCTCCCTCAAAATACGGCCGAAATCCGCTTCGGTCAGGGCGTTGAGGTTCACCCGGATCGGCAGGCGGCCCTGCAGTTCCGCCAGCAGGTCCGACGGTTTCGCCTGATGAAAGGCGCCTGACGCGATGAACAGGATATGGTCGGTTTTCACCGCGCCGTATTTGGTGGAGACGGTGGTCCCCTCGATCAGCGGCAGCAGGTCGCGCTGCACCCCTTCCCGGCTGACATCGCCGCCCTGGCGGTCGTTGCGGATGGTGATCTTGTCGATTTCGTCGATGAAGGCGATGCCGTTCTGCTCCACCATCTCGATGGCCTGCTGGGCGGTGCGTTCCTGGTCGATCAGCTTGTCGGCCTCTTCTTCCAGCAGAACCTCGTAGGATTCCGACACGGTCATCTTGCGGGTCTTCATGCGCCCGCCGAACGCCTTGCCCAGCATGTCGTTCAGATTGATCATGCCCATCTGCGCGCCGGGCATGCCGGGGATGTCCAGCGTCGGCATGTTCAGGCCGCCGCTTTCCTGCACCTGCAACTCGATTTCCTTCTCGTCCAGATCCCCTTCGCGCAGCTTCTTGCGAAAGGTCTGGCGGGTCGACTCGCTGGCATTCTCGCCCACCAGGGCGGTCAGCACCCGGTCCTCGGCGGCCAGTTCCGCTTTCGGCAAGACTTCCTTGCGTTGGCCGGCGGTCGCCATCTGGATCGCCACTTCGACCAGATCGCGAACGATCTGTTCGACATCGCGCCCGACATAGCCGACTTCGGTGAATTTGGTGGCCTCGACCTTGATGAAGGGCGCGTTGGCGAGGCGAGCCAGACGGCGGGCGATCTCCGTCTTGCCGCAGCCGGTCGGCCCGATCATCAGAATGTTCTTGGGCAGAACTTCCTCTTTCATCATGTCGTCCAACTGCTGACGGCGCCAGCGGTTGCGCAGCGCGATGGCCACGGCGCGCTTGGCGTCGTTCTGGCCGACGATGAAACGGTCCAGTTCCGAAACGATCTCCCGCGGACTGAAATCGGTCATGCGCGGATTTTCTCCAGGGTAATGTTTTCGTTCGTATAGATGCAGATGCCGGCGGCGATTTCCATGGCCCGCCGGGCGATGGCCTCGGCGTCCATATCGTCCCGGTCGGCGAGCGCCCGGGCGGCGCTGAGCGCATAGGACCCGCCGGACCCGATGCCGATGATGCCGTCTTCCGGCTCGATCACGTCGCCGGTGCCGCTGAGGATCAGGCTGACCTCCGCATCGACAACGGCCATCATGGCTTCCAGCCGGCGCAGATAACGGTCGGTGCGCCAATCCTTGGCCAGTTCCACGCAGGCGCGGGTCAATTGTTGCGGATACTGTTCCAGCTTCGCTTCCAGCCGCTCCAGCAGGGTGAAGGCGTCTGCGGTCGCGCCCGCGAAACCGACCAGGAACTTTCCGTCGGAAAGCGTGCGGACCTTGCGCGCGTTGGATTTGAAAACCGTCTGGCCCAGGCTGACCTGTCCGTCGCCCGCGACCACGACCTGATCGCCCTTGCGCACAGACAGGATCGTCGTGCCGTGCATTTCGGCGGCATTGGTATGGGGTGCTGTCGTCATCCGCCCGATATGAGGGGCGCGCACCGTTTGGTCAATGGAAAGCGTGGCGGGGCCTTTTCGCCGACATGTTAAAGTTGTGCAAATCGGGTCGGCTGGCGGTGCTCGCCGCAGGTTTGATCATCTAAAGTTACTCATGCTATAGGATGATATTGCTTAGGTAGAAAATGCGGATGATTGTTCGGGGGGATCGAATGATCCGTGGAGTTGTTCTTGCTGTTTCTTTGGTTCTCGCCGGCTGCCAGACTTCCGGGAATTTGTTCTCAAATCCCGGAAACGCGGTTGAGAAAGCGCTTCTGGAAGATGATTTTCAATCCGCCTCCTACACAATAGCGGATAATCGGGATTGGTTTCACGCCAATGTCGATGCAGTGGATAAGTTCGTTGCCGCGTCGCTTTCGAAGTTCGATGCCGGCGCGCAGGCAGCCATCAGCGCTCTCGATCCCGCCAAACTCGACACTCAAGACAAAGCGCTCTGGAAGGAAGCGCGTGAAGCGAGACATAAAGCAGACGATTTGCTGGACGAGATGGAGCCCGTCCACGATGCGCTTCGTAAACTGGAAAGGGAATTCACCCCCTATTCAGAGCTGGAGGCTTCGACCAAAGCTTTCGATGTAGCCGCGAAGCGCAACGCATCGACGGCCTTTGTCGGGGCGATCGACCGGGAGTGGGCCGGATCCTTCTTCGACCACTACCCGGCTGTTGTTTCCGCCAAGGAAGAATGGCGAAAGCATGGCGCCAAGTATCTCGAGACTTTCGGCAAGGACAATCGGCGTCTCCTGATTATCGAGAGCGTATTCGGTCAATCTTTCAGCGACAAAGACAAAGAAGAATTCGGTCTCCATATTTTCGAGAACGCGCTTGCCTCCCGGGTCGAGGAAGGGCGCTCGCCGTCGATCCAACAGATCCTGGAGGCCAACAAGGAGGCCAGCGATCTTGGCTACCGGGTGAAAGAATCCGGATTGGTCAAAGCACACTTGGTGGAATTGACCAGTAAGACGCTGCAAAACGCACTGGCCTTGGAATTCCCAATTGAGATCGTTCCGGATCTGCCCGTTTCGGCCGAGCGCAAGAGCCTTGAAAGCGCTTTGGAACCGCAGACATTCGATGGGAATGACATCGTCATTCTATTGGATGTTTCGGCAGCCCGCGTAGATCGCGCCATCGCGTCGCGAAAAAACATCGGATCCGAGTTTAAATCAGGTGAACGGCAGGAGCCCAATCCAGCTTACGGCCAGGCACAGGCTTCTGTGCAGGCGGCGCAATCCAATCTGCAATCCGCACAGTTCAACCAAATCTCAACGGACAACCAATATTGTTATGGGATCGGATGCCTGGGAAAGGCCATTGCGCAAATCGCAGCCGCCGCGGCGACGTCGAAGGCGCAAGGCGAATTGGAAAACGCCCTGAACGTCATGTCGCAGACGCCAACGATGCTGGTGAAGCCGGTTTACTCGCCCTATTCCTTCGTAAAATCCGAAATCGACGTCGTGAAAGAAGCCGTTGTTCATTACACGGTACTGGATAAAACCAACGGCTGGTCTGTCACGGATACGTTCGACGCTGTTGAAAAACAAAGCTTCACCGTTCCGTACCAAATGCACAATGCAGACAGATACAAGGCCAAGCATCTGAAGGGTACGGACTCGGAAGAAGATGTCCTGGATTTTGAAGGGCGTCCGGTCAAAGTCGAGTTGAGTGCGATCCTGAATGCAGTCGCCGACATGCCCAGGGAGGACATTCCGTCTATTGAAGAGGTTCGGCAGCAGATCGCGGCGCGTCACACGCGTCAGACTGAATTACTGCGCGCTTCGACCTATACCGCCGGCGCCCCTGAAAACGATGTGCGGATGGACTCGGTCGTCGTCGTTTACAACCCGAATGGCGGGCTTGGGTCCGGATTTTATGTGGCGGCGGATCTCGTTCTAACCAATTTCCATGTGGTGGAG
Source organism: Hwanghaeella sp. (assembly GCA_028282025.1). Classification (GTDB taxonomy): domain Bacteria; phylum Pseudomonadota; class Alphaproteobacteria; order UBA8366; family Aestuariispiraceae; genus Hwanghaeella. The sequence goes on along the minus strand of JANQIT010000120.1, from coordinate 13,578 downwards.
GGGTCCTCGTTTGTCGAGTTCAAGCTCTACAGTGGGCAAGAGACTTTCGGAAAGGTTATCGCGACCGACCCGCGTCGGGATTTGGCCCTGGTAAAGGCGCAGGCTCGGGGAACAGCGGTTAAATTCTTCGAAGGCAACAGGCTGTCGCTGGGACGGGAGGTGGTGGCCCTGGGACACCCCGAAAATCTGGAGTTCTCCCTCACCCGTGGCGTCATCAGCGCTGTACGGGAACTGGACACGGTCATCGGCGCCGGTGGCAAGCCGGTCCTTTTCGTTCAGACCGATGCGGCGATAAACCCCGGAAACAGCGGCGGCCCGTTGTTCATGGGCGACCATGTGATCGCCATAAACACACAGAAACTCGCCAAGACCGAGATCGAGGGCCTCGCCTTTTCGGTGCATCACAGCGAGATAGCGGATTTCCTGAAGTCGAACTTGCCTGGGAGCTAGATCTTGAGACTGGCGATATTCGTAATTGTCCTATTCATCACCGGGTGCGCGGATCCCAACCGTATGGGAATGGTTCGGCAGCCGGGCGGCGGGTTGCAAGCCGGGTCGACGGTATCCCATGTCAGTGTGATCGACTCGAGTCAATTCGATAACAAGCGGCTGAAACTCCGGATTCGCAATGTGTCGGGCGATCCGGCGTTTGATCTGACGCCGCTTCGAGAAACACTCTTGAGCTCCTATCGAGCTGCCGGGTACTCGATATCGGAAGAAGAGGATTTCGGGCTGCTTCTGGACATAACGGTGCGCTATTCCGGCCAGTTTTCTTCGGACATGACCGCTGAACTTGGTGTCCTTGGGGCCGTCGCCGGTGGGATCGCCGGGTATCGTTCAAACGCCGTTGCCGGATCTGCGATAGGAATCGTTTCCGGCGCGACGCTCGGAGCCATCGCCGGCTCCTATGTGACTACCGATACCTACATCGTTATCGCCGAAGCCACGATTGCGGTTGTCGATCCGCTTCGGGGCAAGACGGAGAGTTCGCTGTCGTTTGGCGGCGGATCAAGCACGAAGAAGAAAAAAAGATCGAACTATAACGCCTTCCGAGAGAGCGATACCACGACCATCGCGGTGTATGCGGGGGGAAGAAGCACGCCACAATCGGCAATAGTCTCGAACGTAAGGAGCCGTTTCGAACGCATATTGCGAGATTTGATCTGAAAGGCGTTAGCCCGCGCAATCCTCTCTCAGGCTGACGACGAACGCAGGATCGGTAAGCAGATTGTCCGCCGCATTGGCGATGGCTTTGTTGAACGCTACGGAACCGGCTCTGTCCTCGCTGGCGCTTTTGATCGTCTGCTCCTCCTTTCGCTTGAAGAGTCGGTCGCCACCCGAGTCGATCAACAAGAAGGTGAGATTGAAATTGAATCGGGTTTCAGTCGGCGCGGCGTTCCCAAACACCTTATTTGCGAAGGATCCAAGCTTTACGATTTGGAACTTCTCTACGATGCCGGCGAGCGAACAAGCGTCTGCCCCGCGAAGCCTGATCCCGGCTTGTCTGAATTCCCGTTTGATCGCCTTGGCGACATAGTCGCCGACCGGCTCCGTCAGGAATACTTTTTCGTCATATCCCTTTGTTTGGAACTCATTCTCGGCGATTCCTTCGGGTCGGGCGTAAACAAAATTTTCCACACTTACGGCGCCGGAAAGCTGCTCCAGTGTCCTCGGCGTATACGTATTCGCGATGTCGACCGGGTTCTCACAGCCGGCAACGGCAAACAGGAACAGCAGGCACAAAGGTATTCTTCTCATGTCACTCCTTACTAAACGCCACAGTCATAGAACCTAAAAGGGGCATTCGGTCTCGACGGTACGGATGTATTTAACCTCTCCGGACAAGGCGTCCGCCAGCCGATAGGTCGTGTCGTAGTTCACGACCGTCTAGAATCCGATGTCGTCGACAAAAGCGCGGTCGATGCGTCCGTCAATTTCGCACTCTCGCCTTTGAGCGAGGCGCCTGCGGACTGAAATTCACACGTCAGAGCGTCGGTATGAAATGCGCCCAGAGGCTTGCCGAGAACGATTGGCGGGCGCTTGATCTCGAAGCAGGCCGCAGGAACCGGAACGGCTGCCGGACGAAGCATGAGCATTTCCTATAAGTAGAAGTTTCGCACTTCTATACATCTTTTAAAGAACCTGCGAAGCCATGGCAATCGACCAAAGATCTGGGAATCCATCTCGGGTTCATTGGCCGGAGGGGGCGGACGGCGGTTGATCGAGGGAAGGTGCCTGTCTCGTACTTAGTTACCGCGTGCGGTTGAAAAAGTGCGCTTGGCGCACTCTACAAATCTTGCGCGCATCGTCCGAACACGCCACTGTTGCGCGGATGTAGAGCGCGCGGCGGTGCTGTCCAAAGACTGTCCGCTCAGCCGGCGTGGTCGCGCGAGTAGGGGGGGTCGGGCCGATGTATTTCGCCAAGCGGGTTTTCATTGTTCTTGTTGCGGTCAGTTTCCTGTCCGCCTGTGTCACCACCACGTTTCAGACCAGCGATAGTCTAAAGGACCGGCGCGCGCAGGAAGGCCTGCGCATCGTGGTTATCGACCCGGATGTGGAATTGTCTGAATTGACCGCCGGCGGCGTGACGATCCCGCAAGCGGACTGGACCGAGGCCGCGCAAGGCTTCCTTAAGGAAAATGTTCGGCGCAACCTCTCGGAGTACGACGTTCAGGTGGTTTACGCCGCGGATGTCGCCGACGAAGCGTTGGCCGGTGAGGAAGAACTTCAGGTCGTGAAGCTGCATGGCGTCGTCGGCCGGTCCATTCTGCTTCACCAGAATGTCCCCGGCCAGCAGCTACCGACCAAGGCGGAAAAGTTCGAATGGTCGCTTGGCCCCGACGTGCAGGTCCTGAAGGACAAGTACGGCGCCGACTATGCGCTTTTCCTGTTTGTCCGCGACAGCTATTCCAGCGCCGGGCGCGTGGCGATGATCGCGATTGCGGCCGTCCTGGGGGTCGGTATTCAGGGTGGTGTCCAGATCGGTTTCGCATCGCTCGTCGATCTGGATACTGGCGAAGTCGTCTGGTTCAACCAGTTGGCCCGCGGCACCGGGGACTTGCGCCAGGCGGAGCCAGCGGCGGAGACCGTGGATCAGTTGTTGGCGAACTTCCCGGGATGAGACCTTGGCGCAAATGGGTCCTGATGGCGGGCGTCAGCCTGCTGGCGGCCGGTTGTCAGACGACCGGAAACAAGGAGGCCTATGAGGCGGCGTTGAAAAAGGCCGCCGAACCCAAGGCATCCCCGGACGCGGCCGTAGCCGCGGAGCCTCAGCCGGAGCCCGAGGCCGAGGTCCCTGCCGCCGGTGAAATCGCCGACGGCCGCACCTATACAAGCGACCAGCAGCGTTTCAAGACCTATCGCTACGACGATCTGGACCCCGGTGAGAGGCCGGCGATGGACACCGACGAAGCGGGCATCTGGATGGCGATGGACCGGGCGGAGAAGAAACTCTCCACCGGGGGCGCGGTGATCACGGACCCGGCGCTGAACGCGTATGTTCGGGACATTACCTGCAAGCTGGCCGGGGACTATTGCTCGGACATCCGCGTCTACCTGGTCCGGGTGCCGGTGTTTAACGCCAGTATGGCGCCGAACGGGATGATGAACATCTATTCCGGCTTGCTGCTGCGGGCGCAGAACGAAGCGCAGCTTGCGACCGTGATCGGCCACGAGATCGGGCATTATCTGCGTCGTCATTCGGCGCAACGGATCGAGAGTCTTGTCAACACTACGGGCGGTCTCGCGGCGTTTCAATTGCTGACCATAGCTTTGGGCGTGCCGGCAATCGGCTCGGTGGCGTCAATCGCGGCCTCTGGCAGCCTTGCCGCCTTCAGCCGCGACAATGAGCGAGAGGCGGACGGCTACGGCCTGTTGCTGATGGGCCGCGCCGGCTACGACCCGCGGGAAGCCGCGAAGATTTGGGAAAACCTGAAACGCGAATTTGCGGACAAGGATAAGAAAAAGTCGATTTTCTACGCCTCTCACCCGCCGCAGGAAGAGCGCGCCGCAGTCCTGGCGCAGTTGGCGGACGTGGTTCCGGTGGAGGGCGAACCGACGCTTAACGCCGAACGCTACCGCGCGGCGATTGCGCCGTACCGCTTTTCCTTCCTGCAGGATGAACTGGGCAAGCGTGATCCAGAATCTTTCGAACCGTTGCTGGAAATTCTGATCGAAGACGGGTTCCAGATCGGCATGCTGCAGTATTTCAAGGGCGAGATGTTCCGCGTGCGCGGTGAGAAAGACGATGCGCAGAAAGCCCTGGAAGCTTACGCACTCGCCGAACAGGCGGGCGACCCGCCGCCGGAACTGTTCCGGTCGAAGGGATTAGTGCTGAACCGCATCGGCGAAAAGGACAAGGCGCGGGAGGCGTTTCAGAGCTATATCCGCCTGGCGCCGGACGCCGAAGACCGGCAGATGATCGAGTTTTTGATTACGGGGGTAGGATCATGAAGATGTTCACACGGGGATTGCTGTCCGGTCTTTTGATTTGCGGGCTGGCGGCCTGCAACACCTACACGCTGGTTAAGGCGGGTTCTCCGCAAGATCTGACCAGCGCCGCGCAGGTCGTGCCGGAGCGGACATGGAGCAAGGCGGGTTCCGGAAAATACCAGACCTGGACCATCGACGGTCCGGCCCTGCACGGCATCAGTATCTCCGCCGGTATCGCCGACGGCGAGCCGTTGTTCGAGAAGTTCCCGGGGCAATCCTTCACGGACCCGGTTTTCAAGGACACGATGTCGCCTTTGGAAGTGGTCGAGCTTTACCGCGACGCCCTGCAGGCGCGGAAATTCGCCGATTTCGCCTACACCAATCTTGTTCCCGCCGATGTCGGCGGCAAACAGGGTTTCCGTTTCGACTTCAGCTACAAGACCCAATCGGGCCTGGAGATGAAAGGCTTCGCCAAGGCCGTGATCGAGGATGAGAAGCTCTTCTTCATCTCCTACTTCGGGGCGGGGGTCTACTACTTCCCGAAGCATGAACAGGACGCGCAGCAGGTGATCGACTCCCTGCAATTCACCCGGGCCCTGTTCGGCGCGGCGGTCTGAAGCGGTTTTGGAAACCGACTCCACGGTTGTTGCGCCTGGGAAGCGTTGATACAAACCGGCGGTCTGACAATTGGCTGGGGCACCCACCATGCGCACCGCGGAAATCGAGCGGAATACGAAGGAGACGCAGATCTCTGCGTCGCTGAACCTGGACGGCGCCGGCGTCTATGACGTGGCCACCGGGATCGGTTTTCTGGATCATATGCTGGAACAGTTGAGCCGGCACAGCCTGATCGACCTGACGCTGCGCGCCAAGGGCGACCTGCATATCGATTTCCACCATACGACCGAGGATTCCGGCTATGTGGTCGGCGAGGCGGTAAGCGCTGCGCTGGGCGACCGGGCCGGCATTCAACGCTACGGCCACGCCTATATCCCGATGGACGAAACCCTGACCCGCGTCACGCTGGATCTGTCGAACCGCCCCTATCTGGTCTGGAACGTCGCCTTCCCGACGCCGAAACTGGGGGATTTCGATACCGAGCTTTTCAAGGAATGGTTCGCCGCCTTCGCGCAATCCGCCGGGGCGACGCTGCATGTGGAAAATCTCTACGGCGCGAACAGCCACCATATCGCGGAATCCAGCTTCAAGGGGCTGGCCCGCGCCCTGAAGGCCGCCATCGCCATCGATCCGCGCCGGTCCGACGCGGTTCCCTCCACCAAAGGGGTGCTCGGCGGGTCGATGTAGGGGCCGCCGGGTCCTCGGGACTTGGAAAACATGACAACACGCGTTGCCATCGTCGACTATGGGTCGGGGAACCTGCGTTCCGCTGCGAAGGCGTTTGAACATGCAGGCGCAGAGAGAGTTCTGGTTACCGACAGGCCCGCCGACATCCTGGATGCGGACCGTGTCGTCCTGCCCGGCGTCGGCGCTTTCGGCGATTGCCGGCGCGGGCTCTATGCCATCGACGGCATGGCGGATGCGCTGGAGAAGGCCGTCCGGCGGCAGGGCAAACCGTTCTTCGGAATCTGCGTCGGCATGCAATTGATGGCCAGCGTCGGTCTGGAGTTCGGCTCGCACCAGGGGTTGGGCTGGGTGCCGGGCCCGGTGACGGCCATCGAACCGGAAGACGGCAGCCTGAAAATCCCGCATATGGGCTGGAACGAACTGACCCTTCGGCAGGCCCATCCGGTGCTGGAGGGTATTCCGTCCGGGGCCTATGCCTATTTCGTCCATAGCTATCATCTGCGCGCGGACAAGGCGGACGATGTTCTGGCGACGACCGATTACGGCGAAGCGCTGACCGCCATTGTCGGGCGGGACAACATGATCGGCACCCAGTTTCACCCGGAAAAGAGCCAGGCGACCGGCCTGCATCTGATCGGCAATTTCCTGCGCTGGAAAATCTAGGGGGCGCGACCATGGATCTCTATCCCGCCATCGATCTGAAACAGGGCCAATGCGTGCGCCTGTTCAAGGGCGAAATGGACCGGGCCACCGTCTTCAACGACAGCCCGGGCGATCAGGCGGCGGGTTTCGTCGCGGCGGGCGCGCGCTGGCTGCATGTGGTGGATCTGGACGGGGCCTTCGCCGGCAAGGCCGTGAACGGAGAAGCGGTGGACGCAATCATCGCGGCGGCGGGCGGCGCGCCGATCCAACTGGGCGGCGGCATCCGGTCGGTGGAGAACGCGGGCGCCTGGCTGGAGCGGGGCATTTCCCGCGTCATCCTGGGCACCGTCGCGGTGCGCGAGCCGCAGGTGGTGCGCGACGCCTGCAAGGCCTTTCCGGGCCAGGTCGCCGTCGGGATCGACGCCAAGGGCGGCAAGGTGGCGGTCGAAGGCTGGGCCGACGTTTCCGAACTGGGCGTGATCGATCTGGCGAAACGGTTCGAGGATGCGGGCGTCGCGGCGGTCATCTATACCGATATCGACCGGGACGGGGCGATGACGGGGGTGAATGTGGCGGCGACGGAAGATCTGGCCCGCGCGGTCTCCATGCCGGTGATCGCCAGCGGCGGCGCCGCCTCGCTGCACGACCTCAGCGCGCTTAAGGCGACGGGTGTGATCAGCGGCGCGATCAGCGGCCGCGCGCTGTATGAGGGGGCCATCGACCTTGCCGCGGCGCTGGCGCTGTGCGCGGGAGAGGATTGATGCTGGGCGTGCGGGTTATTCCCTGTCTGGATGTGAAGGACGGGCGCGTCGTGAAGGGCGTCAACTTCGTCGATCTGCGCGATGCGGGCGATCCGGTGGAACAGGCCAGGCTGTACGACGCCGCGGGCGCGGACGAACTGACCTTCCTGGACATCACCGCCAGTCACGAAAACCGCGATACCATCTATGACGTGGTGCGCCGCACGGCCGAGCAGGTCTTCATGCCGCTGACCGTGGGCGGCGGCGTGCGCACGGTGGAAGACATCCGCAAACTGCTGCTGGCCGGTGCGGACAAGGTTTCGATCAATACGGCGGCGGTGAAGACGCCCGAATTCGTCAAGGAAGCCGCCGAACGCTTCGGCAGCCAGTGCATCGTGGTCGCCATCGACGCCAAGTCCACCGGGCCCGGACAGTGGGAGGTCTTCACCCATGGGGGCCGCACGGAAACCGGCCTGGAGGCCGTCGCCTGGGCGCGGAAAATGGAAGAATACGGCGCCGGCGAGATCCTGCTGACCTCCATGGACCGGGATGGAACCAAGGCCGGGTTCGACATTGCCCTAACCCGCGCCATCGCGGACGCGGTGCGCATCCCGGTGATCGCCAGCGGCGGCGTGGGCGCGTTGGACCATATGGTGGAAGGCGTTACCGAGGGGCACGCCTCCGCGGTCCTGGCGGCGTCTATTTTTCACTTTGGGGAATATTCGATTGCCGAGACCAAGGACCATATGGCCGCGGCCGGATTGAAGGTGCGGCCCGCGGCGGCCGCCGTGAACATGGTGGGCTGAACGATGGCCGATCCCGACATTCTGAACCGGCTTTATGCGGTGATCGAAAGCCGTAAGGGCGGAGACGCGGCGGACTCCTACACCGCCAAACTCCTTTCCAAGGGCCGTGCAAAGATCGCCCAGAAATTTGGAGAGGAAGCGGTGGAAACGGTTGTCGCCGCCATCGAGGACAAGCCGGACGAAATCGCGTCCGAATCCGCCGACCTGTTGTATCATCTGCTGGTGCTGTGGGCGGATGCCGGCGTGGAACCGGAACAGGTCTGGCGCGTTCTGGAAGCGCGTGAAGGAACATCGGGGGTTGCCGAGAAAGCGGCGCGAACCGCGGACGGGAAAAACTCGAAAGCCTGAGGGCTTAGAAAGAGGAACAGTCGCAAATGGCCTATGACGATCAGAACATCTTCGCCAAGATCCTGCGTGGCGAAATCCCTTGCGAGAAAGTGCATGAGACCGACCACACACTGGCCTTCAACGATATCGCCCGCGCCCGTCCGGTCCATGTGCTGGTGATTCCGAAAGGGGCCTATGTCTCTTCCGATGATTTCAGCGCCAAGGCCAGCGATGCTGAAATCGCCGACTTCTGGCGCACCGTGGGCGATGTTGCGCGGATGAAGGGTGTCGCCGACAGCGGTTACCGGCTGATCGCGAACACCGGCGCGGACGGCCACCAGGAAGTTCCCCACTTCCATATGCACGTGCTGGGCGGCGCCACCGCCGGGCCGATGCTGAAGAAACGGGACGGTTAGGGCCGACCTTCTCCGGCATCCTGCCGCACGGGTGCTTGTTTACCCAGCCCTTACTCCGCCGGTTGGGGCGCGCGGGTGCGGCCCTTCAGCACTTCGTTCCCCGGCGAGGGGTCGCGCGGCACATTCATGGCCAGCAGCAGGGAGATGCCCGCCATGCCGGCCCCGATGAAGAAGACCATGCCCGGATCTTCCAGCCAGATGAACCCGAAGGCCGCCGGAATGCCGACCGCGGCGATGTGGTTGATGGTGAAGCTGACGCCCGCGGTAGACGCGATGTCGGCGGGATCGGCGATCTTCTGAAAATAGGTCTTGATGGCCAGCGAGAAGGCGAAGAACAGATGGTCCAGCACATATAAGGCCGCCGCCATCCCCGCCGTCTGCACCACCGCATAACCGCAAAACACGCCGATCAGGCCGACATATTCCAGGATCAGGGCGTTTCGCTCTCCCATCCGGGCGACAAAGCGGCCGATCTTGGGCGCGATATAGATGTTGGCGACCAGGTTCACCAGATACAGCAGCGTGATCGCCGTGGCGTCGAAGCCGAATTTCTCGACCATCATGAAGCCCGCGAAAACCATGAAGATCTGCCGCCGCGCGCCGCCCATGAAGGTCAGGGCGTAATACAGCCAATAGCGCCGGCGCAGCAGCAGTTTCTTGGTCTGGGGATGCGGGGCGTTGAAATTCGGATAGGCGAAGCGGCAGAACACGGCTACGCCAATGGTGAACACACCGGCGATCAGATAGATCGGTTCGAACCCTAGCGAGATGGTCTGGAACGGCGCGGCGATCCCGAAAAAGGCGCTGACCCGGTCGATGGCCGCTTGGTCGAAAGCCAGAATGATGACCAGGAAGATCGCGAACGTACCGATGGACCGCGCGGTGATCTGGCGGGCCAGTACGATGGGTGCGCGTTCCTTGCTGACCCATTGCAGGGTCAGCGACTGGTTCATGGTCTCGTAGTAGTGAAAGCCGGTCGACATCAGCAGGGTGGTTGCATACAGCCCGAATTCCGATGGGAAGTAGCCGGTAATCATGGTGCCGACGCCCAACAGAACCAGCGAAACCAGGGCCAGATTTTGCTCCCTGATGAAGGGCAGCAGAAAGATTGCACAAAAGGAGAGGAAGCCCGGAATCTCCCGGATCGACTGCAACAGCCCGATTTCCCGTCCCGTAAAGGCGGCGCGCTCTACGACGAAATTGTTCAGCAGGGCGAACCATCCTTCCAGGCTGACCGCCATGGCGACCGCCATCAGGATCAGCATCCCTTCCGGACCCTGCAGGAACCGGGGCAGAAAACGGGAGGCGTGCTGGGCGTCTGTGGAAACGGACTGGCGCATACTGAAACCCTCATTTGACCGGGGGTGACGATAGCGCCGTGACCGTCCGTCAGTCTTGCGATATTCTGCCAATCGATGTCGATAACCCGCCAACACATCCCCACCGTCAGGCAGGACCGGCCCCCCATGCCGCAGCATATGCCGCGGCCCATCATGGTGCGCGCCTTTCCGTTGGAGCCCGGCAGCGAGGTGCAGCCCCACGATCACGAATGGGGGCAGTTGGCCTATGCGTCGGAAGGAATTCTGGTGGTTTCCACACCGCAAGGGTCCTGGACCGTGCCCCCCGCCCGCGCTGTCTGGCTGCCGCCGCGCATGGAACACGCCATCCACGTACCGGGCCGGGTCGCCTTCCGCAGCGTCTATATCGACAGGCCGCCCGCCGATGCGATGGGACCGTCCTGCCGGGTCCTCTCGGTGACCGACCTGCTGCGGCAGTTGATCCGGCGGGCCTCTGACCTGCCGCTGGAATATGACTTGGCGGGGCCGGATGGGCGGCTGATGCAGGTGATGCTGGACGAAATCATGTCGCTGAAGGAGGAAGAGCCCCTGCACCTGCCCATGCCGGCGGACCCCCGCTTGAAACGCATCGCGGGCCTGTTGATGGACACGCCCGCCGACAGGCGGACCTTGGGCGAACTGGCGAAGCAGGCGGGTTCCAGCGAACGGACCATCGCGCGTCTCTTCGTCGGCCAGACGGGCCTTTCCTTCGGCGATTGGCGGCGGCGGCTGCGCCTGATCCAATCGGTCGAACGGCTGGCGGAGGGAGAACCGGTGACCACCGTCGCCCTCGACATGGGGTATGAAAGCCCCAGCGCCTTCATCGCCATGTTCCGCCGCACCCTGGGCAGCAGCCCGACGGCGTTTTTGGGCCGATAGGGTCGGCGGACCCCGACACTTCCCGATTGCAGCCGCTACCGATCCGTTGGACACTGCGTTCATGCGGATGCGGGTTTCTTCCATCCTGGTGTTGGTGTTCGGCGGACTGGTGTTTCTGTCCGCGGGCGCGATGTGCGTGCTGGCGATCTTCAACGCCTATGACAATACGCGTAACGCGCTGGCCGCCCTTTTGGGCGAGCTAATCAACGAAGCGGTGGTCGAATCGACAATATTCTTCGAACCGCTGGAGGCGCTGGGCATTTGGCTGGCGTCCGAGGTCAGCGCCGGGCGCATGACGGTCACGGATCCGGACTCCCTGAAGCTGATCCTTGCGGGCGCGCTGTCATCCCTGCCGCAGGGGGAGGCGGTCACCGTTCAGTTCCCCGACGGCAGCGGCTATTATTACGACCGCGCAACCGCGACGATCCGGAAAGCAACCTGGCGGCCCAACCACCGGGTCAGCCGCCGCGGGGTGCGTGAGGAAGGGGTCTGGGTGCTGCGGCCCTCGCCCTTGGACGGCTCCCATCGCGGGGCTTTCATCACCTCGGCGCGGAACGAGGCGGGCGAACAGATCGCCGCCATCGGCGTGCGGGCGGACCTGGAGCCGTTGTCGGCGCGGCTGACGCGCAACGCCACCTTCCGCGGCCAGACGCTGACCCGTTTCATGCTGTTCAATCAGCGCGTGGTGGTCGCGCACCCGCTGCTGGTGATGTCGTCGGTCGGGCCGCGCCCGACGGTAAGCGTGCTGGGCGACCCATTTCTGGAGGAACTCTATACCGGCGAGCGTTTTCCCCTGAGTCTGGTGGCGGATATCGACGGGGTGGAGAGTTTCGTCCTGCGCACCCAGACCGGAGAAGACCGTGTCTTCGCCCTGACCGAGGACACCACCCGGCAGACCGGGGGGACGGTCGCCATCGGTGTGCATTTCGAACCGGGCGCCGGCGCGCCTGAATTGCAGCGCCTTTTCCGGACCATGGCGTTGGGCGTCGCGTTCGTCCTGCTGTCGGTGGCGGTTGCGGTGCTGGTCGGACGGCGCGCGGCGCGCCCGATCAAGGAATTCGCCGGCGCGGCGCGGATGGTCCAGCAACAGGATCTGGACAGCGTGCCGGCCCTGTCTCGAAGCCGTGCGATCGAATTGGACGAAGCCGCCAGCGCCTTCAACTCCATGGTCGACGGATTGAAGGAGCGGGAGAAGATCCGGTCCCTGTTTGGCAAATACGTCCCCGAAAGCGTCGCCCAACTGCTGCTGAAGGACGAAGGCGCCAGCAAGCCGCAATCGGCGACGGCCACGGTTCTGTTTCTCGATCTGGCGGGCTTTTCGACCATGTCGGAAAAGCTCGATCCGGCCGGTATCATCGATACGCTGAACGCGTTTTTCTCCGACGTGGTGGAGATCATTGAGGATGAGAAGGGAATCGTCACCCAGTTCCAGGGCGATGCGGTTCTGGCGGTTTTCAATGCGCCCGTCCCCGACCCCGATCATGGCGAACACGCGATCCGTGCCGCCGTCCGGATCATAGCGACCGCGCATGCGAAAACCTTTGCCGGGCAGAAGCTGGGCGTACGGATCGGCATCAATACCGGAAACCTCGTCGCCGGCGCGGTCGGTGCGTCGCAGCGCGTCAGCTATACCGTGCACGGCGACTCGGTAAACCTGGCGGCCCGCCTGGAAAGCCTGAACAAGGAAACCGGAACCGAGTTGCTGATCGCCGAATCCACCAAGAATCTGGCGTCCGGCTTCGATTACGACCCGGTCGGCACCTTCGCCGTGAAGGGCCGGGAGGAAGAGGTCGCGACCTATACCTTCCGCACCCTGCCCGCCCTGAAATAGCAAACCCGCACATCTTGTGACGGCTTGAGATCGTCGTTACATAGCGGGTAGGTCACCACCCCACATCCCGGAGCCCAACAGACATGACATCGGTCTTTAGAGCGATCTCCCTCGCCATCGGTCAGATCGGCGATCCCGCCTTCAGCCGGGTTATGGGGATCGGCGTTTTGGGGTCTTTGACGGTTTTCGTGATCCTGTGGTTCCTGTCCGCCTGGGTCATCGGTCTGGTGCCCTGGTCCGATCTGCCGCTGATCGGCTGGATCTTCGACTGGATCGGCTCGATCATGGCCTTCCTGGGCGAATGGATTACCATCCTGGGCGATGTGGCCTTCGGTGCGGTCATGCTGGTGGTGACCTTCCTGCTGTTCCCGGCGGTCACCACGGCCATTGTCAGCATCTTCCTGGAAGACATCGTCAAGGCGGTGGAAGACAAGCATTATCCGAACCGGCCGGAAGCCCGGCAGCAGCCGATGGGCGAGGTGATCGGCCAGTCGGTCAAATTCATGGGAACGGTGATCGGCATCAACATCCTGGCGCTGCCGATCTATGCGATCCTGATCTTCCTGCCGCCTCTCAACCTGGTCTTCTATTATCTGTTGAACGGCTATCTGGTGGGCCGCGAATTCTACGAGATGGTGGCCGTGCGCCGCCTGTCTCCGGAACAGGTGATCGTGCTGCGCAAGAAGGCCGGCTTGTCATTAGTCGTCGCGGGGGCGATCACGGTCTTCTGCATGACGGTGCCGATCCTGAACCTGCTGGTGCCGGTCCTGGCGGCCGCCGCCATGGTGCATATCTTCGAGGCCCTTCACGCCCGCCAGGGGCAGGATCTCACCCCTCAATGAGGCAGGCCCGACGGTTCTGGCC
>JANQIT010000115.1 GCA_028282025.1 Hwanghaeella sp. | reverse complement strand
TTCGCATAGATGACATTGAACTCGGATTGGCCGTGGCGGACCATCATCATGGTTTGCTGTTCCGATCTTCCAGGCTGGGCGCGGGTTCGGTGTCGTGCGTGTCGCCTGCGCCGCCGTCGGGTTCCACCACCGTATAGTCGCCGTCGATCGTGTCGGCCCTATGCGGACCGCCGGGGCCCCGGGCATGACCGTGGAACGACGTGGATGAGAAATGCACCGACCCGCGGCCTTTCATCATGGCCGAGACCGCCGCGGTTCCCAACAATGCCCGGCTGAACGGGATCAGCAGACAGAAACCCAGGAAATCGGTCAGAAATCCAGGTGTCACCAGTAACAATCCGGCGATCACCAGGCAGGCGCCGGAAACCAGTTCTCCGACCGGCAGCCTGCCCTGCTGGGTTTCGGCCTGGATGCGGCCGAGGATCGCAATCCCCTGCGCGCGCACCAGAAATGTGCCGGCCACGGCGGTCAAAAGGATGCAGCCCAGCGTCGGCCACAAGCCAATCAGATCGCCGACCTGAATGAACAAGGCGATTTCCGCGACCGGAATGCCGAACAACAGCAGGAAGATTATCAATGCCCTCATCTTGCTCTCGAATAGCGTGGGACCTATCTAGTTACAAAGGCTTTCGACATGCAAAGCCGACCCACTGCGCCCTGGTTGTTCACAAGAGTGGTGTTGCGTCCCTGGAACGGCAATGGTGGGACGCGGTCTTTCGCTCCGCGCTCTCCGCTTGAGAAACTTTGGGAAATGCGATCTAACGTGACGCGCTGAGGCGTAGGTCTGGTATAGTGGTTTGGTGAATAGACGTAGGAACGGTGCGCAATGGGCGGCATGAGCCTTTTCGACATTCTTCTTTTCGCAGGCATCGCCCTGTTCCTGATCATGCGGCTAGGGAATGTCCTGGGACGCCGGACCGGGCATCAGGAACCGCCGCGGAACATCTTCGGCCCGGCCAACGACGATCCTTCCAATGACAGCGGCGGGGACGACAATGTCGTTCACCTGCCCAAGGACCGCGACGCCGCCGAGCTGCAGGAAGAGATGGAAGAGGAAGGCCCGCTGGACGCCGGCCTTACGCAGATCAAGCTGGCCGACCCCGACTTCGATCCAAACATGTTCCTGGAAGGGGCGAAATCGGCCTTCGAAATGATCCTGGTCGCCTATGCGGAAGGCGATGACAAAACCCTGCGCAACCTGCTGAGTGACGATGTCTTCGGCAATTTCCGTCAGGCCATCAAATCGCGTGAGGAAGCAGGCCAGCGGCTGGAAGAGGTGCTGGTCGGCATCGACGGGGCCGATATCCTGGAAGCGCGCATGGACCGCAGCAACGCGTTGGTCACGATCAAGTTCGTCAGCCAGCAGGCCCACGCGCTGTATGACGGCGACGGGACAGTGATCGAAGGCGATCCGAACAAGATCACCTCGGTAACCGATATCTGGACCTTCCAGCGCGACACCCGGTCTCACGATCCGAACTGGGTGCTGGTCGCGACCCGCAGCTCCAACTGACGCGTTCCGTGTCCGGGCGCGGCGCTTTCCTGAAACTTGCCTGTGCCGCCGTAGCCCTTCTGGCCGCCGCGGCCTGCGACCGCGCCCCCGAACAGGTGCAGCCGGAACCCTCGAAACCGGTGGAACAAGGCCCGGCGCTGGTGCTTGCCGCCGTCGATTTTCAGGACATCCCCGGCTGGGGCGCCGACCGTCTGGCCGAAGCCTTTCCCGCCCTGGAACGGTCCTGCGGCCGGTTGATGCGGGCACCCGCCGACCGGGCTGTCGGCACCGCCGCCGTTCCGATGACGGCGGGCGACTGGCGGTATGCTTGCGGCGCCCTGCTGCAGGCCACCGCGGCGGGCGATCTGGCGCGGGTGCTGACTGCGGAATTCAAGCCTTTCCTCGCCAGCAACAACGGCGTGGAAGACGGTTTGATGACCGGCTATTTCGAGGCCGAACTGCACGGCGCCGAAGCGCCCGGACCGGACTTTCCCCACCCGATTTACCGCCGCCCGGCGGACCATGTGATCGCCGACCTCGGCGTGTTCGACGGCGCCCTGAAGGGCAAGCGGGTCATCGGGCGGGTGGAGAACGGCCGTTTCGTTCCCTATCCCGACCGCGGCACGCTGGAAGCGTCGCATCTGCCGGGGAACGGCCTGGAACTGTTCTGGGCGAAAGACCGGATCGACGTGTTTCTGCTGCAGGTCCAGGGCTCCGGCCGGGTGGTCCTGCCGGACGGGTCGGTGCGCCGGATCGGGTTCGACGGCCATAACGGACGCCCCTACAAATCCATCGGCCGGGTGCTGATCGACCGTGGGGAATTGCAACCGCACGAAGCCTCCTGGTCGGGCATTCGGAACTGGATCGACCGCAACCCGGACAAGGCTTCCGATCTGCTGGCGGAAAATCCGCGGTTCATTTTCTTCCGCGAGATTGACGGCGAAGGCCCGATCGGTGCGGAAGGTCTGCCGCTGACGGCGGGACGCAGCTTGGCGGTTGACCGCCGGTTCGTGCCCCTGGGCGTGCCGCTGTGGCTGGATACGACCTGGCCGCTGGAGCCGGACCGCCCGCTGCGCCGCCTG
The DNA here is from genome assembly GCA_028282025.1 of Hwanghaeella sp. Classification (GTDB taxonomy): domain Bacteria; phylum Pseudomonadota; class Alphaproteobacteria; order UBA8366; family Aestuariispiraceae; genus Hwanghaeella. Next base: position 778 of record JANQIT010000115.1, on the reverse strand, counting down.
ATGGTGGCCCAGGATACCGGCGGCGCGATCAAGGGGCCGGTGCGCGGCGATTTCTTCTGGGGTTACGGTGCGCCGGCCTTGAGGCAGGCGGGCCGGATGAAAAGCCAGGGGCGATATTACCTATTGCTGCCGAACGCCGTAGCCCAGAGGATTGGCCGGACGTCGTGACCCCGATGGTCTTACCCTGAGAGGATTGAATAGCGGCGTTCTACCCGTGGATTTTTCATCTCGGCGGGAATAATAAATTGGTAATACCAAACGACGGGGAGCAAGCCATCGTGAGCGTTCAGGGACCTACTGTAGGGCTATTCGTCACCTGCCTGGTCGATCTGTTCCGTCCGCAGGTCGGATTTGCCGCGGTGAAGCTTCTGGAGGATGCGGGCTGCGATGTCTCCGTTCCGGCGGGGCAGACCTGCTGCGGTCAGCCCGCCTATAATTCCGGGGACAACAAGGCGACACGGTCGGTCGCCGAAACCGTGGTCCGGGCGTTTGAGGATGTGGACTATGTGGTCGCGCCGTCCGGGTCCTGCGCCGGCATGATCAAAGAACATTATCCGCGCCTGTTTGAGGATGATCCCCATCTCGGACCGAAAGCCAAGCGCCTGGCCGGCAAGACGCATGAACTGGTGTCTTTCCTGGTCGACGTGATGGGTGTGACTTCGGTCGCGGCGGATTACGACGGGCTGGAAAGACACCAGTTCATGCGTCTTGCCGGCCAGGCGCTTGGCTTTCGGTCCGAGATGGGGATCATCCTCAAACAGGCGCGGATAATGTTCTT
>JANQIT010000082.1 GCA_028282025.1 Hwanghaeella sp. | reverse complement strand
GTAAAAAACTTAGAGGTAGCCGAACTGTTTAGCCTTTTCCATTTCCTTGCCGAGACGCTTGGCAACCCGCCGCATCAGCGCGCCGCCCTTCTTGGAAATGCCAAGCTGATCCGGGAACGGAGGACCTTTGCTGGTTCTGTCGAGCAATTCATAGTCCGACAGCAGGATCAGCAACCGGCGAATGGATTCGCGCGACAGCCCCAAACCGCCGAAGATCTCGAACAGCGCCGACTGGCTCAACAACGGGAAAGTCTTCAAGTTGCCGGCCGTGTCGACCTTGAATTTTTTCAGAAGACTCTGATGCTTCTTCTGGTTCAAGCCCGCGGCGTCATATTCAACCATGAAGAGCAAGATAGAATAGGCGGGAAAGCTGACGAGTTGGCCCATTTCACTGGACGAATCCTTGCCCATCTTTTCCGCGTGCTTTTCAACTTCCTTCTGATAGCTCTTCATGGCGAGAGCCGCCGAGCCAAGGACCGCAAAATCCGTGTCGTCGCTTTGAGCCAATTTCAATCCCCTTCTACATTCGATACGGGCAACCGCCGTCCACATACCCCAAGTGCTGCATTCGGAATATTTCTGGGTGGATCTATCCGGATTCCGATGCTTGCACCGAATGCGTCGCCCCGATATCGACCGGCCGGACTATCGCACCGTTTTGTGATATCCTGGCACCGGACCTTGTCTCGGATCGACCCTCTTCTGTATAAACTGGTGAGTTAAATACCATGAAATCAAGGGCCGTGGGTAAAAAAACCCCATTTTCTATAAAATAATTCCTCAAAAATCCTATTTTTAACTGTCCGAAAGCAAGAGAACGGTAAATGAAAGACAAGATCACGCGTCCGAAACCCGCAATACTATGCATCCTGGATGGCTGGGGGGACCGCGATGCATCGGAGCAGAACGCCATCGCCCTGGCCGAAACGCAAACCTTCGACCGCCTGCGCAGCGAATGGCCGTCCGCACAGTTGGATGCTTCCGAAGGGTTCGTCGGTCTGCCCAGCGGACAGATGGGAAACTCGGAAGTCGGCCACATGAACATCGGGGCGGGGCGTATCGTCATGCAGGACCTTCCCCGCATCGACGCGGCCGTGGCGGACGGCTCCCTGCGCACGATCACGGAATTCACTCACTTTGTTGACGCGCTGAAAGCATCGGGCGGCGCCGCCCATTTGCTGGGATTGCTTTCGCCCGGCGGCGTGCATTCTCACCAGGACCACATCGCTGCGGTCGCGAACCTTCTGCATGAAAATGGTATTCCGGTTCTGATCCACGCGATCCTGGACGGGCGCGACACGCCGCCGCAAAGCGCCAAGGACTATCTGGCGGCATTCGCCGCCAGCGCACCCGACGCAAAGATCGCGACGGTTTCCGGGCGCTACTATGCGATGGATCGCGACAAGCGCTGGGACCGGGTTCAGCGCGCGGTGGACGCGATCCGGGACGGCAAGGGCCAATCGAACGCGACGGATGCACTAAGTGCGGTTGACGCCGCCTATGGCAACGGGATCACCGACGAGTTCGTGGAGCCGGTTCCGGTCGGCCTTTATAGCGGGATGCGGGACGGCGACGGTTTGATGATGCTGAACTTCCGCGCCGACCGCGCCCGGGAAATTCTGCATCTGCTGATGGACGAAGATTTCGAGGATGCGCCCCAGGCCCGGCAGGTCGCCTTCGCATCGGTTGCCGGGATGGTGGAATATTCCGCCGACCTTGCCGCGCGCATGCAGGTGCTCTTCCCGGCGGAAGACCTGCCCGCGACAATGGGAGAAGTGGTGGCCGCGAACGGCCTGAACCAGCTTCGGATTGCCGAGACGGAGAAATACGCGCACGTGACGTTTTTCTTCAACGGCGGGCGGGAGGACGTCTTCGCCGGAGAGGAGCGTATTCTGGTTCCCTCCCCCGATGTCGCGACCTACGACCTGAAGCCGGAAATGTCCGCGGTGGAAGTAACCGACAAGCTGGTCGCCGCCATTGAAGAGGACAAATACGATTTTATTGTCGTCAACTATGCGAACACGGACATGGTCGGCCATACCGGTTCGCTGGATGCGGCGGTGACGGCCGTTCAAACGGTCGATGGGTGTTTGGGCCGGCTGACCGCGGCTGTACAGGCCAAGGGCGGCGTGATGCTGATTACGGCGGATCACGGCAATGCGGAGCAGATGACCGATGCCTCAACCGGCCAGCCGCACACGGCGCACACCATGAACAGAGTTCCGCTTATCGTGGTCGGCAGCAGCAGCGTCGCTCAGGTCAGACCGGGGCGGCTGGCGGACCTCGCCCCCACCTTGCTGGACCTGATGGGGATGGTGCAGCCCGAGGAGATGACCGGCGTTTCCCTAATAGATCGCGGCACGCGCAATCGGGCGGCGGCTGAGTGACGGACCGCGTCCACAGCGATCTCGGAAAGGTTGCAGCAGCGGGCCTCTGTCTGTTGTTCGCAACTCCCGGCTTCGCTCAGACGGTTCAGGAACAGGCCGACGCGCTTCAGCGCACGCAGCAGGAATTGAACGAGGCCCGCCGCGAAAGCCGCGCCCTTTCCGAGCGTCGGGAAAACCTGGCCGTGGACCTGGCCAGACTGCGGGAAAGGCTCGTCATCCTGGCGCAAGACACCCAGGAGCGCGAGAGCATCATTACCAACCTGGAACGTCAGCTCGATCAATTAACGTCGGAGAAGGAGCGGCGCGCCAAGAACCTTCGGGAGAAGAACGCCCAACTGGGCGGGACGCTGAGCGCCCTTGCGCGGCTATCCCGCGCGCCCTCTCAAAGCGTCCTGTTCCAGCCGGGCGGCGTGGTCAAGGCGGTGCGCGGCGCACACCTGTTGGAAGCGTCGATCCCCATCCTGCATGATCGCGCAGCGGTTCTCAGCGAACAGCTCACCGCCCTGAACGAGGTCGAGCAGGATATTCTCAACAAACTGGGCGAACTGGCCGGCGCGGAGACGGCGCTGACGAAAGACCGTCAAAGCCTGGCCGCCCTGGTCGCGGAAAAGAACCGGCTGCTGTCCGACCTGGACAGCGCGGTGGACCGGAGCAACGACCGGATCGCGCGCCTGGTCAAGGAGGCGACCTCGCTGGAGGATCTGCTGGAACGTCTCAACCGCGGCGCTGCGGAGGCGGAAACCGCCGCTCCGCCGCCGGAAAGCGCCGCGACGGATCAAACCTCCGTGACCGAAGCGCGCCCCGGTCCGTCGGTCAGGCCGGACGGATTGCGCCCCTTTCCGCCGTCCGGGCCGATCAACCGGCCGGCGCGCGGCGACATTGTCCGGACCTACGGTCAGGACGCCGGGTTCGGCCAGACCAGCAAGGGGATCGTCATCCGCACCAGACCGGAAGCGCAGGTCACCGCGCCCTTCGACGGAAAAGTGGCGTTTTCCGGGCGGTTTCAGGGCCTTGGCCTTATCCTGATCATCGAACATTCGGACGGATATCATTCGGTCCTGGCCGGTATGAACAGGCTCGACGCGACGACCGGACAATGGATTCTGGCCGGCGAACCGGTCGGTGTGATGCCGGCCGCGGACGCGGCGGTCGCCAACGAGGACGGCGCGGAGGCGCTGGGACTCTATGTCGAGTTGCGCCGCGACGGACAACCGATTAACCCGATACAATGGATTTCTGGATAAACCGGGCCATAGTTGCCATCTTTATGGCCTGGTCAAAGCCGTGAAAAGGAACTCAGACGATTATGGGACGCGTTCGCACATCGATTTTCGCTATTGGATTGAGCACCGTCTTGCTGGGTGGCGGCTTGGCCCTCGGTTCCGGAGCGGCCATGGCCTCGACGGACGGAGAAACCGCCGACACTTACGAACTGCTGGATCTGTTCGGAGAAGTGTTCGAACGGATTCGGAACGACTATGTCGAGGAGACCTCGGACGAGGAGCTGCTGGAAGCCGCGATCCAGGGCATGCTGCGCAATCTGGACCCCCATTCCAGTTTCCTGAATCAAAAGAATTTTCAGAACATCCGCCAGCAGACCCGCGGCGAGTTCGGCGGCCTGGGCATCGAAGTGACCATGGACGAAACCGGCTATGTCCGGGTCGTCGCCCCGATTGACGATACACCGGCCTTTCGGGCCGGGATCCAGGCGGGCGACCTGATCGTCGAGCTGGATGGCGAGCCGGTGCAGGGCCTTTCCTTGAGCGAGGCGGTCGAGAAGATGCGCGGCGAAATCGGCAGCGACATCGTGCTGACCATTGTCCGCGGCGAGCGCGAACCTTTCGAAGCCACCGTCACCCGCGACCGGATCAAGATCCGCTCGGTCCGGCAGCGGCTGGAAGGCGATGTCGGCTATCTGCGGATTTCCAGTTTCACCGGCCAGACCCAGTCCGGTCTGGAGCGGGCCATCGACACGATTTTGGAGGAGTCCGACGGCGATCTGAAAGGGTTCGTCCTGGATCTGCGCAGCAATCCGGGCGGCCTGCTGGATCAGGCGATCTCGGTTTCTGACACCTTCCTGGAAAAGGGCGAAGTCGTCTCCACACGGGGCCGCGACATCGACAATGCACAGCGTTTCCACGCCACGCCGGGCGACCGGATCGACGGCATGCCGCTGGTGGTGCTGATCAACGGCGGGTCGGCCAGCGCGTCGGAGATTGTCGCCGGCGCCCTGCAGGATCACGGAAGGGCCATCGTGCTGGGCACGCAGTCCTTCGGTAAGGGGTCGGTGCAGACCATCATGCCGCTCAGCCGGGCCGGGTCGGCAATCAAGCTGACCACTCAGCGCTATTACACGCCGAGCGGCCGCTCGATCCAACAGAAGGGAATCGAGCCGGATATCATGGTCGAACGCGCGCGCCTGGAAGTTCTGGACGAGGGCCGTGGGCGCAGCGAAGCCGATCTGCGCGGCGCACTGAGCAACGGAGAGAATGAGGGCGGAGAAACGGACGGCGAAGAGAACGCCCAGGAATCCGTAGACGGCCCCATCGAATCCAGCGATCTTCAGGATTATCAGCTGGCGCGTGCGCTGGATCTGATCCGGGGTATCGCCCTTTACCGGGAACGCGCGGTCAACTAGGGCCGCGCGGATTTTCGGGTTCGCGGCGGCGGACGCGTCCCGGCGGATTGAAGGAAAGTGGCGCTGAAAATTCCGCTCAAAATACCGCCGCTCAAGCGGCCGTCCCTGCCGTTGCCGCGGATCAAGCTGCCGTTTGGTAAGAAATCGCCGTCGGAGGGTGACGCTACGGGCGCGCCCGCCTTCGATCCGGACGACACCAGCTATCTGGAACCGTCGAAGTTTCAGCAGCGGCTGCCCTGGATCGGGGTGGCCGCCGGCTATGCGGTTACGCTGCTGATCGTCGGCGGGACGATTGGATATGTTGTCATCGCCGAGGATGAAATCGTCGCGGAGATGGTGCAGCAGCGGCCGCGCGCCGAAGTCTCCGGCGACGAGATCGTCATTCGCAGCAACGAGCCCGCCGAGCCGCAAACCACGGCAGAGGGAGAGCCCGATGACGCCGCCGAGGCCGGCAATGCGGCGACGGAAGTGGTGCGGGCGACCGACGCGCCAAGCGCGCCGGCGGCGGAGGAAGAGCGGAGCCCCGACAGTTTCGCCGACCTGCTGCACCCTCATCCGGACCCGGGTCTGCTCGACACCAGCGGGATTGGACCGTTGCCTGTCATCGGACAGGACGGCCGGAAACCCTGGCAGGTCTACAGCCGGCCCTATAATGCCTTGGAGGTGCGGCCGCGCATCGCCCTGGTGATCACTGATCTGGGGATCAGCGAAAACCGTACGGAACAGGCCCTGAACCTGCCGGGCGCCGTCACGCTGGCCTTCGCACCCTATGCCCGGCAGGTCGAAGACTGGATCGGCAAGGCCCGCGAGCGCGGACACGAAGTCTTGCTGACCCTGCCCATGGAGCCGCGCGACTTCCCGCGCAGCGACCCGGGCCCTTACGCGTTGATGTCTTCACTGGATGCGGAACAGAACCTTCGGCGGCTGGAATGGATCCTTAGCCGGGCGACCGGTTATGTCGGACTGGTCGGCTATCAGGGAAGCGGGTTTTCCGCCAACGGCCGGGCCCTGCGCCCGATCATGGCGGATCTAAAGGGCCGCGGTCTGATCTATCTGGATGGCCGGGAGTCCGCAGCATCCGTGGCCCCGCGCGCGGCCGCCCAGGCCGGGGTGCCGGCTGCCCAGGCGGATCTGGTGGTGGATCTGGATCTGGGCCGTGCATCCGTTCTGAAACAGCTCAAGCTGGCGGAATCGCTCGCCCGGGCGAACGGGTCCGTAATTGCAATCGGCAGGCCCTATCCGGTTACGCTGGAACGCATCCGGATCTGGCTGCGCGAACTGGCGGAAAACGGTCTGGCGCTGACCCCCCTGTCGGGTGTGATTTCCGAACGCACCTCCGGCTAAAGCGCCTGCGCCGCGCAAAACTTATGTGGCGATCCCGCTCTTTCCGAGGGGCGACGGATTGATCTAGTCTTCCACCATTGCCGACAAGGTGGAAGATTCCAGCCGATGCCCGACGCCAGCCCAGACAACCGGCCTTATCGCCCCTGCGTGGGCATCATGGTCCTGAACGCGGCGGGGTCTGTCTTCGTGGGCAGCCGCGTCGATGTGCCGGGGGACCATTGGCAAATGCCGCAGGGGGGAATCGATAAAGGGGAAACCCCGGTGGAAGCGGCCTTTCGCGAAGTCTATGAAGAGATCGGCATTGTCCGGGACAAGCTGGAATTGATCCGGGAAAGCGCCCAATGGCTGCACTACGACCTTCCCACCGCGCTGTCGCGCCGGATCTGGAAAGGGCGTTACAGGGGTCAGAAACAACGTTGGTTCGCCATGCGCTTTAACGGAACCGACGCGGACATCGACCTGACCCGGCACAAACCCGAGTTCGACCGCTGGCGATGGGTCACACGGGCCGAACTGCCGTCCCTGATCGTTCCCTTCAAGCAAGATACCTACGAAAAGGTCGTGTCCGAATTCTCCGACCTGGGGTGAGCGGGACTTCTATTGTCCGAGTTTACCAATATCTAAAATTTTAATAAAACGCATAATAACTTGACTCACGGTCACAGTATCTCCCCAAAGAAAATGCTGATGTATTGGTGTCCAGCGAAGAAATCGTTGGAAGAAAGGGTAGAAACCACGGCATGAGCGATCTTGGCGTGCCTATCCCTGTTCTTACACCATCGGGGACCGGCAACATCACCGCGCGACCGCCCTCGCAACCGTCTTCACGCCCCGTGGAGGCGAACGGGCAAGCTGCGCCCGGCGCAGATGGAAATGCGGAAAGCGCCGAAGGGAGCCCCGCCGACCCGATCACCGGACCGCCCACGGCCGGACTGTCCGCGGGCCTTGCCGTCGTGCTGCAGAACCTGGAAACGGAAACGAACCCAGGAAACCTCGGGAACTCGGCGCCATTGCTTAGCCCGGACACCGGTCAACTTGAGTTTCAGCCCATCGACCCGGTTGAGGCGACCGTCGAGGCGCTGACCGATCCAACGCCCGTGCCGGTACCGGGACAGGGAACGGGGCAGGTAGCGGCACAGGCCAGGGCAATCGTGGCGGATGCTCCTGCGACACCGCGCTCTCCTGCGCAAGCAACCGGCAGCGAGGGGGCGAGCGAGGGTGAAGAGGAAGCCGGGGCCGGGCAGCAAGCAATACCTTCCGGTTCGGAGGATGTCGGGCCGGACGGTCTGACGGAGGAAGAACGCCGTGTCGTCGCCGAGTTGCAGCGTGTCGATGCGGAAGTCAGGCGGCATGAACAGGCGCACGCCGCCGTCGGCGGCCCCTATGCCGGCGCCCCCGCCTATCAGACAGTCCGCGGCCCGGACGGCCGGCTCTACGCCGTCGGCGGCGAAGTACAGATCGATGTTTCAGACATTCCGGGCAACCCGGAGGCCACAATTCGGAAACTGCAGATCGTCCGGCGGGCCGCCCTGGCCCCAGCGACGCCAAGCGCCGCTGACCGGCGGGTCGCCTCAATCGCCCAGCAAGGCATCGCCGAGGCGAGACAAGAGCTGCGCGAACAGCGCGTAGAGGAAAGGGAAGCCGCCAGCGAGGCGCGGGAAGAGAGCGCCCTGCGCCGCGAACAGTTACAGCCCACCGACAGCATATCCGTATCGAGCCCAAGCGCCGACCTTACGCCGCTGCGGCTGGGCATCCCGACCCTGGTCCGCTCCTCCGGCCCCTTCGTGAACCCGTCGCAGATTCTGAGTGTTATCGCCTAAAGCCGTCCCCTGGCCGACCGGGCGGGAGCCTATCTCCAGGCGCGATACGGCGGAGCGACAAAGACCGTCTCGGCATCTCCAAATACGAATGACAATCGTTAGGAGGCTTTCTCCAGCATGTACCACCAGGTCCGTAGGCTCGGATCGGTTTGGATCGTATAGAGACCGTCCTCGAACATTACCGGCACGGGCGTCTTGCGCCCATTTCCCGTCAGACCGAACAAGGACAAGCCGGCCGGCGCGCGGACCGTTATCGTAGCTGGAACGGGTTCGGACAAATAGCCGGACTGATCCGGTACGGCCTGCGCGCCGAGAGACACGAGAATCCGATCCGACCCGTCAATTGGATCTTCCGTCAGGCTTTGTACGGCGATCGCCGCATGCGGCGCCCCGGATTCAATCCCAACGCTGGACAACGCGTAGGATTTCCCGCCGATCCAGCCCGCCGCCAACTGGGTTTTCGGCGTATCGATCTGAAACACGCCTTCGACCCAATTGCGCGTCAATTCTCCTGTATCGGAGGTGACCTGGACACTGTCGTCTGCCAGAAAGGGCCGGTCGGGATCTCGCACCACAATGGCGTCTTCGACGCGCACGGTCTGCTTTAACCATGGCAACGACGGGTGACGGGGTAACCGAATCACGACTCTGCTTTGCTCCGCCAGGGTACGGATGGCGGCGGCGGACCCGGCAGAGAGAAACTCATTATGCACCCGGTCTCCGAACGCCAGCGCATAGGTCTTGCGCGCCGGGGAGACGTGCGCTTCCCGATACATCAGCGCCGCGGCCGGCATCAAAGCCATAATCGCCGGATCGTTGAACCCTTGATATCGCGCTGGCTTTCGATCCAAATTCAAGGAGTTCTGGCTGTACGCGTACTGCATCAACGCATCCCACCCCTGAAAGGCCGAAAGCGCCGCCAGATAGGGCGGCGCGGCCGCACGCATCGCCACGGGGAACGGTTCCGGCTCCCACTCGGTGACAGAGACCGGCATGCCCTCCACCTGTGCAGCGGCGATCCAGTGCGCGAAATTACTGCGAAACAAGCTGTTGACCTGCAGCGGTTCGGGAGAGGTGTACGCATGGGCATCGACCAGATCGCCGTCGGTCAGCGAGAACAATCCCGACAGGGTCATCCCGCCCCAGGTATTCGTGGTGGCCATCATCGACCGCACGCCGAGCTGCCGAAGGTGGGCTTGCATTTCACGGTTAAACTGATGCTCCAGATCGGACAGGAACAGTTTCGACGGTCCGGGCAGCCAGGACCGCCATGTCTGATTGGCGGACAGGCCCCATTCCTCGGCAAACTGCCGGGCGCGCGCCATATAGATCTTGCTGTGTTCCGGAACATTCTTGTCCGGCAACAGGCCGTTTCCATAATGGTGGGTCAGATCGTTCTCGTTCGTGATCAGAACCGCGAGGATGGCCGGGTCGTCCTTGTAGGCGAGCCCCGTATAGCTGTTTACCCGGTTCAAATAGGCTTCGTTAAATTCCTTGAAACGTTCCCGCACACTCTCGTTGACGTAGGAATAGCCGTACGCTCTCGCGACCTTTCCGCCTTTGGCCATCTCCGCAAAATGATCCACGCCATCCTGCCGCGTGAAACGTCGGCCGACATGCAGATCCAGCCAGACATAGATGCCGTTCTGCTTAAGGCAATGAATCCACCAGTCGATCTTGCGCAGCGACTCATTGCTGAGTGTTCGTGTATTCGGGCTGTTCGCTCCGAAGACATTTGGATTGACCCAGTCGGAGTCGTGATGGTGAAGCCTGACCAGATTGAAGCCGAATTTCGATATCCGGCGGGCGGCCTCGCACCGTGAGGTGCCCGTGGTCGTGAACAAGGAATAGGCCGTCAGGTTGGTCCCCCAAAACCGCGCCGGCGTTCCGTCTTCGAATACCAGCCGGTCGCCATCCGCCCGCACGAATCCACGGCTACCGGCCGGCCCGTCGCGTTCGTTTAGGAAGCTGAGATCGACAGGCGCTGCATCCCAAGGCAGCATCCCGCGCAGCCAGGTTTTCGGATCGGGCGCGGCGAACCGCTCATTCAGGGAGGGCCCGACCGTTCCGCCGGGTGGCAGGGACACTGTCATGCTGAAGGACCGGGGATCGGTTTCCGGTCTCCGATTGACGAAAAAGGCGCGCAGTTCGTTCTTGCGGCCGTGTTCGAAATACATCTGGGGCGGGGGAGGGTCGAAGCGCACCTCAATGGGTGGCCGCCCCTCCTCCACCTGTAACCGCCAACCATCCCCGCCGGGAAGCATTTCCGCTTCCAGAGGCGCCCCATCCAGGGAAAATCCCTGCGTATCGATCAGGAAACGGATGCCGCCATAGGCAACCTTGTGGAGCGCATCCGGCGCGCGGAATTCCATGCGCCACGCCATGGATCGGTCGCCGGTTTTCTCGATCTCGCCATTCAGTTCGAAGGGCTGCGCGCTACCTGCCTGAGAGAAACGATAGCCGCCGCCTTCCAGGCTGGTGCGGAGGTTCGGACCGAGCCATCGCCATTGATCCCGCCAAAAAGCGAACGCACCGGTCACAATGGGAACGGACTTGTACCTGATTTCCAAAAGACCCGACCGTTCGTCGAAACGCAGAACGGGGTCAGCGGCGGCACGATCCGGACTCCCCAAAAAGGCGACGCAGATCGCCACAATCACGATGAAAAAGCTGAGTTTTCGAGGTTTGAGCATCGTCATCGAGCCGTCCGTTCAATCGATCTTGTTCGCATTCCAGCAAACGCAGGCAAGACTATCTAAAAGCGGTTTGCGTTCATTCTGACGCACTGAGACGCCGGCTCCAACCTTCCGCGGTGCATCGCGATGCCGGACGCATCGAAAGCAGCGGCTGACGTAACCCGGAAGGTTGGAAACGGCGGCGACAGAGGCCGGCGGTGCTAGGCCGCGCGGCGTTGCATGAAACGCCAGCCCAAAGCGCCGGCTGTCTTGGCAAGCCAACCGTTCGACGGCAATCCTGCGGCCTTCAGCATCATGGAGGCGGCGCGCATGACATGGCCGCGACGATAGCGGCGAAAGGCGCTTCGGACATGGATCTTGGCCGTGGCCTCCCGATCATACGCCCCGGCATTCCAATCGTTGGCCGCGTAATAGGCGTAAGCGAGTTCGTCATCTTCCGTCTCGCCCAAGCGGCTGAGCGCCACGCGCAAGCGCCCGAAACGGCCAAGGCGTTCCTTCACCTGATAACGGCGCATATGGTCGTAAAACAGCTTATAGTGCCGGAATTCATCCGCCGCGATCTTTCTGCAGATCGTCTTCAGAACGGGTTCTTCAGTGTTCTCCGCAAGGGCCGTGTAATAGGAACTGGTGCCGGTTTCCACGATACAACGCGCGATCAACTCGCCGGTGCGGGAACCGCGCTTGGAGGTAACCTGACCTTCCTCGAAAGGCTGATATCCGTCCGTGAACCGCTTGAAGGCCGCGTCGAAGTCGAAAGCGGGATCCGCAAGCACCGCCCATTTGGCCAGCGCCTCGCCATGCTGCACTTCTTCGATACCCCATTGACGGGCGGCGGCTTGAAACGCCTCGTCCCCGTCAAAGACATCGCACAGATAGCGGGTATATTCCGCGCCGTTATGTTCGACCAGAGACGCGGCTTTAATGAGCTTCAGCAGTTCGGGGTCGACCTTTGTGGGATCGAACGCCCCCCAGTCGATATCCTCCAGCGTCCAGTGCGCCGACATTACCCCACCCCTTATCCGACCAATCCATTTGGCCAGCCGGGATTTAGTAAACGGGGTTGTTCACCGCTTCCAGCTTGGCCTGTTCCACGACGATTGCAGCTTCCAGGGCCGCTTTTTCTTCCTCGCCGCCAGCCAGGGACATTTCATCCCTTAGGTTCTTGATATGCTGTTCCACCGCCGATGTTTCAATATCATCCAGCGGCGTAGCCTCTTCCGCAAGAACCGTGCAGCGTTCGGGCATCACCTCAGCAAAGCCGCCTTCGACGAACAGACGTTTCACGACCTGCCCGCCCTCGAACACACAGATCTGCCCCATGCGGATCTGCGTGATCACCGGCGCATGGCCCGGCAGCACGCCGATATCGCCTTCCACTCCGGGAAGAACGACCATCTCGACGTCCTCGGAAAGCAACAGCTTCTCCGGCGCTACCAGGTCGAATGCAACTGTGTCGGCCATGTGCCTTTACTCCGTCAGTGCCGCCCGAAATGCGATTAGGCGGCTTCCGCAGCCATGCGCTGCGCCTTTTCAATCGCTTCTTCGATGGTGCCAACCATATAGAAGGCCGCTTCCGGAAGATCGTCATGCTCGCCATCGACGATCTCGGTAAAGCCTTTGATCGTGTCTTCCAGTTCCACGTACTTGCCGGGAGAACCGGTGAAGACCTCGGCGACGTGGAACGGTTGCGACAGGAAGCGCTGCAGCTTCCGGGCGCGCGCCACGGTCAGTTTGTCTTCTTCCGACAGTTCGTCCATGCCCAGGATGGCGATGATTTCCTGCAGGTTCTTGTACTGCTGCAGGGTTTCCTGAACGCGGCGGGCGACCTGATAGTGGGCGTCGCCGACCGTGCCCGGCTCCAGAATCCGCGAGGTCGAGTCGAGCGGGTCCACCGCCGGGTAGATGCCCAACTCCGCGATCTGACGGGACAGAACGGTGGTCGCGTCCAAGTGAGCGAAGGTCGTGGCCGGCGCGGGGTCGGTCAAGTCATCCGCCGGGACGTACACGGCCTGCACCGATGTGATCGAGCCCTTCTTGGTGGAGGTAATACGCTCCTGCATCGCGCCCATATCGGTGCCCAGGGTCGGCTGATAGCCCACCGCCGAAGGGATACGGCCCAACAGGGCGGACACTTCCGAACCGGCCTGCGTGAAGCGGAAGATGTTATCGACGAAGAACAGAACGTCCTGGCCTTCCTCATCGCGGAAATATTCCGCCTGGGTTAGGCCGGTCAGCGCAACACGGGCGCGCGCACCCGGCGGTTCGTTCATCTGACCGTAAACCAGCGACACTTTGGAATCGCCGTCCAGCTTGATGACTTCCGATTCCATCATCTCGTGATACAGGTCGTTCCCTTCACGGGTCCGCTCACCGACGCCGGCGAACACGGAGTAACCGCCGTGGCCCTTCGCGATGTTGTTGATCAGCTCCATGATCAGAACCGTCTTGCCCACGCCGGCCCCGCCGAACAGGCCAATCTTACCGCCCTTCGGGTAGGGGGTGAGCAAGTCCACGACCTTAATGCCGGTCACAAGCTGTTCAGTTTCCGTCGCCTGATCGATATATTCCGGCGCCGCGCGGTGGATCGGGAACATCTGCTTGGTTTCCACCGGGCCGCGTTCGTCAATCGGGTCCCCGATGACGTTCATGATGCGGCCAAGCGTTTCCGGCCCGACCGGCACCGCGATGGGCTGTCCGGTATTTTCCACTTCCTGACCGCGGACCAGACCTTCGGTCGTGTCCATGGCGATGGTGCGCACGGTGTTTTCACCCAAGTGCTGCGCAACTTCCAGGACCAACTGCTGGCCGTTGTTGGTGGTGTGCAGCGCGTTCAAGATCTCCGGCAGCTCGCCGTCGAACTGCGCATCCACGACAGCGCCAAGCACCTGCGTGATCCGGCCGGTTGTGTTCTTCGCCATGGTTCAGCTCCTGCTTCCAAATCGGGCCTTCGCCCTGCCGGTTTCTCGCCGGCGTCCAGTTCCCTTACAGCGCTTCCGCGCCGGAAATAATCTCAATCAGCTCTTTGGTAATCTGCGCTTGCCGCGAACGGTTATAGGTGATCGACAATTTGTTGATCATATCACCGGCGTTGCGGGTTGCGTTGTCCATCGCCGTCATCCGCGCCCCTTGCTCGGAGGCGAAACTTTCCAGCATCGACCGGAATACCTGGGTGGAAAGATTCTTCGGCAACAAGGCCGCCAGAATTTTCTCTTCTTCCGGTTCGAACTCGTATACCGCGGACGCGCCGGTTGCGGCGGACTCGTCATCCTCGCTTTCCGGAACCGCGAACGGGATCAGTTGCAGCGGCGTGACCACCTGGGTCAGCGCCGATACGAACTTGTTGTAGTAGACGGTGCAGACATCGAACTCGCCCGCCTCGAACATCGAAGTGATCTTGTTCGATACCGTCGCCGCGCCTTCGAAGGTCGGAACCGGCTTGGCCAGTTCCTCATATACTTCGACGATTGCGTCGTTGAATTCCCGCCGAAGCAGGCCAACGCCCTTACGGCCGACCACAATCAGCTTCACGGTCTTCCCGGCGGCCCGAAGATCGAAGATCTCTTTGCGCACCGACCGGACGATGGAGCCGTTGAACCCACCGCAGAGACCGCGGTCGGACGTGACGACGACCAACAGATGCGTGTCTTCCTTGCCCGTGCCGCTGAGCATCGGCGGCGCGCCGGAGGAGGAGGCGCCAGCCGCAAGCGACCCGAGCATCCGCTCGATCCGCTCAGCGTACGGACGGGCCGCTTCCGCCATTTCCTGTGCTTTCCGCAACTTCGCGGCGGCGACCATCTTCATGGCCGACGTGATCCGCTGCGTGGATTTCACGCTGGAAATGCGGGCTCTTAGTTCTTTCAAGCTGGACATTGAGACGCCTTATCCGAAGTCAGCCAACGAAGATCCGTCGATTACGCGAAGGTGCTGGAGAATGCGTCGAGCGCACCCTTGATCTTGCCTTCGGTTTCCTCGTTCAGCTCACCGGTGCTGTCGATCGTGGTCATGACGTCGGCATGTTCGCCCCGCATGTGATCCAGCATGGACCGCTCGAACCGCCCGACATCCGAAACGGGGATGCCGTCCAGATAGCCCTTGGTGCCCGCATAGATGCTGACAACCTGTTCGGAGACCTTCAGCGGCTGATACTGCGCCTGCTTCAGCAGTTCCGTCAGGCGCGCACCGCGCGACAGCAGCCGCTGCGTGGACGCATCCAAGTCGCAGGCGGACTGCGCGAATGCTTCCATCTCACGATACTGGGCGAGTTCCAGCTTGATCGACCCGGCAACCTTCTTCATCGCCTTGGTCTGAGCGGCCGAGCCCACGCGGCTGACCGACAGACCAACGTTAATCGCCGGACGAATGCCCTTATAGAAGAGCGTCGTTTCCAGGAAGATCTGACCGTCGGTGATGGAGATGACGTTGGTCGGAATATAGGCCGACACGTCGTTCGCCTGGGTTTCGATGACCGGCAACGCCGTCAGCGACCCCGCACCGTTGTCCTCGTTCATCTTCGCGGCGCGTTCCAGCAGGCGCGAGTGAATGTAGAACACATCACCCGGATAGGCTTCACGGCCCGGCGGGCGGCGCAGCAGCAGGGACATCTGACGATAGGCGGTCGCCTGCTTGGACAGATCGTCATAGAAGATGGCCGCGTGCATGCCGTTGTCGCGGAAGTATTCGCCCATGGCGCACCCCGTATACGGCGCCAGGAACTGCAGCGGCGCCGGATCGGAGGCGGTCGCCGCGACGACGATGGTGTAATCCAGCGCGCCGTTATCGGCGAGGGTCTTCACGACCTGCGCGACCGAGGAGCGCTTCTGACCGATAGCGACATAGATGCAATAGAGCTTCTTGCTCTCGTCATCGCCTTCGTTGATCGGCTTCTGGTTGATGATGGTGTCCAGGATCACCGCGGTCTTGCCGGTCTGGCGGTCGCCGATGACCAGTTCGCGCTGACCGCGCCCGATCGGAACCAGAGCGTCAAGCGCCTTAAGCCCGGTCTGAACCGGCTCGTGCACGGATTTCCGCGGGATGATGCCGGGCGCCTTCAGCTCGGCCAGGCGGCGTTCGCCGCCTTCAATCGGGCCCTTGCCGTCAATCGGATTGCCCAGACCGTCGACAACGCGGCCCAGCAAGCCCTTGCCCACCGGCACGTCCACGATGTCCCCGGTCCGCTTGACCGTGTCGCCTTCCTTAATGTCGCGGTCGTCACCGAAGATAACGACACCGACATTGTCGGCTTCCAGGTTCAGCGCCATCCCTTTGATGCCGCCGGGGAATTCGACCATCTCACCGGCCTGGACGTTGTCCAACCCGTAAACGCGGGCGACACCGTCACCGACGGAGATAACCTGGCCAACCTCGGCCACATCCGCTTCGGTGCCGAAATTCGCGATCTGATCTTTGAGGATTGCGGAGATTTCCGCGGCCCGGAGTTCCATCGTCCTAAGCCCCCTTCATCGCAAGCTTGAGTTTCTGCAATTGTGTCGCCAGGGAAGAATCCACCATGCGGCTGCCGACCTTTACGACCAGACCGCCGATCAAGGCAGGATCGACCCTGTGTTCGACGGCAACCTTGCCGCCGACCGCTTTTTTCAGCGCATCTTCCACGGCTTTGGCCTGATCGTCGTTCAGGGACCGTGCAGATGTCACTTCGGCCGTGACTTCCCCGCGACGGGAAGCCAGCTCGGCCAGGAAAGATTTGATAATCGCGGAGAGCGCGAACAGACGGCGGTGCGCCGCCAGATATCCGATGAACTTCGCCGTCAGGTCCGATGCTTCGGCTTTTTCCACGATGGCGGCCATCGCCTTGCCCTGATCGTCGCGGGAAATCACCGGGCTGCGCACCATGCGGCGCAGATCGTCGCTTTCCGTAATAAGCGACTGAATGGACCGGAGATCGTCTGCAACCGGATCGAGCGCCTTTTGCTCGTCCGCGAGATCGAACAGCGCCGTTGCGTATCGCGCGGCGATTTCGTTCACACCACCTTTGGCAGCCACGTTATGGAGACCCCTGTTGCTGTAGCCGGTCGATCCAGATGACCCGACCGGCGTGCCCCATGAATTCTTTTGCGGAACGGACGCCCGCGTGCGCCGCCGTTTATAGGCACCACACGAGCAGAAGCAAGCCCTTTTCGATGGGTTTTCGCACTGCGCAATCCGTAAATTGTCGCATTGCAGCAGATCCGGCAGCCGGGACGGTCAGGATTGCCGCCGCCGGAAGCGCCGCGCTAGTAAGGAGGGATCTTCGCAACAGGATGGAAAGTCCCGGTGACATCCACGGTCCACACCCTTCCCGCCCACGATCTGATGACCTTCTTCATGGGCGAAGCGGCGCAACGCGCCACCCATAATCTAAGCCCGTCTTTCGGCGAGCCCTTGAGCGTCGCCGAACTGCTCGATTACGAACCCGGCGCGGCGGAGGCGCTGACGGCCCTGTCTCTGGACTATACCGGCGTGGATGGCGGCGTCGCGCTGCGTTCCGACATTTCCGGGCGGATGCCGGACATCGATGCGGACGATATTGTCGTCACCGGCGGGGCCGACGAGGCCATCGCCCTGCTGCTGACGGCTTTGGTCGAAGTCGGCAGCCGGGTCGTCGTTCAAAGCCCGGCCTATCTGCCGCTTCGGTCCGTCGCCGCCTGGCGCGGCGCTCAGATTTCCGATCTGCCGTGCCGCGAAGAGGCCGGTTGGGCCATCGACCTGGACCAGTTCGACGCGCTGTGCCAGCGCGGCTGCCGGGTCGCGATTCTCAATATTCCGCACAATCCCACCGGCTACATCCCCACACCGGCGGAAATCGACGCGATCCTGGAAATCCTGGACCGGACCGGCGGTTGGCTGATCGTGGACGAGGTTTATGCCGGCATACCGCCCGGAGAAGACGCCTGGACGCCGTTCGCCAGCCGGCATCCCCGCTGCATTACCCTGAACGGGCTGTCCAAGAGTTATGGGTTGCCGGGTCTTCGGATCGGCTGGATCGCCAGCAAGGACCGCGAAGCCATTGGATTGGTCAAGCGCCTGCGCCAGCATTTCAACAGCTTCACCCCTGCGCCGAGCCAGTTTCTGGCGGAAATCGCCTTGAAGCATACCGCCGCCATCCACCGGCGGAACTGGGAGATCGCGGCGCAGAGCCACGCCGCGCTGACGCAGTTTCTGGATACTCACAAGGATCGCTTCTCCTGGACTCCGCCGGCGGGCGGCGTGAACGCCTTCGTCCGCTGGCATGGCGCAGGCGGAACCAGGGACCTGAGCGACCGATTGCTGGCGGAAGCGCGGCTGCTGCTGGCCCCCAGCGCCTTTTTCGGCGCGGGAGACGACCATGTCCGAATCGGGTTCGGCAAACGCGACCTCGCCGACGGGCTTTCCCGTTTATCGGATTGGCTGGCCGCCGGGAGCTAGGACCGCCCACCTTTCCGCTCGCTGCCTGTTACGGGGACGCGGTCCTTAGACGGCGAGACGCCGAAACGATGGCTGTAGGCCCGCGTCAACGATCCGGCATTGGCGAAACCGACCCGGCCGGCGATATCGGACACCGCAAGGGCGCTGTTACGCAGAAATTCCCGCGCGCGATCCAACCGGACTTCCATGTAGTACCGCCCCGGCGTCCGGCCGAAGCGGCGTTGAAAAAGACGCCGGGCGGTCGGCTCTGTCGCGCCAGCGTTCCGCACGATGTCCATGACCGGCAGGGGGTCTGCGATATGCCGGTGCATCAAATCGACCATCCTGCCCAGACGGGGGTCCACCGCCGCGGCGGCGCGCGGATCCTCCCGCGCCTGTTGACGGTCTGGCAGGCGGCGGTAGTTCAGAACGAAGGCGGCCCGGTCGGCCAGATCGCGGTTTTCAACCTCCTCAATCAACGAAAGCACCATATCCAGGGTCGCCATGCCGCCCCCGCTTGAGGCGATGCGCCCATCCATTCCGACATATCTGTCAGACAACAGCCGGTCGCCCAGGAGGTCGCCATAAGCAGCGGCGGCCTCATGATGAACGACGACCTTGCGCCGCCCCAAAATGCCGGCTTTCGCCAAGATGTAGGCTGCGGTATCGACGCAGCCGATGGTCGCGCCACGGCGATTCTGGCTGCGCAGCCAGGCCAGCAGATCCGGGTGGCAGGCATCCTCCGGCCGATAGGAGGAGAGCAGGATGATGAAGGAGGCTGCGGTGATGTCGCGCACATCTTCCTCCACCGGCACGGTCATGCCGCTGGAAGACACCGCCGTTTTGCCGCCAACGGATGCGATGCTCCAATCGAAGGCGACCCGGCCGGAAACCCTGTTGGCGACGCGCAACGCCTCCGTACAGATCGCCAAGGACAGCAACGGATAGCGCGGGGTGAGAACCAGGGTCACATGGGTCATTCGGCTGACTCTTTAACGGTTTCAGATAATTTTTCGATGGTTTTCGCATATCACACCTGCCTGCCCGGTGCGACACTCAACCCGTTGGACAACCGGCATTCCCAGGCCAGGAGGACGCCATGCAGTCAGAGACACTCTTTTCCGAAACTTCCGCGCAGACATCCGACGCCGAATGGGGCGCGCGTGTCGAACTGGCGGCGCTGTACCGCGTGCTGGACCTCTACAGCATGTCCGACCTGGCGAACCAGGAAGCGGGCGCCAGGGTGCCCGATGCGCCGGATCACTATCTGATCCACGCCTACGGTCATTTCTATGACGAGATCACCGCGTCCAGTCTGGTGAAAATCGATGCGTCGGGAACGCCCGTAGACCCGGATGCACCCTGGCTCAACGACGGAGGTGCGAATCTGGCGATGTGGATTCTGGGCAATCGCCCGGACATCAACTTCTTCGTCCACGGCCATTGCGAGGATGTCATGGCGGTGGGCTCCATCGAGTCCGGCCTGCTGCCCCTGTCGCAGCCCGCCGTATACCTAAGCCACATGACCGCCTATCTGGACTACGCCTTTGCCGAAGACGAGAGCTTCGCGCGGACCTTCGTCGAGACGCTGGGCCGGCATAATATCATGATCAGTCACAATCACGGCTATTACTGCCTGGGCCGGACCGCGGCGGAAGCTTTCTTTCGGGCTTACTATCTGCGCCAGGCCTGTTCGGTACAATTGAAGGTAATGGCGACCGGCGACGCCCCACGTCTGATCGACAGACAGAAAGTCGCCGAATTCAGCGACGATATGTATGCGTCCGACGACTACAATTACGACGGATCGACGGAATGGGCCGGGCTTTTACGCAAGCTGGAACGTACCCAGCCGGACTACAAGACATGATCCGAGGGCCGGTCCGATGGGTACCGTCATGAGCCTGCCGGATACGCCGGACTTCGACAGCTTTCCGGTAACCCGCAGGCCCGTGGCCGCGGAAACGATCCCCGACGGGGTGCGCGTTCGCTGGGACGACGGGCTGGAAAGCCGCTTCCACGTATTTTGGCTGCGGGAGAACGCAGCGGACCCGGAGACCACGCATCCGGTCACCAGGGAACAGCAGCTTCAATTGCTCGACATTCCGGCCTCGCTTCAGGCCGCGGCGGTGCGGATCGACGACGATGGCGCGCTTCAGGTCGCTTGGAGCACCGGCGAAACCAGCCGCTATCATCCAGGCTGGCTGCGCGCCTATTGCCATGAGGCGCGGTCGGAAAGCTCTTCCCTGCCGCCGCAGCGCTATTGGAACGCCGCCGCCATCGCCGACGTCCCGCGATTCGACGGTCTGCAGGCCCTGAACGATCCCGCCGCGAAGACCGCATGGCTGACCGCGCTTCACGTCTATGGGGTGGCTGTGCTGGAGAATCTACCGGCCACGCCGGAGGTGATCGAGACCGCGCCCGCCGCCATCGGTCCGATCCGGCCGACCAATTTCGGCTTCGCCTTCGATGTTGTCAGCAAGGCGGACGCGACGTCGAACGCCTACACCGCCATGACACTGCCGCTTCATGCGGATTTGCCGACACGCGAATACATGCCGGGTCTGCAGTTCCTGCATTGCCTGAAGAACGATGCAGCGGGCGGCGAAAGCCTGCTGGCCGATGGGTTCTTTCTGGCGGAGCGCTTGCGTGCGCTCGATCCGGCAGCCTTCGACACGATGACCTCGATACCGGTCGATTACTACAACAAGGCCAAGGACACGGACTACCGCCACAGCACACCTATGATCCGCCTGAACGCCGACGGTAGCTTTCACGAGGTCCGCTGGACGCCGTGGCTGCGGGCTCCGCTCGACGCCCCGTTCGAGACTGCCGGCGTGGTATACCGCGCCCTAAGGCTGCTGTTCTCTCTGGCGGAGGATCCGGCCAACCGGATCGAAATCAAACTGAAGCCGGGCGACCTGCTGGGATTCGATAACCGGCGCGCCATCCATGGCCGCAAGAGCTTCGACCCGGCGACCGGGGATCGCCATCTGCGCGGATGTTACGTGGAACGGGACGAACTCCACTCCCGGCTGCGCATCCTGGCGCGCCAATCCCGTGCGGCACAATCAGGCTCCCACGGCTGAAAGGGCGAATACCTGTATCTTACGGCTGCGCCCCCGGGGCTCGAACATGCCCAGATCTTCGGCCGCGATGTCCGACGGCAGGATCAGCCGGTCGAGCAGATCGCCCGAGGCCATCACATCCCGATCATAGGTTTTGCACGCCTGTTCGATGCGGGCGGTCGCGTTGACCGCATCGCCCACGAAGACGAATTCCTTTTTCGCCGATCCCATTTCCCCGATCACGACATGTCCGATATGCAGCCCGGCGCGGAACGCGGGCGTCTCCCCATAGGCGGCCCCGTAGATCTCAGCCCGGTCGGCCAGGACCCGCCGGCATTCGAACACGCAACGCAGGCAATTGGCATCTTCCAGGCCGGCGTCGAGCGGCCAGGAGACGACCATTTCATCGCCGACATAGCGGTGAATCTCTCCCTTGCGGCGCAATACGGGATCGGTCAGGTCGATATAGAAATCGTTCAACATCCCGTGGAAGACGACATCGCCCAACCGTTCGGTAAGCCGCGTGCTGCCAACCATGTCGAGGAACAGAAATACCCGCTCTTCCCGGATCGGCCGGTGGTAGCGCCCCGTCAGGAAATTCCACAACACCTTCGGCCCCAGCAATTCGTGGACGGCGAAGGTGAAGTTGAAGACCAGGGAGGCGATCAGCGAGAAGACCACATCGCCCTCGATCTCCAGCAGGAATTGGCTGAGCGGCATGTCTTCGTTCGGCGCGACCAGGAACTGGGAAACCAGCGCCGACAGAATGATCGCCGTATAGACAAGGGTGCGGATGATCAGCGTGACCAGGAACGGCAGAGCCAGGAAGAGGCGCTTCAACAACTTTCGCGCCAGCCAGACTTCGAAGACCGCCGCAAAGGCCGCAACGAACGTACCGACATAGGCGCCGCGCAGCGCGCTGACGAAGCCGACTTCGTAGGCCATCTGGGTGTACACCATGCCCACGATGGCCCCGAAAATGGAAAAGCTGATAATACGTCTCATGGCCGTGACGTCCTAACCTTCGCATGGCTGGCGCAGTTATAAAAAACTGTACGGATCTATATCCAGTTGCAGACGAACCTGACTGGGAACCTGAAAATCCTTCAGCCAGTCGCGCAGGACCTTTTGCACGCTGATCTCCCGGCCCGTCTTCAGCAGCAGCCGCCGCCGGTACCGCCCGCGCAACAGGGAAAGCGGCGCCGGGGCCGGACCGTAAACCTCCACTCCCGCGCCCCGCGGGGCGGTGCGGCCCAGCAGGCGGGCGGCCCGGTCGGCGGCCTCCTCATCCCTGCTGGAAACGATCAGGGCCGCCAGACGGCCGAAGGGCGGAAAGGCGGTTTGCTCCCTAAGGTCCAGTTCCGACCGCAAGAACCCGTCCCGGTCATGCCGGGCCAAGGCCTGCATCACCGGGGCCTGTGGGCTGGCGGTCTGGATCATCACCCGGCCCGGATGCCCTTCGCGCCCGGCCCGCCCGGCAACCTGATGCAGCAATTGGTAGGTGCGTTCGGCGGCCCGCAGATCGCCGCCGTTCAATCCCAGATCCGCATCGACCACGCCGACCAGGGTCAGCATCGGAAAATGGTATCCCTTGGCGACAATCTGGGTGCCGATCACCAGATTCGTTTCCAGATTTGCCATGCGTTTGACGTACGCGGCGGCCTGCAGGGGACCGTGCACGGTGGCGGAGGTGACAACCTCCCCCCGCGCATCGGGGAACAGCGCCGTCGCTTCCTCCCACAATCGTTCGACGCCGGGACCGCAGGCGGCGAAGCTCTCGGCATCGTCGCAGCTTGGGCAGTTTTGCGGCATTCGGCCCGTATATCCGCAATGATGGCATTGCAGGGACCGGGTAAAGCGGTGTTCGACAAGCCAGGTCGAACAGTTCGGACAGGCCAGCCGGTGACCACAGGTCCGGCACAGCGTCAAGGGCGCATAGCCCCGGCGGTTCAGGAACAGCAGCGCCTGCTGTCCGGCGTCGAGCGTTTCGCGCAGGGCCTTCTGCAGGCTGGGGCTGAGCCATTGCTGACGTCCGGGCTTGTCCTTGGTGATGTCGATAAGCTGCACGTCGGGCATGGACGCCCCGCCGTGCCGCTGCGGCAGATGCATCGCACAATACTTTCCGTCCAAGGCGTTCACATGGCTTTCCAGGGACGGCGTCGCCGATGCCAGGACCAGCGGTATACCGGCCAGGCGGGCGCGCACAACCGCCATGTCCCGCGCATGATAGGCGACGCCATCCTCCTGTTTGAAGGCCGTTTCGTGCTCTTCGTCGACCACGATCAGGCCGAGATCCGGATAGGGAAGATGCAGGGCGGAACGCGCACCGACCACAACCCGCACGCGCCCCTCGGCCACGCCGCGCCAGGTCCGCCGCCGCTGGGTCTGGGTAAGGTCCGAATGCCATTCCGCAGGCGCCGCGCCGAAGCGCCGTTCGAACCGCCCCAGCCATTGGGAAGAGAGGGCGATTTCCGGCAGCATGACCAAGACCTGACGGCCCGCCGCCAGGGCGGCGGCGATCGCCTCGAAATACACCTCGGTCTTGCCGGACCCGGTGACCCCATCCAGCAGAGTGACGGAGAAATCGTCTTCCTCCACCGCTTTGCTCACGGCGTCGGCCGCCTCCCTCTGCGCCGCCGAAAGATCGGCCCCCGGCAAGGCCGGGTCCGGCATGCGCCAGCGGCCTTCATCCGGGATCTGCACCGTTTCCAGCGCGCCCAAACCGGCGAGCCCCTTGACGACGGAGGAAGAGACACCGGCCTGCCGCGCCAACTCGCTGGCCGGCAGCGCGAAGCCGTCGTCCGCCGCCTCCAGCACCCGTTGACGGGCCGCTGTAAGCTTCACGCCCTCCACCGGCGTCCCGCGCCGGTAGGCGGTGCGCGTGCGCGGCGGCTCGAAGGCGGCGGGCACGCTCATCGCCATGCGCAGGACCGCCCCGGGGGCGGCGAGATAATATCCCGACAGCCAATCCACGAAGGCCCGATTCGCGGCGGGCAGCGGCGGCAGGGGATGAACGCCGATCACCTCGCGCAGCTTGTCCTCCGCCACGCCGTCCTCTCCGGCCGGCCCCCAGATCACCCCGTTAACCCGGCGGTTACCCAGAGGTACGGTGACGAACGCCCCGATTTCCGCAGGTAAATCAAAAGGTAAGCGGTAGTCGTATGCACCCGCCAGCGGCAGGGGCAAGAGTACCTTGACGCGCGCGCCCGCATCGACCATCACCCTCTGCGTCCCGGGCGGATCGCCCGGCTGGGACGCTGAATTGGCAGCGGTCGGCGGCATGGGGTAGATTTCTCCGAATGTCCTTGGGTCAGAGACAGAGCACTAGCTGTCGAACGCGCTTATCGAAAGACGAAAGAGACACGCATGAAATTCTTTATCGACACGGCCGACATTGACGAGATTCGCGATCTGGCGGCAACGGGACTGGTCGACGGGGTGACCACCAACCCGTCCCTTATTGCGAAAACCGGCCGGAACTTCCTGGACGTTGTCGAGGAGATTTGCGGCGTCGTGGACGGCCCGGTCAGCGCCGAATGCGTGGCGACCGATCACGAGACCATGCTGAAGGAAGGCCGCAAGCTGGCCGAGATCGCCGACAATGTCGCAGTCAAGGTGCCGCTGACGCCGGACGGATTGCGGACCTGCAAGGCGCTGTCGGACGCGGGCACGATGGGCACTGTCACGCTCTGCTTCTCCTCGGTCCAGGCGGTGCTGGCGGCCAAGGCCGGCGCGACCTTCATCTCGCCCTTCGTCGGGCGGCTGGAAGATATCGGCGAGGACGGCATGCAACTGATCGCCGATATCTGCGACATCTACGCCAATTACGATTTCGGGACGGAAGTTCTGGTCGCCTCCGTCCGCGGGCCGCGGCATGTCGCCCTGGCGGCGCAGCTGGGCGCGGATGTCGCCACCCTGCCGCCCAACGTCCTGCGTCAGATGTTCAAACATACGCTGACCGACAAGGGGTTGGACGCCTTCCTGGCGGATTGGGCGAAAACCGGCCAGACCATTCTGTAGTTGCGGGTAGGAAGCGTTTTATGGCCAAAAGCCCCGAAACGGCGGAAACCGTTCGCAGTGTCGGCAAGGACGACGTTCTGCGCTATCTGCAGCAGCACCCGACTTTTCTGGTGGAAAATGCCGAGGCGCTGAGCGCCCTGGCCATGCCGAGCCGCGATCTGGGTGACGGGGTCATCGACCTGCAGCAGGCCATGATCGGCCGGCTGCGGGAGAAGGTAGAGCAGACCGAAGACGTCGCACGCCTGCTGATCGACAACAGCCGGGATAACCTGTCCACCACGGCGCGGATACATGAATGCGTTCTGGCGCTGCTGGACGCCACCTCCTTCGAACAGTTGATCCAGATCGCCACCGTCGACCTGGCCGTCGTCCTGGATGTGGACACCGTCACCCTGTGCGTCGAATCGAACGGCGCGTTCGGGGTTCCGGTACAGACCCTGCGTCTGCTGCCGGAGGGTGCGGTCGGCAGTTATCTCGCCCCGATGCAGACAGTGGCTTTGAATCAGGACATCTCCGCCGACCCGCAGATCTTCGACGCCGCGGCGCCCCTGATCGCGTCGGAAGCGCTGGTCCGCCTCAATATCTCGTCCGAAGCGCCGCCCGCCCTGCTGGCTTTCGGCAGCCGCGACCGGGACCGTTTCAAGGAAGGACAGGCGACGGAACTGCTGCAGTTCCTCGCCCGGGTTCTGGAAAAACTCGTCCGCGTCTGGCTCGACCTGCCGGAAGACGAGGAAGAGTATCTGGCCTGACGCCTAAGGAGAGGACCGACGCCGGCCGCCCCAACAATCCTGACCCACAGCCCCGCCCTGACCGGGGTCGTGCAGAATTTCGTCACCTGGCTGGCGGACGAGCGCCGGACATCGCCCCAGACCGTCAGGGCTTATAGCCAGGATCTTTCCCGGTTTCTGGCCTTTATCTCCGGCCATGCGGGGGAGCCCGCCACGCTGCCGTTGCTGATCGGCCTCAAGCCGTTGGATTTCCGCGCCTGGCTGGCCCACCGGACGACGGCGGGCCTGTCCGCCACCAGCAACGCCCGCGCCCTTTCCGTGGTGCGCACCTTCTTCCGCTGGCTGGAACGCACGGGCCGGGGCAAGAACCACGCGATCCGAACCGTGCGCAGCCCGAAACTGCCGCAGGCGGTGCCCAGGGCCCTGAACGCAGCGGATGCGGAGATCTTGGTCGACGCGGTGGAGGAATTCGCCGCAGAACCGTGGATCGGCGCCCGCGACTGCGCGCTGGTCAGCCTGCTCTACGGCAACGGGCTGCGGATCGCCGAGGCGTTGTCCCTCAACCGTTCCGACATCCCGGCGGGCGACATGCTGCGGGTGACCGGCAAGGGCGGCAAGGAACGAATGACCCCCCTGATGCCCGTGGTGCGGGAGGCGATAGACGCCTATCTCCGCCTCTGTCCTTATGAACCCGGCGCGGATGGGCCGATTTTCCTGGGCGCGCGCGGCAAGCGCCTCAACCCGGCGGTGGCCCGCAAGGTGCTGCAAACGGCGCGGCGCGGCCTGGGCCTGCCGGAAACCGCCTCGCCCCACGCGCTGCGCCATTCCTTCGCCACCCATCTGCTGGCCGGCGGCGGAGACCTGCGCACCATCCAGGAACTGCTGGGCCATGCCAGCCTGTCCACGACCCAACGCTACACGAAAGTGGACACGGCCACCCTGATGAGCGAATACGCCAAGGCGCATCCAAGGGGGAGATGATTTTCCGAATCCCCCGACCTCATCATCGATTCAATCTGCAGTCGGCCCCTCTCGTAATTTTAGCAGCTATCATTAGATGTAACCCCTAAAGAAAAACCATTTTTTATTGATGTTATGTAATTCCTGGATACTGTATGCAGTAATCGTAATAACTTGTGGTCGGACAAATGCCTAAGATTGGGTTGGCCGCATATGCGTGCCGTGTGATTGATCGGAGTTCCGGGAAGCCGCTCCGACTAGATAGTTTCACACCCGATGGGTTAGATTTCTTTGAGCTTGTTGATAGGTATTTTAAACAGAGTCGCAAGATTGAGGTATTGGACGAGTCTGAAAAAGCTTATCGCACCCATGAAATTGGCTCTGATGGTAGATTCATACATGGCTCATTTAAGAGTGGGAACTACGGGATAGATAGCGACATTGTAGATCTTAGGACCGGGAAAGAAGCTCACCACCGAACACAGTCGCAAGCTGAACAAGTCCCTTTTTTCTTCGGGTTTGACTGCCCAAAAGGTGAAAAACTAGCCATAGCTTTACTACAAACATATGGTAATTTCGGAATCGTCAAACCATTCAAAAATACTGTCCAGAAACGTTTCCACAAAAGTTTCCGAAATCACTACATGAGCGTCGAGCCAATGGTCCCTATTGAGGTCATTGATCAGTATTTGAAAGGTGGCACAATTGCGAGGGTAACTTTCATACGAAAATCAATCCCGAAAGATATTGCAGATTCTCTAGAGGACGATGTTAAAGAGTCCGACGCTCAAGCGGAATACCACATCCTACCTAAGAAGAGTGGAAACAAGCTGATTAGACTCAGGGAGTCTCTCCGGAACTTCATGATCGGTCGCACAACAATCAGTGAAGTCGCTACACTCAAAGGATTTGAACACCAAAACATCATATTAAAGATCGAGAAAGGGAAACAGGTTAAAACCATCAATCTGTCAAACTTGGAAGCAATAAACCCTTCCTACGACCTTACAAATCAGGTGGAAACAGAGCTCAACGGCCACCCAAAATACCGCAGCATCTATAGCGCGGCACGCAATTTGTCAGGAGAGCTTCGTCAAATGGTTGGACGTAGCTAGGAAATGCTCAACAAAGTCAACGTAGTACCCATCTTTTTGGATCACCTAAGAACACTTCGGACCTACCCTAAAAATAATCTCGACTGGATCGATATCTTTATCTTTTTCTTTGTACCGATAATAAGCACCGGTGCATTTCTTTATCTTAGAACAGAGATAACAGCAGGAATGCTGCAAACGCTAATTACTTTTTTTGCGGTGATGTTTGGATTCAAATTTAACGTGCTAGTAATTCTCATCTCTTATAGAGAACGTGTTAGTGACTCGGTTCAAAGTCTCAAGTCAGCGGACCACAATGACGAACTGATGCTACGCAAAACTAAATTACTAAAGCTTTCTGAGGAAGTTAGCAGTAATACTCTATATGGGGTATTGATATCAATTTTCTGCATCATTTACCTACTACTTCTCGATATGAAAATCCTCAGCCTTGGTTGGCTGGCAACAGCATTTATCTTAGTCTTTCTAACGCACTATGTACTCACGCTTTTTATGATATTGAAGCGCCTCCGTGTAATAATTACACATGCACACTCCAGCTGATTTGCAACACTTTCTAGCTTGGGACAATTAAGCCCAATCATCCTCAAACGGAAAAGTGCTGAGCGTCTTCGCGCCGTCCTTGGTGATCAGGACTTGTTCCTCCAGTTTGATCGACTCGCGCCCGCCCTGGGTGCCGATCAGGCTTTCAATGCACAGCGTCATATTCTCTTCGATAACGCCGTCATAGCCGGCCTCGTCCCAATCCTCGGGATAGTAGATCGACGGGAACTCGTCGCACAGGCCGATCCCGTGCGCGACGACGGAGTACCGGTTGGAGGTGAATTCACCCGGTAACTTGAAGCCCTGCATGGTGAATTCCTTGAAAGTCATGCCGGGTTTCACCAGGTCCGTGTTGTAGCGGATCTGCTCCCGAGCGACGGCATAGAGACGGCGCTGTTCGTCATTCGGCATACCGTCGCCGCACAGCCAGGTTCTGGAGATGTCCGAGCAATAGCCGTTCGGCCCGACCAGATCGGTATCGAAGCTGACAAGGTCGCCCGCCTCGATCACCCGGTGGCTGCATTCCTGAAACCACGGATTAGTGCGCGGCCCCGACGTCAGCAGGCGGGTTTCGATCCACTCTCCGCCGAGTTCGATATTCGTCTGGTGCAGAATGGACCATAGTTTGTTTTCAGTGATGCCGGGTTCCAGCGCATCGCGCATCCGGCGCATGCCTTCCTGACAGGCATCCAGAGACTCTTGCATCGCCGCCAGTTCGACGTCGTTCTTCACGGCGCGCGCATTTTCCATCACCTGCTGGCCGTCCGCGATTTCGATCTGGCGTTCCTGCAGCGCCCATACGCCCATCGGCTCCACCTTGTCGACAGCGATACGGCGGTTGCCGCCGCAATGCTGCTGAACCAGTTCGCTCAACTCGTCGGCCCAGATCTGGACGCGCTTCGGTCCCTCGTCGCCCGCCCCGAAGTAGAACCAACCCACCGCATTGCGGATCTCGTCGACGACTTCGTTGTCCTTCGACAGATGTTCGCAATTGTGGAAGTCGAAAAGGGTGATCGGCCCCTCGGTCGGGATGAAGGCGTAGCGGACGGCGTTGTGCAGCGTCCAGACCTGCATGTTCGAGGTATCGGTGGCGTACCGGATATTCACCGGATCGTAGAGCAGGATGCCGCCGTAATCGCGGCTGCGGAGCTGTTCCCGAACCCGGCCCAAGCGGTAGGCGCGCAGCGCCCTGTGATCCACGGTCGTCGCGTGAAAGGCGGTCATCGGCGCATCCTATCGATAAGAAAAGCGATCATTCAGCGGCCGCAGGCGCGTTGGCCGGGGCGTGATCCATATTGTGGAATTTCGACTGGGCGAAAACGCGCCGCACCATCGGTTCGAAGAACTCAATCGGCAGCGTGTCATAATCGGGGTCGAATGCGTTCTGGTCATAGTGATGGCAAAAATAGGCGCAATCCTCGTACCAGGGGTGATCTTTCAGCCGGTCGCGCGCATGCCGGTCGCCCCCAAGATGGTGGGCGTAATAGTACATCTGGAACAGACCGTGATGCTTGATGATCCAGTGCACCTTCTCGCTGACGAAGGGTTTCAGGACGGCGGCGGCCGCCTCGCTGTGATTGGCGGGCGCAATGATATCCCCGATGTCGTGCAGCAGGGCGGCGACGACCATTTCCTCGTCCGCGCCGTCGCGGTAGGCCAGGGTGCCGGACTGCAGGCTGTGGTCGTAGCGGGTGATCTTGTAACCACTGATGCCGTCTTTCAGCAAGTTCAGCTGGGCCAGAATACGGTCCGCCGTCGCGGCCATGAATTTCGTCTCGAAATCCTCCAGGAATTCGTATTCTTCCTTGGTGCCGTCCTCCATATGGACGAAATCTACAGTCTTGCCGGACATGGGCCCCTCCATCGCAACGCAACTCTTTCCCGGGACTTCAATCCCGTTTCAAGCGCCTGTCAATGAAATCGGATGGGGGAGGGGGTTAGCGCCTGTCACCCTGCCGCGCGGCGCGCAGCCACTTGCTCGCGCCAGACGACGAACAGGCCGGCGGCCACGACAATGCCGCAGCCGATCCAGGTGTAGAGATCCGGGAAATCGCCGAAGATCCATAACCCCAGCAAGGTCGATGTCACCATTTCCAGATAGGGGGTTACCGCCAGGGCGGAGGCTTCGACCCGGTCGGCGGCCCAGAATACCATCAGATGGCCGCTGACCATCACCAACCCGAGTGCCGCCATATACCCCCATTCTTCCGCCGACGGGGGCTGCCAGCCCGGAAAGGCCGCGAAAGAGGTTAGCGTCATCCCGACCAGCCCCATCCACCATAGGGCGACCACCGGGGGCGCCTGGCCGGCGGCGCGGCGCGTCAGCAACAGGTAGAAAGCGAAGCAGAAGGCCGCGCCCAGGGCCAGCAAGGCCCCGAAGCGCAAGGTCTCCGCCCCGGGCCGGACGATTAGCAGGACGCCGGCGAAGCCGACGGCCACCGCCGCCCATCGGCGAATGCCGACCCGTTCCTTCAAGAAGACCGTCGACAGGGCCACCACGATCAGCGGGGCGACGAACAGAACCGCGGTCGCGTCGGCCAGCGGAATATGTCCGACGGCGGAGAAGAAGAACACCGTCGCGACCGCCAGCATAGAGGCGCGCAGCCCCTGAAGAACGGGGTTCGTCACCTTGAAGGCATGCCGCCGGTAGAGCAGCAGAACAATCGGCGTCAGGAACAGAGAGTGGAAGAACCAGCGGCCCCAGGTGATTTGCAGCACCCGCACATCCTGATGCACCAGGAATTTGCCCAGCGCGTCACCGACCGGCAGCAGCAGGAAACCGGCGATGGCC
>JANQIT010000071.1 GCA_028282025.1 Hwanghaeella sp. | reverse complement strand
CAGGCCCACCATGGGCGCAACAAAGCCCAGCTTGTAACAGGCCGCCCCCAGGCGCTGGCGGAAAACCTCCGGATCGCTTGCCAATTGCGAACGGTAGGGGCTGATCCCCGGCGGCGATTCCGTCACCTCCCGGAAGACGTCGTTCGGAAACACGTCCCGTAAATGCTCATAGGTCTGCCGCTGAACCGACGCCCAATCCTCACCGGATAGCGCCTTATAGGTACAGCCCAGATAGGTGATGGTGTCGAACGCGTATTTCGGCTTGGCCAGGGCGTATCCCGCCAAGGCGACGGCCAGCAAGACGACCGCCCACCCGGACGGGGTCAGCAGACGTTTGATCGAAGCGGCATGCGTGTCCAAAGCCGGTCTCTTCACCCATGGGACGCTGTTCGCTGCTTAGCGGGCTTCGGCGACGGGTGCAAACCGCGCGGCCTGTTCGGACTCTCCGGTAACGCCCGGCACTTGGCGCTTCACGCGTGCAGCTTCAGCCCTTTGACGATCTTGTCGATGGTCTTCCGTTCCGCGTGCAGGGCCAGCCCGACCAGATCCAGGGCCTCACGCGGAACGTTCGCAACAGCGGCCCGGTTGTCGGCATCATTGGAGGTTGCGAACAGATCCGCCGTGAAGATCAGGGGCGTGACGTTGCGCGACAGGGCGCGTTCGTTCGTGCGCACCAGTTCGGAGGCTTCCGCCTGGAAGATCAGGATCGGCTGCCGGACCAGCGGTCCGTACACGGTCCCGGAGCCGTCGCGGTAAGGCTCCCCGACGATTTCCGGGAACAGGCCGGAGAGACCCCCGGCGAGAAAACTCACGCAGTTCAATTTGCGCCAGGTTTCCAGATCCTTCCGCACGACGATCGCCACCTTGGTGTCATATTGCATGGGGCCCGCGCCTCCCTCAAAGTAAACCCTATGCGCGATCCCGTAGCAGGCAGCTTCCATGTCGGTCTTGAACGTTCGTGCGCCATGGCCGGCGGCGGCGACTGGGTGCGCCAGGGCGTCGGCGCGGACGGGCTGGAACGCCACGAAGCCTATTTCGGCGGCGTCGCCTACGAACCGCACCGGCACGACACCTACGCCATCGGTTACACGGAAAGCGGCGTTCAAAGCTTCGGCTATCGCGGCATCGAACAGCACAGCCTGCCGGGTCATGTCCTGATCATCCATCCCGACGAGCAGCATGACGGCCATGCGGGCACCGAACAGGGGTTCCGGTTCCGGATGCTCTATCTGCGTCCGGAACTGGTTCAGAACGCCTTGGGCCGTGCACCCCTTCCCTTCGTCAAACAGGCGACCGGCCGCGATCCCGGCCTGCTGCGCGCGGTCCTGCCCGCTTTGGCCGATATCGACAGCCCCCTGGAGCCGCTGGAGCGCGACGGCCTGGTGCAGCAGGTCGCCGACGCCCTGCAACGGCTGGACGAGGCCCCGCGGCGCGATCTGGGGCCGGTTCACTTGCGGGCGGTAAAAACCGCCCGCGACTATCTGCGCGAAAACGCGGACAGGACCGTGCAATCGGAAACGCTTGAAGCGGTAACCGGCATGGATCGTTACGAACTGTCGCGGCATTTCAGGAAGGCGGCCGGCACCAGCCCGCATCGCTATCTTGTCATGCGGCGTCTGGAGACGGTGCGGGACATGATTGCGAACGGCGGAAGCCTGGCGGACGCCGGCGCGGCGGCCGGCTTCGCGGATCAAAGCCACATGAGCCGTCATTTCAAGAAAGCGTTCGGCATCACGCCGGGCCGATGGCTGACTCTTTGCCGGCGCAGGGCTCTCGACGCGGCCCCCACGCGCCACCATATCGAGGGGCCATACCCGAAAACCGACACTGCTTCGGAAAACCAGCTTGGCCCGTAACCTTCCGCCGGACCGCCCCAAGGGCAAGGACATCCGCGTTCTGAGACGCGCGGGCGCGCTGCTTCTGCCGTACTGGCCGCGCCTTGTTGTGGCCGCCGTTGCGCTGGTGGTCACCGCCTCCACCGTATTGGGGATGGGTCAGGGCCTCCGCGGCTTGATCGATGCGGGCTTCGCGGGCGGCGATCCCGAGGCCTTGGAGAACGCGCTGATCCTGCTGTTCGGCCTCAGCGTGATCATGGCGGTCGGAACCTATGCCCGCTTCTATGTGGTCACTTGGTTGGGCGAACGTGTGGTCGCCGATCTCCGCAACGCGGTTTTCGACCGCGTGATCCGTATGGATCCAGGCTTCTTCGAGGTCACCAAGACCGGGGAAATCCTGTCCCGCCTGACTGCCGACACCACGCTGCTGCAATCGGTCATCGGCTCCAGCGTCTCCATGGCGCTGCGCAATCTGCTGATGATGGCGGGCGGTCTGGTGATGATGGCGGTAACGAACGCAAAACTGACGGGCCTCGTCCTTCTGGTTGTCCCGGTGGTGGTCGTTCCGATTCTGATCATCGGGCGGCGGGTTCGCAAACTCTCCCGCGAAAGCCAGGACCGCGTCGCCGATGTCGGGGCCTTCGCCGAGGAAAGCTTCAACGCAATCCGCACCCTGCAAGCCTTCACCCATGAAGAGGTGGACCGCCGCCGCTTCGGAACGGAAGTGCTGGAGGCGTTCGACACGGCGATCCGCCGCACCCGCCTGCGCGGCCTGATGTCGGTGACGGTGATCCTGCTGGTCTTCACCGCCATCGGAATCATCCTGTGGGTCGGCGGCAACGACGTCATGTCCGGGACGATCACAGGCGGCGATCTGGCGGCCTTTATCTTCTACGCCATCCTCGTCGCTTCTTCCGTGGCGATCCTTTCGGAAATCTACGGGGAACTGCAGCGGGCCGCCGGCGCGACGGAACGCCTGATCGAACTGCTGGAAGCCGATCCCGCCATCGTTCCCCCCGCCGAACCGCAGAACCTCCCCACCCCCGCCGCGGGCCGCATCCTCTTCGACGGTGTGGACTTCCGCTATCCTTCGCGCCCGGACCGGGCCGCCTTGGCGGATTTCACCCTGACGGTCGAACCCGGCGAAACGGTTGCGCTGGTCGGACCGTCGGGTGCCGGTAAAAGCACGGTCTTCCAACTGCTGCTGCGCTTCTACGACCCCTTGACCGGCAATGTGAAGATCGACGGCGTCGACATCCGCGCCGCTTCCCCGGAAGACGTCCGGCAACGCATGGCCCTGGTGCCGCAGGACCCTGTGATCTTCGGATCGGACGCGTTCGAGAATATCCGCTACGGCGATCCGGAAGCGCCGGACGAACGGGTCGTTCAAGCTGCGCGGGACGCCCGGGCCGATGAATTTCTGGACATACTGCCGGACGGTTACGCCACCTTTCTGGGTGAGAAAGGCGCCCGGCTTTCCGGCGGTCAGCGCCAGCGTATCTCCATCGCACGGGCCATTCTGCGCGACCCGGCGATCCTGCTGCTGGACGAGGCCACAAGCGCCCTTGACGCCGAGAACGAACGGCTGGTTCAGGAAGCGCTCGAAAAGCTTATGCAGGACAGAACGACCTTGATCATCGCCCACCGCCTTGCAACGGTGGTTAACGCGGACCGAATCGCCGTGATGGAGAACGGCCGCATCGTCGCCCAAGGCACCCATTCGGAACTTTTGACACGCAGCCCGCTCTACGCCCGGCTGGCGGAGCTGCAATTCTCCACACCGGCCGTCGTCGGAAAGTAACGCAACGGCCAATATTTTAGATCTTTTTTATATTAACGATTTTAAATATTCCTTTAACTAAATCGCCATAGCGTAGGGCCTGTTGCGTAAAAATTGGGCAGGCAATCATGGCATCGGACTCTTCACGGTCCTTCGCGCGCAGTGCATCGGACAGGATCAAATCGATCCTGGCCTACTGGGACCGCATCCGGGCCAACAGGCCGATGCCGATGCGCACCGACTTCGACCCGCTCGATATTCCCCAACATCTCTCGGGCATATTGCTTTTGGACGTGGAAGGGTGCGATGCGGACGGCAACGGCATTTACCGGTATCGCGTTGTCGGCACCGAGGAGGTGCGGAACCGTGGCTACAACCCTACCGGCAGATTGGTGCAGGAAGGGTGTTACGGCGCTTCTTTGGAAAACGCGCTGGCCGACTACAACTTCATCTGTCAGCACCGCTCGTTTCTGTATCAGCCGATTGAATACCGCACCGAACGGAATTTGACGGTGCGGGAGCAGTCCATTCTGCTTCCCCTTTCAGAGGACGGCGAGAACGTCACCCAAATTCTGGTCTATTCCCATCGGGAAGCGGACAGACCGATCCCGAAAAAGGGCGGGAGCTTCCTTTAGACGGTCTTTTTGAACCGTTCCGACAGGAAGATTCCGAACAGCACGAGGCTGAGGGCCGCGGCGTGATAGACCTGGAAGGATTCTCCCAGGAAAAGCACCGCCAGACCGGCGGCGAAGACCGGCACCAGATTGACGAAGATCCCGGCGCGGGCCGGTCCGATCCTGTCGACGCCCAGGATAAAGAAAATCTGCGCCAGGAATGATGGAAACAGCGTAACCAGCGCCACAACCAGCCAGCCGGTCGGCGTCGGCGCGATGAAGTCCCCGATCAGGATTTCAACCGACAGGAAGGGAATGGCGATCAGGAAGGCGACGCCGGCCATGGCCGCGAACAGGCTGAGCGGCGAGACGTCCGGGCGTTTCCGTAAACCGATCGCATAGGCGGAATAGAACATGCAGGAAACAAGCATCAGGAAGTCGCCGTAATTCACCTGCAATTCGATCAGCCGGACCAATTCGCCCGCTGTCACGATCACCAGGACCCCGGCCAGGGTGACGACCACGCCGACGGCCTGAAGCAGGCCGATGCGCGCCTGATAGACCAGCATCGTCCCCAGCATCACGAAGATCGGAATCGATCCCTGAACGATCCCGATATTGATCGCCGTGGTGTGGTGCGCGGAGATATAGAACAGCGCATTGAAGATCGTGAACCCGCTGGCCCCCATCAAGACGACGAACAGCCACCTGCGCCGCAGCACGGGCCAGTCGCGGATCAGCCCTTTCCGCAGGAAGATCACCGCCAGCAGCAGGACGCCCAGCCAACGGGCCGCGACCAGCGCCATCGGCGATATCTCGCCGACCGCCACCCGTCCAAGCACCGCGTTTCCGCCCCAGCACAATGCCGTGAAAGCCAACAGCAGATACGCTTCATAAGCTTGCTTGTTCGGGCTTTCCAAAGCGGATGTCTCGTTTGTCGTCATGAAACCCAATCGCTCCCGCAGATCGCACTCCCGGTGCGGAAGCCTCTGCCGGGGATCAGTTAGACGGCGCGGCCCGATGCGTCGAGCCTTTCCCGCCCTTCGGAACAGAAAAGCACTTGTGCTCCCCTCTCGCCGGACAACGTTCGGATGCACGCCTGCGCCGGGATTTGACCGTTGCCGCGGGAGCGGGCGATTATCGGACC
Organism: Hwanghaeella sp.; assembly: GCA_028282025.1. Classification (GTDB taxonomy): domain Bacteria; phylum Pseudomonadota; class Alphaproteobacteria; order UBA8366; family Aestuariispiraceae; genus Hwanghaeella. Next base: position 25,504 of record JANQIT010000071.1, on the reverse strand, counting down.
GGGCTTCATCACGAAACGGGGGACGTCGTGTACACACCCAGGCAGGCGGCGCAGGACTTTTCGTTGACGCGTTTGATGATTTTCATCCTGCTGATCTGCGTCACCATCCCCTTTTCCGTCTTCACCTTCCGGTCCGGCCTGCAATACGCCCTGCTGACCCGCGATGCGGGAAGCGCGACAGGTTTCGTCACCATGCTCAACCGCAAGCAGGCGGGCTGGCATATCGGCTATCAGTTCGTCGATCCCGACGGGTTGCCGCACGACGGTCTTTTCGTCGATACCGGCGGCGCGGCCCTCGCCAGGCTGGGCCTGAAGCAGGGCGGCCCGGTAGAGGTTCTGTATTTCCCGCCCGCGCCCTCGATTTTCCAACTGGCGTCCGAGTTGCCGCGCCAGCGGTTCGACTGGTACGTCCTGCTGACCGCCTCGCTGATGCAGCTCGCCATCGCCGCGCTGCTGATCTTTTCCTATCGCAGCCACCTGATCCAGAAAGAGCGTGATCGCTTTTATTAGGACGAGTACCGTTATACGACCGCGCACCAATGCAGGTCAGCGGGGCGGACGCTTTCAGACCTTCGTTGTATGAATTTGAATGGCCGCTTCTGACATAAGGCTGTCGACGCTCTAGACCGCCGGCATCTGCTGTGTGGCGCAGTGAATGCCGCCTCCAATCTCTCCTAATGCATCCACATTGAGCATGACAATTTCACGGCCGGGATAATGGCGAGATAAGGCGTCTTTCGCGATTTGGTCAGTTTCGTTGTCTCCGAACTGCGCGGCAATGACGGCCCCGTTGCACGCATAGTAGTTGGCGTAAGACGAAACGAAATCGTAACTCTTAACCCGAGGGTTATGAGGCTCTGGGATAACCTCTATCTCCAAACCCTCGGTGGCGAGCCTGTCGTGAGTCTTAAGAGCGGCGGCATGAAAAGAGTCTTCCATATCAAGCTCGTCCGGCAGATTGATGAGTACACGTCCCGGACCTGTAAAGCGCGCCAGGCTATCGATGTGGTAGTCGGTAATGTCTTCGCCCCACACGCCGTCGGCCCAGATCATTCGATCGGCGCCATAAGCAGCCAATAGTCGGTGTTCAATTTCGTCACGGGAAAGGCCGGGGTTTCGGTTGTCATTCACCCAACTGCTTTCATGCGCCATCAACAGGCCGTGCCCGTCATGTTCAACACCGCCGCCTTCACCACGCAGGCCGGATGGGATCACGTCCAAACCGAGCCTCTCCGCCACACGCGTGGCAATTTCATTGTCGCGGCGGTTGACCTGCTTCTCACCCCATCCATTGAAATGAATATGCGCGATGGCCAAACCGCCGGCGCCATCTGTGACGAAAATCGGCCCTGCATCCCGGCACCAAAGATCTTCGGTCGGGATATCCCAAAGTTCCACTTTGCCGGACAGCATCTTACGCGCGCCTGCGTGATCGTCAGCCGCCGCAAGCATCGTAACCGGCTCAAAATTGCTGATCGCATTGGCAATGTCCGCAATCGTTTGCTGGGTCATCTCCAGAAATAAAGGATCGCGATACACGCGGCGGCTTACCGGCCATTGCATAAAGGTGCGTTGATGGGCGTCTTCCTCCGGTGGAACGCGCCATCCGGTTCTTTCAGTTGCCATAAGGGGGGCTCCTGTTAGGCCAAGCGCACCCAAGGCTATGCCGAGTTTTAAAACAGATCTTCTGTTCATCGGCGTGGCTTCTCTAGAACACAGAAGCGACGAAGCAGCGGACGGGAGATTTTCGTATGCTTCCACATGTGTTCTACCTTTGCACCGAAAGTCCCCGATGGTGAAGCCAAAGACCTGACAGCACGGTTCAAAAGTCAAAGCCGCCCAGCGGAGCCAAAGTGTTAAAGCATGAAAGTTCCGATGGCAGACATCCAAGATAGGTCAATGTCGTGCTTGAGCTCAAACTAGACTTACCGCAGAGCCACATGGTTGAAATCCGCACCTTGAGGTGCCGAAAGTCTACTAGGCGGACAGAGCGGACTTATACCCTCACGCTTCGAACGTCCGCTTGCGCCTTTCTTGTCTTTTGGAATTTTCGTAGCACAGCGATACGATACGAAAATGCGTATGCACCTCGCCGAACTGCTAGCCGACTTGTATGATTGGGGTTTAAGCACTCAAGGTATTCTTGCCATCGGATTGGTTGGATCATTCGCACGCGGCGACGAGAATGCTGGTTCCGATATCGATTTCGTCGTTATCGCAAAGGACCCATCCCTTTTGCTGGATGACGTCTCATGGATAAGGAGATTTGGTGCTCTCGAGTCTTCAATCCCAGAAGATTACGGGTTGGTCCAATCCCTTCGGTGCTGGAGCCGGGAGGGCGTCGAACTTGAGTTTGGCATCACCACGGAAGAGTGGTGCACCCCTCCAATCGACTCCGAAACGTCATCGGTAATCAACGACGGGATACGGGTCGTCTTTGATCCAGATAAGCGCTTGGAAAATGCGATTGGGTGGGTATCGCAAGCCGCCAGGCGCTGAACCAAAGCTGCCATTCGAATTCACCGCAGCATTCGGTACATTGGGCTCAAAGCAGACTTACAGCAGAGCAACATGATTGAAATCGGAACCTTCAGGCGCTGAAGGTCTACTAGGCGGACAAAGCCGATATCAATCACACAAAACTTATAGTCCGCTTTAAGAAACACACCATCGGGTTTTACTCATCCAACTTGATTACATGCCATAATACAAACAGCGGTCAACAATCTGAATAAGTCTAGAGTTTCGTGTCGGCTTGGATAGCAGCAACAACTTTTTCAGCCCGAGCTAATGCAGCTTGAAATGTGCCGCCTAGCCCCATGTGCTCCACCTCGATTTTTGCCAGATAATTTGTAACATCTAAGGTGGGCTCACCTCTCCTCAGTCGGCCCACTGCCTGCATCAAATAGCTATCGTATTCGTCTGCGAACGGCAGCCAATCTTCGTCGTTCCAGTTTTGATCAACTCCGATCAATGCAATCGGATCCCAAACAGACCAACCAATGTCCCGCAGCCGGGATAGCTTTATCTTGGGTGGAGGCCTTGGTGGCGGATCAAGCAGCGGCATAAGACTTCTCAAGATCGAATTGAGGCAGTTTATCGATGAGTTTGAGCCGGTTGAAAGGAACAAAACAAGTCGAAGCGGTCTTTAGTTGCGGTGCAAAACATCAGAAACATTGGGCTCAACACCGCGCGTAGAGTTTGCGGACATACCTGCAAAAAAAGCTATTCGTCAGCTAACCCAATCAATTTTGTTACCACCCCTCTAGCAACTGACTTGCTTCCTTCCTGACAACTAAATTTTTTGCCAGCCGCAATACGAGTTCGATGATAGGTTCGCATTTCATCGAATAAGATATACATCCAAGCACGCATTGTTCCGTTTAGAGGAATGAGTTCAGAAATTAGTTCGTCCTTTTCATCGATAAAGTACGGATGAATTATGTAAATGCCGTCACTGATATTGTCTTCGTCATATTTGAAGTCCCAACGAATTCCATTCCGTGCCGGATTTTCCCTGCCACCTTCTTCCAAGGTGAGAATTTGTATTTCGGCTTCGAAGTCTGGCTTTTGGTTTGGAAGTTTAAGTTTGGGCATTCTTCGAGATCCACAGTTATTGGCCAACTAAGCTAATATTTGATTTGCGAACGTCCACATTGGACTCAAAGCAGACTTACAGCAGAGCAACATGATTGAAATCGGAGCCTTCAGACGCTGAAGGTCTACTAGGCGGACAAATCTGTCTATCGACCTGCTGACCTGCGTCCCCCTCCCCTTTTCCGCCTTCACCTTCCGGTCCGGCCTGCAATACACCCTGCTGACCGCCTCACTGATGCAACTTGCCATCACTGCGCTGCTGATCCTCTCCTATCGCAGCCACCTGATCCAGAAAGAGCGCGACGGCTTTTGTCGAGACGAATAATCAACCGCGTAGGTAAGTGGAGTGGACTTTTTGGATTGTTCGTATTGCGTTAGTATTATCTCTGTTTTGCGCGCCAAGGTACAAAATCCGAAATAAAGCCATAAGCTGGTGATTTGTGGATATCGAATTCAAAGAAAAAACTTTTGAAAAATACTTTGGCCACGAGCTCAGTCGCCTGACAAATATTACCTTTTCGCCGGATCAGTGTGACGAAGCACTGCTCGGTTTCGATGAAGCGTTTCTTATGACAGAGGATTGGTATAGGTATTTCGGGCCCTATGTCAGGCGTAGCCGTCGAGGCCGGCTTACCGGCGTAGCAATTGATGAATTCAACAAGCGTGGCAGACGGATTGCCAGCCACATGCCGGAATTCAAGCTCAACCTATTCGTACAGTTCAAGCGGCCCACATTTCTCACCTCACGCGGCGCAAAGGAATGGTCTGACTGGAAGCAGAATTACTACCGCTATGCCACCACACCACATCAGCAAGAAGCGCTTGAACGGATAGACGTGCAAAGCTGCGGGCGTGCAGCGACGATCTATGCCAGCCCGGCATTCTGGCAGGCTGCCGATCTTTGGACGCATGTAAGGAGCAATGCCGTAGTCGAACACAGCAACATAGCAAGCGCGCTCAAACTAAAGGGCCATGGGCACTACAGCTACACATCTCCGGGCTACATTGGCAAAGGCCATTCGGAGACAGTTGATATTGAAAGCGAGCCGCTTCAGCACATCATCGGAATCGGGTTTGAGCGAAACGAAAAGCTTCCGCTTAATCAACACCTAAAAAAAACCGCAACGACAATCACGGAAGCCATCAGCGAAAGCGATATTGTTTCGCCGGTATTCCAACAGGTGCAAACGGCGATGGAATATGAAGATCTTGATCCAAATTCGCTATACGACGCAATCGAGATCATCCGGATATTCTCGGAGGCGTTTGGCTTACAATACTACGCACTCGCTGGGTAAAATCGGTTCACTCTCTGAGGTTCGATTCGACGACCAATTCAACGAACTGGCTCAAAGCGGTCGGCAAACCTAACGGGGCAAGCCGCTGCGCCTTGGACGATGGCAGGTATCAAAGTTTAACTTTCCGGCCTGATCCAAGGTTCTGAAGAGGAACCATGAACATAACACTGCCCACGCCGCCGACACAGACCATACAACGGGCTAGAATCTTGATTTTTCGATCATTGTACGCCGTGGAAACTCAAGCGTTTAAAGTTGGCGAACAACCATATAAAGCTTCACGATACCTTATATACAACCAAAACATTATGGCTTAGGATATTACTTGGAATCTACTGAAGGGAGGGTGTCATGGCTGCCCCTGCGGTTACCGACTATCGCGCTGTATGGGATGTAAAGCAAAACAGAGGAAACATCCAAATCAAGGTGCAAGGAAAATCAAAGGCAATGAACTTGAAGATTAGCAACGCCGCTGAATACGTTGCTGTCCTCACACTGCTCGGAGGACCAAAGACAGTGTTTGCAAAGCCGCCAATTCTAGACACCAATCCTTGAGCCATATGCTCTAAGTGAGGTGTGTTTGTTCCTTTGAGTTGACCACGGAATGGCTGCGTTTTCCGAACCTTCAAGCATCTGAAGTCAGCGTTGATTTCAATGTTGCAAGGCACTCTGGCGTTCTGAGTGTATTGAACCGACTACGCTCCAGGTAGTTGGAAACCTACCTAATGGGTCACGCTCGCACGGGGATGTAAGGTAAGGTGGGGTTCCGCCCGCAACCGTTTCCCTCCGGCGCCGGATGGCGGTTGATAGCGCCCCCCCTCTTTGCCAGCCGCGATCCGGTCTGCTTCCGTCGGTATCTCTACCGTGACCGAAATCACGTTGGCCATGCCTACAACCGGGTGAACCGCCGCCGGCGCATCGCTTCGCAATATGCGGTTTCCGGCGCGCTTGGTCTTGAACCCTCTGGCGGGACGTGTAGCTAAGCTAGGGGCGCATGCATGCCGGCGTGCGCCATTTGTTTTCCGTGCACATTCCTGGAGGATGCCGTGCCCCTTTCACCACAGTACCGGCCGGATGTACGGCATACCCGACTGGGGTCCGAATTTTACGATATCGTCCAAGCCGCGCCTTTTCCGAAGCACATCCTGCGGTTCCGCAACGACCGTTGGGCGGAGCGGGTCGGGCTGGGCGGCTTGACGGATGCCGAGTGGACCGACCATTTCGCGGGCTTCAAGCCCTTGCCCGACAATATCCCGGCCCCGATGGCCCTGCGCTATCACGGCCATCAGTTCCGGCACTACAATCCGGATTTGGGCGACGGGCGCGGCTTCCTTTTCGCCCAGATGCGGGATCTGGAAGACGGGCGGTTGCTGGATTTGGGCACCAAGGGTTCCGGCCAGACGCCGTGGTCGCGGCAGGGCGACGGCCGGTTGACCCTGAAAGGCGGCGTGCGGGAGATCCTGGCGACGGAGATGCTGGAAGCGCTGGGCGTCAACACATCCAAGACCTTCAGCCTGATCGAAACGGGCGAGGACCTGGAGAGGCATGACGAACCCTCCCCCACACGCTCGGCGGTGATGGTCAGATTGAGCCACGGCCACATCAGGATCGGGACGTTTCAGCGCCTGCTGGTGCTTGGACAAAAAGCGGAGCTGAAGCGGCTCGCCGATTACGTCATCGAAACCTATTGGCCGGACGCGGCGAACGACGCCAACCCCGTCCTGGGTTTCTACGAACGGCTGGTCGCGGCGATGGCCCGCAAGGGGGCGCAATGGTTTGTCGCCGGCTTCGTGCATGGCGTGCTGAACACCGACAATATGGCGATTACGGGAGAGAGCTTCGATTACGGTCCCTGGCGTTTCCTGCCCCGGCTGGAGCCCCGTTTCACCGCCGCCTATTTCGATCACAACGGCCTCTATTGTTTCGGACGGCAACCGGAAGCCCTGCAATGGAATCTGGCGCGGCTTGCCGAATGCCTTCTGGATTTCGTTCCTCAGACGGAGATCGAAGCGGCGCTGGGCGCGTTCGGACCGCTGTTCGAGGCGGAACTGGTGCGGCAGACGCACTGGCGTCTGGGGTTACAGCCCGGCCCGCAGGCCGAGGCCGACAAGCTGACGCACGACCTCTACGCGGCCTTGCGCGAAACGGAAGCGCCCTATGACCGGGCCTTTTTCGATCTGGCCGGCGGCGCGGAAGCCGCACGGCTGCGGCGCAGCCCAAGCCGCGAGTATTACGAGCGGGAGGAATTCTCAGCCGCGATTGCGGCGATCCGGGCGGCCAGCCCCGCCGCCTCGTCCCTCCCCGCCTACTTCGACAAATCGGCGCCTGCGAGCATGCCAATCGAAACGGTGGAGGAACTTTGGTCGCATATCGACGAGCGGGACGACTGGACGCCGCTGCAGGCCAAAATCCGGGAGATCAGGGCGATGGGCGCGGCGCATGCCGTCTTTTCGCCTGAGACTGAAGAAACCGCGGCGCAGTCAGCCGGTACTGCGAAAGCGGTCTAGCAAGATCGAAGGTAAAAGTTAGGGCAAGGACAAGAGCAGCCGCAGGCGGGATCATCCCGCCCGCGGCCCTTCTCCTGTTTAGAGCTTCTTATGCTCCGCCCGCAGCGCCAGCCACAGGCAATAGCACATGATCAGCACCACAAAGGTGAACGGAATGCCTGTCGACACCGCCGCTCCCTGCAGCGCCGACAACCCGCCGCCAAGCAGCAGGGCAATCGCCACCAAACCTTCCAGCGTGCACCAGAAGACCCGCTGAACCACGGGGGCGTCCATTTTGCCGCCCGCCGTGATGGTATCGATCACCAGCGACCCGGAGTCCGACGACGTCACAAAAAAGATGACGATCAGAACCAGGGCGATGGGGGCGACGATGGAATAGAGCGGCAGTTCCTTGAGGAAGCCGAACAAAGCCCCTTCCGGCTTGTAGGCGTCGATCACCGTCGCCGCGACGCCTTCGGCCCCGCCGGCATTCAGCATGTCGATGGCGGCGCCGCCGAAGGTGGACATCCACAGGGCGCAGACCGCCGTCGGCGCGATCAGCGCGCAGAGTACGAATTCACGAACCGTGCGGCCCTTGGAAATCCGGGCGATGAACATTCCGACGAACGGCGACCAGGCGATCCACCAGGCCCAATAGAAGGTCGTCCAACCGTGGAAGTAGCTGGTGTCCTCGCGCCCGAACGGGTTGGAGAGCGCCGGCAACAGCAGCACATAGTCGACCATTACATTGAAATACCGGGCAACCGCCGTGCCCACCCCGGTCACGAAAAGGACGAACAGGAACAGTCCGACGGCCATGATCATGTTGATCTCTGACAGCCGTTTGACGCCTGCATCCATGCCCAGCAGCACGGAACCCAGGGCGATCAGCGTGATGCCGATGATCAGCAGCACGACCACCGTGCCCGACGGTTCGATCCCGAAGATCTCATAGAGCCCCGCCGCAACCTGCTGCGCACCGAGGCCGAGTGACGTGGTCAACCCGAAGAGCGTCGCGAAGACCGCCAACGTATCGATACCGTGGCCCCACCAGCCCCATACGCGTTCGCCAAGGATCGGATAAAAGGCGGAACGCAAGGTCAATGGCAGACCAAGATTGTAGGCGAAGATCGCCAGCGACAGCCCGACCGCGGCATAAACGGCCCAACCTTCCAGGCCCCAATGGTGGATCGTGCCGACGACACCGATATATTCGTTACCCGGCTGGGTAATGTCGATGTTCAACGGGCGCGCGCCGCCGCCTTCGGAGAAGTTGTAGTAGACCGGCTCCAGAACGCCGAAGAACAGCAGGCCGATACCGATCCCCGCCGCGAACATCATCGCGATCCATCCGGCATAGGAATAGTCCGGCTTGGCGTCCTTTCCGCCGATCCGTACCGATCCGACCGGCAGGACGATCAAGGCCAGGCAGAACAGCGTGATCGCATCGACGGAAAGAACCAAGAACCAGTCGAACGTGCTTGTCAGCCACGGCCGCAGCCAACCGAAGAACTCGGCGGCGGCTTCCTGGTTCGCAAGCGATAGCAGAACGAACCCGGCGATAATGATACTGGAGATCAGAAAGACAGGGTTGTGAATGTCCAGACCGAACGGCCGGATATTGTCCTGTCCTAACTCATATTCCGTGTCGAAATCCCAGACCCTTGGATCGGGATCGAGTTGCTTCTTTACGTCAGCCATATTTCCCCCATCGAAATATTTTTTTTGATACTGCCAAGCGTGCATAAAAAATGGTCAAACGTCCATTAAATCCTCATGGCTCATAAGGATTTCATCAGGACGGCGGTGTGCGACGCCAAGGTCCAATGGCAAAGAGATTTAGAAAATTCTAATTTTATTACCGGCAGTTAGCGGGAATTCTTATGCGTCCGTTCCAGCGGACGGACGCCCCGTAAATCGCGAAATTTCCGGTTCAAGAGAAGACAAAAGAGCTACCGGCCAGGCTCTATTTCAAGACGTTACCGGTCTCTTCTTTAACGAATCGACCCTTTACCCTCGCATTCGAACGCCATCCGCATCGAACAGCGGCGTCGTAATCAGGGTCGCAGGGCGTCTATCGCCCAGGATTTCAATCTCCACCGCCAAACCGTCCGCGATCCTTTCCACGGGCAGGAATCCAAGGGCGATGGATTTTTGCGGATAATGGGCGTAGCCGCCCGACGTCACGAAACCTTCAATCTCTCCATCCACATAGATCGGTTCATAGGCAACGACATCCGCATCGTCCGCATCGACCTCGAAGGCGCAGATCCGCCGCCCGGCCCCTTCCGCCTTCTCTTTCAGCGCCGCCGCCTTGCCGATGAAATCCGCCGGTTTGTTATAGGAGACGAAACGGTCCATGCCTGTCTCCATCGGCGTGTAGTCCGGGCCGAACTCCCGCAGCCAGGATCCGAAGAACTTCTCCAACCGCAAACTCATCATGGCGCGCATGCCGAACGGGCGCAGTCCCAGATCTTCCCCCGCCTCTGTCAGCGCGGCGTAGAGGCTGCGCTGATCGTCCGCACCGACATAGATTTCATAGCCCAGATCGCCGGTATAGGAGACACGCTGCACCAGGGCGCGGGTCAGGCCGACATCGATTTCCTTCACATCCATGAATTTGAACGCCTCGGCGGAAACATCGGCGCGGGTCGTTCGGGCGAGCAGGTCGCGCGCCCGCGGTCCGGCGATCTGAAAGCCGATCCGGCGCGTCGAAACATTTTCCAAGGATACGCCGCTTTCCGGCAAATGCCGCTGGAACCAGCGCATGTGGTACGCCTGAGCCCCGAAAGAGGCGGTGAGTTGGAACGCCTCTTCCCCCAGGCAGGAAATCGTGAAATCGCCGATCAGCCTGCCTTTGGGGCTCAGCATCGGCGTCAGGCTCAACCGGCCCGGCTTCGGAACGCGGCCGGCCATCATCCGGTCGATCCAGTCGCGGGCATCCGGGCCCGTCACTTTATACTTGCCGAAATTGTGGATCTCGTTGATCCCGACCGCTTCGCGGACGGCGCGGACCTCGGCCCCCGTTGCGTCGAACGCGTTCGAACGGCGGAAACTGGGTGTTTCGAACAACGGTTCGCCTTCCGGCGCGAAATAGTTCACAGCCTCCATCCCATAGGCTGCGCCGAACACCGCGCGCCGGTCCTTCCAGATGTCGTAGGCGGGCGTGGTCTGGAACGGACGCGCCGCCGGCAGTTCTTCGTTCGGATATGAAATCGAGAAGCGCCGCTGATAGTTCTCCCGGACCTTGGTGCGTGTATAACCGGGCGTGATCCAGTCACCGAAGCGGGCCACATCCATGGCGAACACGTCGCGGCTGGGCTCCCCTTCGACCATCCATTCCGCCAGGGACAGACCGACGCCTCCCCCTTGGGAAAAGCCCGCCATGACGCCGCAGGCCGACCAGTAGTTCCGAAGCCCCGGAACCGGACCGACCAGCGGGTTGCCGTCGGGCGCGAAGGTGAACGGGCCGTTGATCATCGATTTTACGCCGGCCCGTTCCAATACAGGGAACCGCTTGCAGGCGAAGGCGACGGACTCCTCGATCCGTTCCATCTTGTTTTCCAGCAACTCGTGCCCGAAGGTCCACGGCGTGCCGTCCACGGCCCACGGGTCGCAATTCTGTTCGTAAAAACCGATACAGATCCCGCGGCCTTCCTGGCGCAGATAACTCTCGCCCTCCGGGTCCATCACATGCGGCAATTCGCTGTCGCGTTCGTAAACTTCGGGCGTTTCCTCGGTGACGAGATACTGGTGTTCCATCGGGTGCAGCGGCAGGTAAACGCCGGCCATCGCCCCCACTTCGCGCGCCCAAAGACCGCCTGCATTCACCACATGTTCCGCGTGGATCGTCCCTTGCTCGGTCACGACGTCCCAGCTTCCATCCGGTCTTTGGACGGTTGCGCTGACAGGGTTCCGCAAGACGATCTCCGCCCCCGCCATCCGGGCCGCCTTGGCGTAGGCATGGGTGGTGCCGGACGGGTCCAGGTGACCGTCCAGCGGATCGTAGAGGCCGCCCAGCACGCCATCCACATTGGTGATCGGCGACAGCGCCGCGATTTCCTCCGGGCCGATAAACTCCGTCTCCAGCCCCATATAGCGGTGTTTCGCACGTTCCGCCTTCAGATGATCCACGCGTTCCGGCGTCGTCGCCAGCGTAACGCCCCCCACATGATGCAATCCGCAACTGAGGCCGGTAATCTCCTCCAGTTCGCGATAAAGCCGGATCGTGTAGCCCTGAAGTGCGGCCATGTTCGTATCGGCGTTCAAAGTGTGGAAACCGCCCGCGGCGTGCCAGGTGGAGCCGGATGTCAGTTCCGAACGCTCCACAAGCATGATGTCCGTCCAGCCGAATTTGGTCAGATGATACAGAACCGAACACCCGACGACGCCACCGCCGATCACCACCACTTGCGCCGAGCTTTTCATTGCCGTCTCCCCTCGCCGCGTTCACGCGCGCGGCCCGATAGAACCCAATCCTGACGAAGTTCTCTTCAAGCGGATATTCGGGCCGGATGCAAACGCGTTTCGCCCCACGGATTGCGGGAAAATGTTCAGTCGGGACTCCGCCGGATTCCATACCGGGGTCGAAAATCGAACCTTCCGTATATTTACTTTCGGACATAAAAGACGGACCTTGGCGGCCACGCTTCATGGGAAAAGAATCATATGCCCTGGATCACCTGCAAACCCGACGCCACCGGACCGTTGGCCACCATCTTGCCGCGTATCAAAACCAGCGCGGTGCGTGCGATGGCGGAAGGGTATGCCGCAAACCTAGAGGCGGCCGGCGGCGACATTCCCAGCTTCAGGACGCTGGAACTGGGGCCCCTCGCCAAAGCCCTGGAACATTCGCTGCTGTGCGCGATAGTCAAGCCGGATCGCTGCATTTACCGAATAGTCGGCGAAACCCTGCGCCGCCGCCTGGGGTTCAACCCTGTCGGGCAGAACTATTTCGACTATGTGCCAGAGGAACGTCTTGAACACGCGCGCCGGGCGATATTCATGGTGGTCGACCAACCCTGCGGCTTTCGCGCCGAGGTGGAGCAAACATATTCCGACGGAAGACGTATCCTGATCGAAGCCGTCGGTTTCCCGGTCCTCTCCACAAGGGCGGGCGAAGATGGGCTGGGCCTGTTCTGCGAACAGACCATGGATCGCGTTGAAATTATGGAAAAGGACCGCCCGACATATCTCGGCTCAAACGTCGTGCGGCGGGACTTGATCGATTTGGGCTATGGCGTCGACAAAGATTTCGAAGACCTGATCCAAACAGCGTGAAACGCACATCTCCTGCGCTTCTTTAACAACCGTTGACATCTTAACCAAAACCCTGTGAGCCCCAACACAGTACCGCAGGGTCGTCCTCTATAGGTTCACAGCAACAACGCGCCAATCAAAGGCGCCGACCGTTTTAACCCGAGGGCCCCTGTCGTGAATAAAGCCGTAAAGCTTACCATCGCCGCCGCCGCAGTCGCTGTGCTACCCGTGACCGCGCAGGCCTCCGTGCTGGACTTCACCAGCCACGACTTCATTCAGGCGACCGGGTTCAATGCGGCGGGAACTTCCGGGTCCGGCGTCCTTGATCTCTCCGACATACGGATCGACTCATCGGGTCTGGACGCCCAGTTCGGAGACCTCGATTTCGACGTCACGACGAAAGGCGGCCGGTTGAAGATCAATACACAGGAACGGAATAACGGGACCTGTCTCGGCCTGTTGGATTGCGGTATCGACGGGTTGGGCGTGGGGAATGACGAAATCTCCGGCCGGAAGAAGAATCAGCAGGAGCTGCGCGTGGACTTCGGGCGCAGCGTCTGGATCAACGAAATCTACTTCCTAGACCTTTTCGAAGGGCGCGGGTCCGCGAATCGCCCGGGAGAGTCCGCCACCGTCGATCTGTTGGGCGGCGACGCCGGCATTCTGGCGACCTACACAATCACCACGGACGAGGCCGTCCTCAGCGCCGGCGCCGCCGCACAGACCGATACGGCGGTCGAAACCGGCCCCGGCCGCAACGGCGGGTTCTTGCGCTTCGATCTCTCTGCCAGCACAGACAACTTCCTCCAAGCGACCGGGCTTGTCTTCCGGGCTTTGCGCACCGGCGGCGACAACGGTAACAACGACTACGCTTTCGCCGGACTGCAGATTTCCGACGTCACGGCGGGCAGTGTTTCGCAGGTTCCCCTGCCGCCTGGCGGTGTGCTGTTCGTCACCGCCCTGTTCGGGCTGGCGTATTTGGGCAAGCGCCGTCAATCTGCGGGCGGCGCGAGCGCGACAGCGGCCTAACGCGGTTTGCGCTTCAGGAACGCTGCGCCCCACGAAACAGCAATTGGGCGGCGTAGCGCTCGGCCTCCCCTCCGTCCTTCCACAAGGGCGCGTCGAACGCACCACCCCATTGCGTGAAGGCGCTCACCCCATATTCGAACTGAAGGATCCAACGGTCCGCCGCCCGCGGGGGTTCGCCCTTGTGCAGCCCCTCCGTATTGACCAGGAACCGCGCGCCCGGCGCGCCGGTCAAGCGCACCGGATCCCGGCCGAACCAACGCACCGTGTCCTCATCGCTTTTCCGCAGCGTCTTGAAGTACCAATCGTCGAATTCCCCGCGCCGTCCAACATCCTCTGCCGGTGGGCGGATTCCGGCAATACTCTCGGGACGGTGCGATCCCGGCATATAGACATGCGGCCCGCCGCCCTCGTCCACATCGGTCAGGTAGATGAACAGCTTGCAGAACTTGTAGTCGTCCAGGTCGTAGTGGAAGAGTTGCGCATCGCGCGCCCGCTCCGGGTCCGCGAAGGATTTCCAGGCGGCGACATCCAACAGCATGGGCGCCGCCCCCAGATGCGCCCGGGCCGCCGACAGGACCGCGGGGTCCAGGCCAAGCCGCACCAACGGATCGATCTTCAGAATGTCCTGCTGCGAGACGATGCCCAGATTGGCGCGGCCCCGCAGATCGTCGGACCGCCCGGCGATGTCGCCCGCCCAACTGGTCATCAGGCATTCTTCCAGCCGCGCGCGCAAAGGTTCGGTCTGTTCCGGGTCCAGCGGGGGCAGAACGGCATAGCCGTCCTTATCCAGGGCCGCCGCCCAATCCGCCGCCCCCGGCCCATCCGTCGCATGGGGCGCACCGAAAGACTGGGCGAAAGCATCGATCACCCGGATGAAGTTGCGCCGGGACTCCCCATTCAGGGTGCTGTGAAGATAGCCGATAGCCCGATGATGCAGGTCATGCAGCGCTTTCTTCTCAAGCTCTAGGGCCGCGGCCCCGCCGAAGAAGTTCGCAAATTGCGCAGCCTCTTCGAAGGACAGCAGAAAGCGCTGAAAACCGGCCTGCCATTGGTAGGCTGCCGTGGTCGGCCAGAATCGTGCTTTTTCTGGCGCACTCTCCGATGCGGGATCCAGGGAATTGTTCATGTCCGGCGGCCCGGTGCAATTACACGATTTGGAACAGGCTTGGCGCGACCTCTTCGCGGGGCGGACCCGTGAAGCCGCCGCGGCGTTCCAGCAGGGAACCGCCGAAACCGGGGCCAGTCAGGCCGCCGCGGGCCTGTTTCTGTGTGCGGCGATTGTTGGAGCGAAAGACGCGGCATTCGAACTCCTGAAACAGCGGACGGCGCACCAACAGGACGCCGGGCTTGTTCTGTGGCAGGCGACCTGGATCGCCGCCAGAAACGGTGCGGTTCAACTTTTGCAGATTCTAGAAGTGCTGTTCAACCATCTGCCGGAAGATGCGCCCGAGCGCGCGCCGCTTTACTACGCGGCCGGCCATCTCGCGGCCCGAACAGGCGACAACCCCGCCGCCATCGCCGCATTCCTGAAGGCGCGCGCGGCTTTCCTGGCCAATCCGGGCCTGTTTCTTACATGCGGGGACGAAACCCTAACCACCGTGTTCGTTCAATGCAGCCACCTGCTGGCCGAAGCGGACATGGGCGACCTGGCCCGGCGCGCTGTCGGACGCGCGCCTAACCGGACGCCGGGGGGTCCGCCGCTTGTGGCCGTCGCCGCCGACGGGCGATACCTCCGACGCTTCGGACCCGGTTTCGTGCAATCCCTTCGTGAGCGGGCGGGGGCGCGATGCCAGGAACTGCTTATCCTGGCTGTCGATTCACGCGATGCGGATGTGCAGCCCCTGTGCGACCCGAGCCCGGGTCTGACGGTGCATTGCCGGCACGACGTCAGCGACGGTTGGCCGGTCCGGCCATCCGCTCTTTACGCAAGTTGGCGGTTTCTGGAAGCGGCTGGCTGCCTGGACACCTATAACCGCCCTCTCCTGTTTCTGGATATCGATGTGGAAATCCAGACCGACCTCTCGCCGTTGCTCGATATGGCCGCGGACCATGATTTCTGCTGCTATGTACGCCCGGATGGCGGACCGGGCGGGATCGCCCGTGCGGCGGCGGTCTCCTTCCGGCCCGGACAGGGAACGCGCGCCGCGGCTCTCGCCGGGGCCTATCTACGAAAGCGGTTCTCCGAAGAGGCCGAAGATCTATGGTTCGCCGATCAGGTCGCGCTTTGGCGGTCGGCGGCCTATCTGGAAGCGCAGGAGCCGAGCTTTCGCTGGGGAGACTTCACCGACGCCGGGCCGCTCGACAGGTTTTTCGACCTTAAGGAAGACCCGGAAACGAAGCGCCGTTAACGCCGCCGCGGCGTCACCGTGTTCGGTACAATCGCAGCGACGATATCCGCGACCTTCTCCAGCACGGCCCGGCGTGGAAAGCTGCGGCGGAAGACAAGGCGCACCGTCCGCCCGGCGGTTCCGCTCCGCTCGGGCCGGACAGCCACGCCGGAGTCGGTCACCCAGGCCCCCGCAAGGCTCATCGCCGGCACCAGGGTAACCCCATGGTCGACGCCGACCAGTGAGAGAAGCGTCGTCAGGCTGGTCCGCTGGGTGGAAGGTTCGGCGAGCGATGCCCGGACACGGCCATCCATGCCGAAAACCTCCGTCACCTGATCTCTCAGGCAGTGGCCGTCGGCTAGCAACAGCAGTTCGCCGGGCTCAATTTCCGACAGGCCGACCGCCTCCTTCGCAGTGAGAGGGTGACGCTTGGGAAGGGCGACCCAAAACGGCTCGTCATACAGCGGGATCTCTTCCAACTTCGCGTCGGTCGGCACCGTCGATAGGATTGCCGCGTCTATCGATCCATCCAGCAGGGCCGCTTCGAGATTGGCCGTCATATCCTCGATCAGATGCGGCATGGTCTTCGGCAGGCGGCGGTGCACCTCCCCCAGCAGTAATGGCGCGAGATAAGGCCCGATCGTGTGGATCATACCGAGGTGCAACGGCCCGGAGTATGGATCGGCGAAGGTTCGCGCGGTCGCTTCCAGTTCTTCCACCTGCGCCAGGATCTGGCGGGCGCGCCGAACGATCTCCGCGCCCAGTTCCGTCACATGGACGCTTCGGTTCGTGCGCTCGAAGAGGACGACGCCAAGGCGTTCTTCCAACTTCTTGATCTGTCCGCTCAATGCAGGCTGGCTGACATTGCAACGGTCCGCCGCGTTGCCGAAATGCTCCGTCTCCGACACGGCGACGATGTACTCCAAGTCACGCGTGTTCATCGCCGTCCTCAGTCTCCATTAGCAAGTCTTATCAATATAAGAAGAACAATCGAATTAACCAACGCACTCTACTTAATTAGATTAATTCCAAAATGCAAATGTGATTGCAGGCACCAACTCACCTAATTAGAGTAATTCCAATATGCAAATAAGGCTGCGGAGACGATAACGATGTATAGACTTGTTGCAACACTTGGGCGGCAGTTGCCGGTTACCGGTACATTTTCCGCCGGCGACAAGCGTATTGGCGCGCTTTTGCTGCTGGCGGCCCTGGTCACGGCCGTCCCTGGCCTTTTCAACGCAGCCATGACGGTCGCGATAGACGCGTATCTGGAAATCGCAGTGTTCGTCGCGGCGACGCTTGGCCTGGTGCTGTACGGCGAGCGACTGTTCAAGACCAGCATCGCGGATCTTCTGAACAGGCATCGCGCCTTTCAAGTTCCCGTCGGCGCGCTGCTTGGGGCATTCCCCGGCTGTGGCGGCGCAATCGTCGCGGTCACACAGTTCACGCGCGGCAGCATGAGCTTCGGCGGGTTCGTTGCGACGCTGATGACAACTTCCGGCGACGCGATGTTCCTGCTGCTTTCCGCCGAGCCCGGAACCGGACTGCTGGTCATCGCGGTCTCATTCGCTGCCGCAATCCCATGCGGTTATCTGCTGGACGCAATCCACGGTCCGGCCTTCCTGCGCCCGGTGGCGATGGCCATACTGCCGCAAGCCGGGGCCGAGCCGGCAAAGGCGCCGATGCGGGTCGTCGATAAGATCTGGCTGGCGTTCATGGTTCCGATGGCGCTGATCGCGATACCGGCAACCATGGCCGACATCGACCTGACCGAGGCGTTGGGACCCTGGATCGAAAGTGTCGCCGTGGCCGCCACCGCGCTGAGTTTGATCCTGTGGATTCGGGACGGAGAGCCCCGCGCATGCAGCGACGGGACGTGCGCGCCACCCTCCGCAACGGCTCAAGTTATCGGCGGAACCAATTTCGTTATCGCCTGGGTCATCTTCGCGATGATCGGATACGAAGCGCTTCTTCTGGCGTTCGATATCGAGATCGAAAGCCTGCTGACGGCGTCCGCCGGTTTGGTACCGCTGATGGCGATCATGGTCGGGTTCATTCCCGGATGCGGACCGCAGATCGTGGTGACGTCGCTATATCTTTCCGGCGCCGCCCCCCTGTCGGCGCAGCTTGGAAACGGCATTGCGAACGATGGCGACGCCCTGTTCCCGGCCCTGGCCGCCGCCCCGCGCGCCGCGGCTGCGGCAACGCTCTACAGCGCTATACCGGCCTTCATTGTCGCCTATGGCACCTATTTCCTGATCGAAAACCCTGGACTGCTCTACTAGCAGCCGGCCCGCCGAAAGGCGCTTTGCCGCGTACGGTTCCGCTGACAGTAATCGGCATCGCCCGCGGCAGCGTACGGATCATGAGGCAAGCCGAATCCCGGCCGGTCCCGTCCGTTCTTCCATTCCATGCATCACGCCCGGAGGCTTCATGCCCGCCCTACCCTACCAAGCAAGAACCGCCACAGGCGACGTCTTCGACATCGACTTCCCGCTGCACCCGGAAACCGGGGACCCGGTTCGGGTGGCGCAGTTGATTGCCGGGATGCTGGCGGCCATCGACAAGGACATGTCCGTTTTGGGAGAAGCCAGCAACGGCGATGTGCTGCAGGCCGCGGCCATGGCGCTCGCCATCCGGACGCGCATGATCCATGCGCCGGAAGCGATGACCCGAAATCTTGTCGCGGATCTGGTCTCTACCGCGCTAGACGCGGCGCACCGGGCGGAAAGACGCGCGCCCACAACCGGCAATGCTTAAAATGGTGGTCCGTGTCAGTGCGGCAATACGGATGTATCGCTGAACATCTCCCGGATATCGACGGACGAACGATTGCCGAGATCGTCGAAACAGTTTTCCAGCCAGCTTTGAGCGGCGTCCCGTCCAATGTCGAACAGGTGCAGCAGGAAAGACCACTCGGCATTGAGTTTCGAGGTCGCGTCCAGGCCCCGCATCCGTTTGCGCGCGTGAATGATATGGATGAACATCCGCCGGTACTCGTCCGGGTCCAACTTCCCCGCATCCAACAGGCGCGTGACGAAATCGATGGCGCGCAATTCGTGCAGCAATGAACTGTTGAAGGTGATTTCATTCACCCGGTTCTGAATCTCTGCCGCCGACTTCGGCACCTTTTCCCGGTAGATGGGATTGATCTGAATGATAACGATGTCGTTGGAGGCGGAGTGCTTGAAAAACGGAAACAGCGGCGGGTTCCCCATGAAGCCGCCGTCCCAATACGGAATGCCGTCGATTTCCACGGCCTTGAACAGGGACGGCAGACAGGCCGAAGCCATTACCGTGTCCAGGTTGACCTCATCACGCTCGAAGACCCGGACCCGGCCCGTTTCGACATTCGTGGCGGACAGGAAAACCCCCATATCCTCGCATTCGTGAACCTTGCTGAAATCAACGAATTCTTCGACCAGATCGCGCAGCGGATTGTGATCGAAGAGGTTCAAATCGTAGGGAGACGCCAGTCGCGACAGGATGTCGAAATAGATATAGCTCGGCGAGTCGGCGAGTGACCAGTCGCCCTGAAGTTTTGCCCAGAAGGTCCGCTGAATGGGGCTGGCGATCCCGACCTTGCTGACCGCGCGTCAGAATTCACGCAAGCGCTCCCGCGCCCCGACCGCGCCGTTCTCGCGCATGCCCATGGCGGCGACGACGGCGTTCATGGCCCCCGCCGAGGTGCCGCTGATCGCCTCGATCCAGATCCGGTCGTCCTCGAAAAGCCGGTCCAGGACGCCCCAGGTAAAGGCCCCATGCGCCCCGCCGCCCTGAAGCGCGATGTTGACGGCCTTTTCGTGCTGCGGACCGCGCCGCGACGGTTTACCCGCGACCATCCGAACGGGCGGCGTCTTGGCGGCCCGTGCGGTTTTCTTCGCCGCCGCTTTCTTTGCCGCCGCCCGCTTGACGCCGGACTTCCCGGCACCGCCCTTCTTCGTCGTTTCAGCCATCGCCGGTATCAGGACGCGGTCCAGCCGCCATCGACCGGCAGGGCAATTCCGGTAATGTTCTCCGCTGCATCGGAGCACAGGAACAGGGCGACGCCGGCAAGTTGCTCGACGGTGACAAATTTCTTGGTCCATTGCGACGCCAGCATGACGTCGCGCTTGACCTCCTCCTCTGTGATCCCGCGCGCCTTGGCGGTGTCCGGGATCTGCTTTTCGACAAGGGGCGTCAGAACGTAACCCGGGCAAATCGCGTTGCAGGTAATACCGTCCTGAGCGACTTCGAGGGCCACCGTCTTGGTCAGGCCGACAACCCCATGCTTCGCCGTTACATAGGCCGATTTGTAAGGAGAGGCGATGAGGCCATGGGCGGAGGCGATGTTGATAATCCGGCCCCACCCCCGTTTCTTCATGCCCGGAACAGCGGCGCGGACCGTGTGGAAGGACGAGTTCATGTTGATGGCGATGATCGAGTCCCAGCGCTCGGGCGGAAAGTTCTCAACCGGCTCGACCAACTGGATCCCGGCATTGTTGACAAGGATATCGATGGCCCCGAATTCGCCCTCCATATCGTTCATCATGACGGAAATCTGATCCGGCTTCGACATGTCCGCCCCGTTATAGACGACGCTGCCGCCGTGACCTTGAAGATCCTTGACGATGGCGTCGATTTCCACTGGATCGCCAAAGCCGTTGATCACGACATTCGCGCCCGCTTTCGCGAAGCCCGTGGCGATCCCCAAGCCGATCCCCGATGTGGACCCGGTAACGATCGCTGTCTTGCCGTCCAATTTCATTATGCGTCTCCTGTACCTCGCCTGCCGCAGTGCACTCAGCCGCACGCGTTACAATCCCTGAATATCCAGGTTGTTATAGGGATTATTTCGCAACTGCGAAATAATCTGATGAGACATGGGACCGGCGGCGGCGGGAAGGACGTCCGCGGGCAGGCCGGTTGAAAGCCGCAGCCACGCCGGTTTCAGGTTATTTTTCAGTCTGTTACCCGCGGAGAAAACGGGCCTTTCAACCCCAGAGAAAAGCACACGCCAAGGCCCGAAAAGGCTGTTAAAGGTCTTTCCAGCGGATCTTGCCCATCCCGGTGCGGGGCAGGCTTTGGACGAAATCGAAGATCCTGGGCACCTTGTAGGCCGCCATCTTCTCCCGGCACCAGTCGCCGAGTTCCCGGTCGGTGGGCCGGACCGCGCCGTCCTTCAGGACGATGACCGCCTTCACCGTCTCCCCACGACGCGCGTCTTTCGCGGCGACGACGCACGCCTCCCGGATGGCGGGGTGATCGTAGAGCATGGCTTCGACCTCCGCCGGCCAGACCTTGAAGCCGGCGGCGTTGATCATGCGCTTCAGCCGGTCAACGCAATAGAAGTAGCCGTCCTTGTCGTAATAGCCGATATCGCCGGTCCGCAGGAATTGCTTGCCGTCCAGTTCGATGAAGGTTTCTTCCGTCGCCGCCGGATTGCCCCAATAGCCCAAGAAAATCTGCGGTCCCGCCGTTACGATCTCTCCCACATCCCCGGGCCCCAGTTCGTCGCCGGTTTCGGTATCGAGGATACGCGACTCGACGCCGAAGATCGGGATGCCCAGACATTGCGGACGCGGCGCATCCGGCGGGTTCATGTGAGTGGGCGCCATTGTCTCGGTCAGGCCATAAGCTTCCACATAGTCGAGGCCGGTCAGCGCCTTGATTTTAAGCGCCACCGCTTCCGGCATCTGCGCACCGCCCCCGCCGATCGACGTCAGGGAAGAAATATCGAACCGCTCCAGGCCGGGATTGGAAAAGAAGTCGATGGCGGACGCCGTGATCGACCGCCACAGGGCGACCCGGTAACGCTGGATCAGGACGGCCGCCGCGTCGCGGTCCCAGCGCGTCATCAAGACAATCGTCGCGCCGCTCAAGATCGGCGCATTCATGGAGTTCTGCATGCCGGTGACATGGAAGAACGGCAGGGTCGACAGGACCGCCGATCCCGCCGGCATCTCGATCCAGGCGGTATAAGCCTGGACCACGGCGTTGGTCGTTGCATGCGAATGAAGGCAACCTTTCGGCTTGCCCGTGGACCCGGAACTATAGGGAATGACCGCCCAATCCCGCGGCTTCCGGCGATGCGCCGGGGCCGGATAGTCCGCGTCCAGCGCGTCTTTCCACATCGTCAGGGATTGAATCCCGATGCCGGACGGGACAGCAGCATTGATGACATCCGGCAGCGGCAGATCGTTATCCGGATCGACATAATCCCCATAGCGGGCGGCGATAACGTGATCCATCCGCCCGGATTGGCAGAGTACTGCGGCCTGGTCGAGGTTCTCCGTCCCCGCAATCGCCACACGGGCGCCGGCATCCTTGGCGATATAGTCCAGTTCGGCGGCGCGGCACATTGGATTGACCGGCACGACGACGGCGTTGGCCGCCAGGATGGCGTAGTAACCGATGATGAATTGCGGCGAGTTCTGCAGATAGAGCACAACCCGGTCGTCATCACCCACACCCGCCCGCGCCGACAGGAAACCAGCCAGCTTTCGCACCGCATCCAGCAGCGCGGCATAGGTGATTGCGCGCCCATAGTAGACAATCGCCGGCCTGTCAGGATGGACGCGCGCCGTATTTTCCAGATTCTGAAACAAGGAGGCGTCAAGGGGCTCCAACACATGCGGGAGCCCCTTCGGCCAAACTCTGTAATGCCTGCTCTGCATCGGACGGTGACCGGTTCGCCCCTACTCCTTCGGCAACTGGTTTCCGGCCAGCAGGTTCAACTTCGGGTTCTGGGCATACTTCTCACACAGCCGCTCGCAGCCGTCATAAGTCGCATCGAAAGGTCCGGCCTTCCAACCCGTAAGCTGTAATACGACGCCATTGCCCGTCTTGGGACCGACCAAGGCTTCCTGAAACTGCTCGTCCGCCATCTCCGTTTTGTCGACGCGGGCCCCTTTGGCTTCCAGTTGGGCGACATATTCTTCTATGTCATCGATCTCCAACCCCAAATGCTGAACCCCGTTTCCATGTTTTTCCACGAACTTGGAGATAAAGCTGTCGGGATCGTCGCTGGAAATGAAACTCATCACACTAGTGCCGAACCGCACGCATGCGCCCTTGTATTTGTCTTCGATGGATTCGAACTCCATCATGATCTCGCCGCCCAGAACGTCGGTGGCATTCTCCAACGCATCCGCAAGATCCTTCACGGCGAACGCCACATGGTTGATAGAGGTAATTTTGGCCAACTTACTTCTCCTTTTGAATGATCCGGCCTGTCGGACCGGGGCCCGGGCCGCTGTTGCGCTTACGCCCGGGCCGCTTCTTCCCGCACGCGGCGTAGCAGCTCCCTGGCGTCCATCGCCTGGCGTTTCCGGAGGAAGGGCATGGGGGTGACGGTCGCCGTCCGCGCGCCGTCCCAGGTATCGACGGTGACTTCGGTTCCGGCCTCGGCCAGATCGGCGCGCACAAGCCCGATGCCGATATTCCGTTGAAGGCGCGGGGAATGCGCCAAGCTCGTCAGTTTGCCGGCGTCTTCCCCATCTTTCCGGAAAGACCAGACATCCTCATTCCGCTCCAACTTCTCGCCATGGACGACGAAGCCGGCAAGCCGCCGGGACAAGGGCTCTTCCGCCAGCCGCTCCAGCGCCCGGCGGCCGATGAAATCGTGCGGCTTGTCCAATTGGACCAATCTTCCCAACCCGATTTCGAACGGGTTTTCCATCGGCGTCATATCGACCCCCATGGAGAGAATGCCGGACTCGATCCGCCGGGTCTGGTTCACCGACCCCGGCGCCGCGCCATAGGGCGCGCCCGCCTGCATCAGGTCGTCGAACAGGCGGTCGCCCAAAGCCGGGTCGCTCAGGTAAATCTCATACCCGAATTCGCCGCTCCATCCGGTCCGGGAAATCACCAATTCGCCGCCATGATAGGGGACGGCGGTCATCCAGTAATATTTCAAGTCCGGGATGGTGTCGCCAAACAAGTCGGTCATCAGGGCGATGGATTTCGGCCCCTGAACCTGCATCACAGAGACATCCGCATCGCGGATCTCGACCTGCATGCCCGAATTGATCCGCACCCCCTTAGCCCACAGTTCCAGATCGACATCGGATGTTGAAATCCAGAAACGGTCCTCGGCAAGTTTCAGCAGAATGGGATCGCACAGAACGCCCCCATCCGGCGCGGTGATCAGCACATACTTGCATTGCCCGACTTTACAGGTGGAAAGATCGCGCGGCGTCAGTTGCTGCACGAAACGCCCCGCATCGGGACCGGAAATTTCGACCTGGCGCTCCCCCATCGCCGGCCACAGGGCGACATTCTCGATGACGTTCCAATACTCATCGTCCGGGTTGGAAAAAGTGCTGGAGATGTAGGTGCGGTTATAGACCGAAAAATCGCGGCACCCGTAACGCCACGCCGCCTCAAAGAAGGCGCCCTTGCGGATCCGCGGCTGAAAGGCCATCCGCGCGCCCTTGTGGGAAATCATCTGTTTGCCGGCTTCTGGAGACATGTTTCGCATCAACATCACATCGCCCGGATTTCGTTTGCCTTGGAAAAGGCGCGGTTTGCGGCTTCGGCGTCTCCCAGCGCGCTCATCGCGTCGCCATACCCCTGCCAGCCCCAACTGGAATTCGGTTTCCAGGCGTTTCGTTCTGTGAACAGCGCACGCGCCTTCAAGGCGTCTCCGCCCGCCCGCGCCGCGTCGGCCATGATCATCAGAAACACATCGCGCTGCGCCATGCTGCCGCCGATTCCATCCATGGCGTAGCGGACGCCCTCTATCTTCCGAACGGCTTCCGCGTGGTTTCCGTCGCGCGCGTCCTGCATCGCCTCCGCCAGGGAGACGCCCGCGCCGGCGCAAATCCGGGATTGCGTGGTGTCTTGCGCGGCCCAGCGGCGGATCGTGTCCGTCATGGCTGAGGCCGCCGTCCGGTCGCCGTTGGAAATCAACGCCATCAGGTAATGCAGCGAGACGAAAATCAGTTCCCTGTCCTCGACATGCCCCTTGGCGACATCCGCCAGCTTCCGCCAGCGGTCGCCGATATCCAGCCCGAACATCTCCAGACGCCACAGCAGCGCCGACGCATTGCAGATATCTAAGTAAAACCCGGACTCGATGTCTGAAACGATCTGCCGGTCATACAGGTCGAAGACCGTGTCGAATTCGCCCCGCTCCAGGTGATAAAGGCACTGGTGCCAATAGAGGTGAAAGCGGAAATTGTTGACCGTGGACCAGTCCTGTTCCAGGCCCCGGACCCAGGCGATCCCTTCTTCATGCCGTTCCGTCATTTCCAGAACATGGGCGACCGCATGCACAGACCAGGCGTCCTTGGGATTGATCTCCACGGCGCGGCGTCCGTAGCGCTCCGCCAGGTCGTATTCACGCGATTCCTCCAGGCCGAAAGCGTACATCCCCAATAGGAATCCGTAATCGGGGTGATCTTCAGGCCAAAGCGGCAGCACGCGCGCCATGGAATCCCGGATCCGCCGCCCGTCCCCGGAATAGAAATGCGTGAAATGCGCCAATCTCAGGGCCAGCCCGTCCAACGGATGGTCGAGCAGG
>JANQIT010000022.1 GCA_028282025.1 Hwanghaeella sp. | reverse complement strand
ACCGTTTCGGGCATTTCGACCATGTCCCGCCGCCGGCGGCGGACCTGTCGCCGGATGCGCTGGACTGGCACGCCCGTATTCTGACCGCTCAGAACGAGGCCTATTACGACGGCGCGGCCCAAGGGCCGGGCTGACCGCGCGGCCCGATGGAAAGTTACGACTACATCATCATCGGCAGCGGTTCAGCAGGCGGCATGCTAACCCTGCGGCTTTCCGAGAACCCGGCGCACCGCGTTCTGCTGCTGGAGGCCGGGCTGACCGACCGGCACTGGACAATCCAGATGCCCGCCGCGGCCCGGCACAATTTCACCGGCGGGCCGCGGAACTGGTGCTTCGAAACCGAACCGGAACCCCATATGGAGAACCGGCGGATCTTTCAGCCCCGGGGTAAGGTCCTGGGCGGCTCCTCCTCGCTCAACGGCATGGTGTTCGTGCGCGGGAACCCGAAGGACTTCGACAATTGGGCGGAGAACGGCGCGCCTGGCTGGCGCTATCGCGACGTCCTGCCTTACTTCAAGAAAATGGAAACCTTCAGCCGGGGCGCGGACGAATATCGCGGAGACGCAGGCCCAATCCGGATCGAGCGTCTTGGCGACAATCACCCGATAGAGCAGGCTTTCCTGGACGCCGCCGAACAGGCCGGCCATGCCCGCACGCCAGATTACAACGGCGCGGACCAGGAAGGCGTGTCAGAATTCGATGCGAATATCGACGGCGGCTATCGCTGGGGCACGGCGGCAGGCTGCATCGCACCGGCGCGGCGTCGAAAGAATCTGACGATCCTCACCCAAGCCCATGTGACGCGCATCGTCATCGAAAAAGGCCGCGCCGTGGGCGTCGATTATCTGCGCGGCGGGAAGCTGCACAGCGTGCGGGCCGATGGAGAGGTCATCCTGTCCGCCGGGGCGGTTCAATCGCCGCAGTTGCTGATGCTGTCGGGGATCGGGCCCGCGGAGCACCTGGCGGAGCACGGTATCGCGACAGTGGCCAACCTGCCGGGCGTCGGCGAAAACCTTCAGGATCACCTTGAAGTACACATCAAGCACCGATGCCCCGCCGGGCTTTCCAAGAACAAGCTGGTGCGCCCGCACCGCGTCCTGATGGCCGGAATCGAGTGGATCCTGTTCAAGACCGGCCCCGCGGCGACGACGCACAGCCGTGTCGGGGGCTTCCTGAAAACCGATGACAGCGTGGACTATCCCAACCTGCAATATCATTTCTGGCCCTATTTTCTGGACGGCTGGTCGCCGCCGCCGGACAAGGACGGTTATTGTTTCGACGTCGGGCCCTTGCGGTCGGAAAGCCGGGGATGGGTCAAACTCGCCTCAGCAGATCCGTTGGCCGCACCGCGCATGCGCCTGAACGGCCTGTCGACAGACCGCGACCTGGAAGAGTTCCGCCAGTGCATCCGGATCACGCGGGACATCGCGGCGCAGAAGGCGTTCAACTTCTGCCGAGGACCGGAAGTCTCCCCCGGCCCGGATGCGGTGTCGGACGCGGATCTGGACGATTATGTGCGCCGCAACGCCAACAGCGCCTATCACCCCAGCGGCACCTGCAAAATGGGGGCGGACCCGATGGCCGTGGTCGATCCCAGGCTTAAGGTCCACGGCGTCGACGGCTTGCGGGTGGCGGACGCCTCCATCATGCCGGTGATCACGGCGGGCAATCTAAACGCGCCGACGATGATGATCGGCGAACGCGCGTCGGACATGATCCTGGCGGGCCGCTGACCCTCATGCACTGCGGGGCCCCGGCGACAGGCCGGGACCCCGCACAGGCTGAACAGGGGTTGCTCAGGCCCGAACCGGATCCAGCGTGATCGACCAAAGCTCCGTGTCCTCACGATCCATCAGGCGGACCGTCATGGTTTCGGACGCCCCGTCGATATCGACCAGGCCGAAGAACTGCAGCCCTTCGGACGGCGGCAGGTTGACGCCCTGCCCTTCCGCCGGCGCCTTGGTGAAACGCACTTCCGGCCCAAAGGTCATGTCCAGGTCGTTCGGGCCGAACGTGCCCGCATGGATCGGTCCGGAAACGAATTCCCAGAAGGGCGTAAAATCCTGAATCTGGGCTTTATTCGGATTGTAGTAATGCGCCGCCGTATAGTGAACATCCGCGGTGAAGAAATGGACATTGCGAATGGCTGCGACATGGATGAAGCGCAGCAATTCAGCGATTTCCAACTCCCGGCCCTTCGGCGTTCCATCTTCGCCGTTGGCGATAGCCTCGGCCCCCGACTGCGTTTTCCAGTCGTCCCAAACCTTCAGGCCGATTGGCATGTCGGACGCGATCACCTTCCAGGTCGCCGTCGATTTGGCCAATTCCTGTTTCAGCCAGTTCAACTGCGCTGCGCCAAGAATACGCGCCTCGTCGGTGAGGTCGGTTTCCAGCGACGGGCCGTTCGCCCCGCGATAGGACCGCAGATCGATGAAAAAGACATCCAGCAAAGGCCCGTAGGCGATCTTGCGATAAACCCGGCCCGGTTCGGCGGGCGTGAAGCGGATCGGCGTCATCTCATGAAAAGCGCGCCCGGCCCGGGCGACCAGCAACGGCAGATCCTTCACCGTATAACGGTCATCCGCGGTCAGATCCTTGGCGTCCGACCAGTTGTTGACCACCTCGTGATCGTCCCACTGAAAGAAGGTCGGGACCCGATTGTTAAAGGCGCGGACATTCTCATCCAGCATGTTGTATTTCCAACGGCCGCGGAACTCGTCCAGGCTTTCGGCGACCTTCTCGACCCCTTCGGCCACCAGGTTGTTCCAGACCGCGCCGTTCTTCATCTCCTTGGTCGGCGCAATCGGACCGTCCGCATAGATCGTGTCGCCGCTATGGATGAAAAAGTCCGGATCGTGTTTCGCCATGGTGGCGTATGTCTTCATGCCGCCGCGGCCCCTGTCGATGCCCCAGCCCTGGCCCGCCGTGTCGCCGGACCAGACGAACCTGACCGACCGGCGGGAGGCCGGCGCGGTCCGGAAATGCCCGGTCATCGGCTCCGACATCGCCCGGCCGGAGGTCAGGTCCTCGAAGGAAACCCGATAGAAAATCTCCTGGTCCGACGGCAACCCGGTCAACAGGCGCTTCATCGCAAAGTCGCTTTCCGGCAGCACGTCCAGGGGCGCCAGACGCGTGGCGTCGTGAAACGACTCCGTCGTCGATACGTCAAGATAGGCCCTGGCCGCACGGTCGGTCCGCGCCCAGACCACGCCGGACGTCGTATCGACGTCGCCCGACTGAAGGCCGTGTGTGATCATGGGCCGGCTGGCGGCATAGGAAATGGCCGGGGCGGCCAAAACCAGCCCGGCGGCGGCGGATGTACGCAATAGCTTGCGTCGACTGACTTTCATCGTGAGGTCCCTCCCACAAAGTGAATTCCGGTAAGAACCCAAACAAACCGCGCCGCCGTTTCGCTACGGTGACCGGCCCGTGAATCTTCCATTGTCGTCCCGCGATAGATTTGTGACAGATACCCTCGCACAGTAGCCCAAGACCAAGCGCGTCTGCATTCCCAGCCCGGCAGTTTGTGGTAAAACTGCATGTGAACTCTGCCCCCAAAAGGACCCGTTGATGAGACAGTTTCGTCTGGCCGCCGTTTTCACTTCCCTAGTTCTTCTTGCAGGCTGCGTCACCGCCTCCAAGCAGGAGCCAGAGGCGCAAGCCTCCACTCCACCCCCGACCACGACTTCTTCCGCCACCATTGAAAGCGACAAGTCGGCCACGATAAACATCGATCCACGGTCTCCGATACCGACCCAGGATCAGATCCTCGGTCAGATGGCGCTGCTGGTCGCCCAGACGCATATCAACCGAAACCAACCGTCGGAAGCCCAGAAATCGCTTAGCGAAGCAGTCGCAAACCCCGGAATTCCAACCTACTACAGGGCAAAGGCAGCGGAAAAGCTGGGCGCACTTCAGAGCAAGGAAAACCGGACGGAAGCTGCGGCGGAGAGCTTTGAAAAAGCCACCGACCTCTATGGCGAGGTTACCTATCCCGGGCTAGATGTTTCCAAGGAAAGATCCGCCGCGATCCAGGCGGCGGTGACGCTCTACACACGCGCGGAGCGGCCAGCACGTTCGCAAGCCCTGCTGAAGCGTTATGGGCTACACGATGCGGACAAGGGGGGCGAAGCCTGGGTTAGACTAGATGACGGAAGTCTGTTCCATAAGAAGTCCCGGATTTCCTTTCCGGCAGAGATCGGTGCTTTCAAGCGCGGGCAAGAACGTGTTTTCAACGATGATCACACCGACTTCGCCGTCAGCTACGGCGCCCCCGGCGCGGTAATCTCCGTCATCATCTATCCCAGCCTTGGACGTGCAACGGAGCCGGTCGCCTGGCAGAGTTTCAAAGCGATGAGTGCGGCGCGGAACCTGACCGGCAAACCGCGCCATCTGACAATCGAAAAAGGACGTTTGACGAACCCGGACTTTGCCGGAACCTTGATCGAGTCGGACGCGAGTCTGAAAAACGGCGTGACGGTCAGCACGGGGGTCGTCGTCCTGGGCGCAGGATCGCGCCACATAAAGATCCGCTACACCGTCTCCAAGAACTTCGAGGAGCGCGGTCTGCACGGTCTGGGCATCGTCGACTCCATCACGACCGGTGTGCGATGGCAGAACACCTGACTAGCCGTTGCTATTGTCAGGCATGTTACGGATAGGCACGATCCCGGACTGCGCCCGGACCCGCCCACCTCCAACCGGCCCCTCATCCCCCACCTTGAAGAGGAGAAGGACGTTCTCTCGCCGTTCGGGTGGGAGGTGTTCGCGGCTGTGGCCGCCGGGGGTCGTATTCGCGTTTGTCATAGACGTGCGGACTGGCGTCATCAGGCCCTTCCCCATGAGCCCTAATTGTGCGCGGACCGCCATGGGCGAACAGACAGCCAGGAAGCGGCCTTACGCGTCCTTCAACCAGAAACCTCTCCGCCAGGCTATCGGCAAGCCCCTGGACTTGATTGTTGTAGAGGACTTCGCCTTTGCACAGAAATAAGCCTCCAACCAACTTGAATCGCTTGGCCGAACGAACGAATGCTACGGGATCGGTTTTTGCGACGAACTCAGCACCTTTGCGTCTCTATATCTCTATATCATAGCGGTCACGGTCGGCTCGTCCTTCCGGTCCTAGGCGGCGTCTGCATTTAGAGGGTTCGCGACCTTGCTGCCCAAGGGTCTTGCGGACATCAGTCCTCGAAATGGCCCACCGCGGCGAACGCCCCGCCGTGATAACGCACCGCCGGATCGTCCCAGTGTCTGGGCGGGTCCGCCGCTTCGACCTTGGCGCGGAACCGCTCCGCCGAATCCTGCGGACGCCAGCCGAGGAAGGATGCATGAGAATTGTCCCACCATTGCTCCCTGTTGTCCGACATGCCGTAAATCATGGAGCAGCCGACGCGGGGCGCCGAATAGATCGCCTTTATCATTTCCACGAAATCGCGGGGACTCAACCAGGTCGCCAGCATGCGGCGGTCAACGGGCTCCGGGAAGCAGGAGCCGATCCGGATCGACACCGACTCGATCCCGAACTTATCGAAATAGTATTGGCCGAGGCTTTCTCCATACACTTTGGAAACGCCGTAGATGCTGTCCGGCCTGTAGGGGGCGTCCTTGCCCAGATTATCTTCGCGCCGATGGAACCCGATGGCGTGGTTCGAACTCGCGAAAACTATGCGCGGCTTGGCCGCCTGCCGCGCCGCGTCGAAGACGTGGTAGGTCCCCCGGAAACTGGAATCCAGAATGTTCTCGAAGGTGTTTTCCCGGCTGATGCTGCCCAAATGAACGATGCCGTCGACGTCCTTCACCAGTTCCTTCACCAAATCGAAGTCGGTCAGATCGCCTTGCACGACCTCTTCATTGGGGCCCGCCGCCGGCATTTCCTCCCTGTCGTTAAGGCGCAGGAAATCCGCCCAACCGGCCAGCCCCTCCCGCAGAATGGTTCCAAGTCCGCCGGCTGCGCCGGTGATCAATAGACGCCGCATTCTCCGCTCCCTTTCGCTTGCTTGGCCGCCGCCTCAATCCAGGGCGAAACCGTGTTTTAGGAGGAACGCCCGGAACCCGTCCCGCTCGGGCAAGGATTCCTGCCGCGCCGCATTCTCCGACCAGGTGCAGATATCCGCCGTCCCATACTTGTCCCGGTGGCGCTGCTTTTCCGGCGGGATTGCATAAACCGCGTGGCGGGCCCGGTCGTAACCGTCAATCGTCGCCTCGAACCCATCGTCATCGTAGCGGTTCCGGTGGATGACGGCAGCCGGCGGCAGACGCATGCTGACATATCCCTGGCGCGCCGGCCATCCCAACGCCAACCCAGCAACGGGGTACACGCCGTCCGGCAGGCCAAGCAGCGCGCAGGCCTCCTCTATATGATTGCGCACCACGCTGATCGGGCAGCAGCCAAGCCCCACCGCCTCCGCCGCCGCCACGAAGGTGGCGAGCGCAATCCCCGCATCGACGGCGGTGTTCATGAAGGCGTCCATATTGTCGTTGCGATGCTCGTAGCCGCGCAGCGCCGCAATCCGGCGCTGACGGCGCAGGTCGCCGCAGAACACCAGGAACAGCGGCGCTTCCGCAATCCAGGGATCGAAAGAGGACCATTCCTGCATCGCCGCGCGGATCGCCGCGTCGTCGATCACGACGATGGAATATTGCTGCAGATCGGATTTCGACGGGGCCGATTGGGCGCAGGCCAGCAGGCTCGCCAGAAGAGGTTCGTCGATAGGATCGCTTTTGAAGGCGCGGCAAGACCGGCGGGACAGGAACCCGGTTAGCCGCTGCAAGTCTTCGTCCGCCGGCCCATCGGGCGCATCTGTCCCAAACCGCGCCCGCCAAAGCTCCTCATATGCCGTCATGGCCTGTCCCTTTTGCCGCTATAGGAAGAAGACGAAGCTCACCAGGACGAACAGCGGGACCAGCAGGACGACCGACCAAAGCATGTAGCCGAAGAAGCTCGGCATCGGGATGCCTCTCTCCTCGGCGATGGACCGGACCATGAAATTCGGCGCATTGCCGATATAGGTGTTCGCGCCCATGAACACGGCCCCCGCCGAAATCGCCAGCAAGGTCGGCGCAA
This sequence comes from Hwanghaeella sp., assembly GCA_028282025.1. Classification (GTDB taxonomy): domain Bacteria; phylum Pseudomonadota; class Alphaproteobacteria; order UBA8366; family Aestuariispiraceae; genus Hwanghaeella. Next base: position 4,445 of record JANQIT010000022.1, on the reverse strand, counting down.
GCTCGTTCATCAGCACTTCCGCGTCGCCGCCCGCCGTATTGAAGAAGACCAGATATGTCGGCGCGTTATCCAGGAAGCTGGAGAGAATCCCGGTCATCCAGAAATACATCATATTGACCGGCTGGCCATCTTCGCTGACCAGCGAAACGACGGGCTCCAGCGCGCCTTCCGTTCCGGCGCGCAGGATTGCAATGGCCGGAATGATGGTGATGAAGATGCCCGCGAAAAGCTTGCCCACCTCGACAATGGGGAACCAGGTAAACCCGTTCGCCTGCCGGCTGGCGCTGTTCGTCAGTTGCAGCGACAGCAGCGCTATTCCCACCAGCGACAGGTCGCGCAGCACGTTCTGCAATTCCACATGCACGTGGAAGACGATGAATTCGATACCCGGCTTCCAGACGCCGCTCATCAGAACCGCGCCGATGACGCCGCCCAGCAGCAGAATGTTGATCTTGCCTTCCAGCCGCAGGCCGTCCGGCTCGTCGCTGGTATCCTGCAGACTGTCCGCCTCTTCCTTACGGAACAAGTAGCTGTCCATCGCGAAATACATCGCCAGCAGGATCACCGACACCATCAGCATGGGCAGGAACATCTGCGTCGTCGGCCAGAAGAACGAAACACCTTTGAGGAAGCCCAGGAACAGCGGCGGGTCGCCCAGCGGCGTCAACGAGCCGCCGATATTAGCCACCAGGAAGATAAAGAAGACGATGGTGTGAACCTTGTGCTTGCGCCCTTCATTCGCGCGGATCAGGGGGCGGATCAGCAGCATCGCCGCGCCGGTCGTGCCCATCCAACTGGCAATCGCGGTGCCGAACAGCAGGATGCCTGTATTCACCAGGGGAGTCCCGACCAGCTTGCCCCGCAGGCGAACCCCGCCCGCGACGGTGAACAGCGACAGCAGCAGAATGATGAACGGAATATACTCCAGGAACAGAACATGCAGCAGCTCGAACAGGGAAAGCTCGAACCCGTAAACGATGGTGAAGGGCGTCAGGAAGCTCAGCGCCCAGAAGGCGGAAATCTTACCGAAATGGGCGTGCCAGAAATTCGGCGCGACAAGGGGGAATATCGCAATCGACAACAGGATTCCGGCGAATGGAATAACCCAGGCCAACCCCATGCTTGAGCCGTCCAGATGCAGGTTGCCGCCAGCGGCATGTGCATGGCCGCTCAACAACAGGCTGGTCAACAGCACCGACCAGCCGGCAACGGCATATCGCATGATTAGTGTAAAACGGCGCCTGACCATGCGGCGATTCTCCCCTGTCCCGTGCGGACCACCTATCCGGGATGCGCCGCAGTATCGCAAGAGCGGCGAAAACTTCAATTCCCGATCCGGTCGCAGTCGGCCGCGCTTTTATTCCGGCGGCTTCATCCGTTGCGCGGCAGGCGCGGGCGTCCATTTCTCAAGCACTCGGCCGTCGGCGGTCTTCACTTTTTCGACATTGCGCTTCTCCTTGCGGGTGAAAAAACGCGCCATCGCCGGAAACGGTATTTCCTCGTTCAATCCCTTCTTCAAGGCCCGGCTGTAGATATCGTGATGTTTGATCTGCTGATTCAGATAGTCGGTCGCATGGTGACCGTAGCGCCGCCACATCGTGTCCAGGAAATGAACGACCTCCACCGGGATATGCGGTTCTCCCAGATTGCTGGGCCGGCCATTTTCGAACAGACGATGGACGTTCGGATCCTGCGGGCCCGTCTCCCCGGCCACGAACATCGCCGGCATCAGTTTGCGTCCGTGATGCAACGCCGCGTAAGAACCCTGGGTTATATACAGAATGCGCTGCAGTTTCTGCGGCTGCAGATATTCGTCCTGACGCCGGGCCTGATCCATGAACCACAGCGCCACATCCACCACCGAGTCGACCACCGTCGCCGTCATGAGAGCGCCCGCCCCCCTCCAAAGGTCATCGATCTGCCCACGTTGCACGGGCAGTCTGTCGTGATCCGCTGCGAAAAGCAAAGAGGCGCGCCGCCGCTTTTCCCCCCGCAGATCCGCCGAAGATCGGTGTGCACTGCGGTAAGCGCTTGACTTAAGGGCCAATCCACCCGATATCCCCATGCATAGTGGTTGGCCGACGCGTGATCGGCCCGCACCCCGGCCGCCCCGACCTTATGTCGGACTGAAAGAAGCGGCCTCTCTATCCCGGTGCAGACAACTATCGAATCAACAGCGCGCGACTGACCGCGCGCTCCGACAACAAGTTCCCATTTCACGCGGGGTTCTGACGGTCTTGCGGCCCCTTTCGGACAATCCGGTCCCGGGGCGAGAAAGACCGCAACCAAATCGCACGAAGGCCGCCCCGACGGAAGGGCGCGGCCTTGGGCGCGCGTTCGCCTATGCGGCGGCGCGCCCCACAACCGGTTTTTTGATATTTGGAAGGTATCTGTTTTGAGTACGTTTGAAGATCTTGGGCTTTCGCAACCGATCTTGAAGGCCCTTCACGGGCTTGGCTATGAGACCCCGACCCCCATTCAGCAGGACGCTATCCCGCTTGTCTTAAGCGGCAAGGACGTCATGGGCCTGGCGCAGACCGGGACCGGCAAGACGGCGGCTTTCGGCCTGCCGCTGGTGCAGCACCTTCTGGCGCTGCGCGGACGGCCCGCCCCGAAAACCTGCAAGGCGCTGATCCTGGCCCCGACGCGGGAGTTGGTGAACCAGATCGCCGCCAGCCTGCGCGGCTTTGTGCGCGGCACGCCGCTGCGCGTTGCGACCGTCGTGGGCGGCGCTTCCATCGGCGCACAGATCAAGACCCTGCAACGCGGCGCGGATGTTCTGGTCGCGACGCCGGGACGTCTGATCGATCTGCTGGAACGCCGGGCCATTTTCCTGGATCAGGCCACATTTCTGGTCCTGGACGAAGCGGATCAGATGCTCGACATGGGTTTCATCCATGCCTTGAAGCAGATCGCGCCGCTGGTCGGCAAACCGCGCCAAACCTTGATGTTCTCGGCGACCATGCCGAAACAGATCGCGGATCTGTCCGCCGCCTATCAAAACGATCCGGTCCGGGTCGAAGTGGCCCGCGCCGGCCGCGCCGCGGACAAGGTCCGCCAGTCCGTTCACTATGTTCAGGGTCCGGAGAAAGTCAGCATGCTGCGGGATGCGCTGTCCGAACGCCCGCAGGATCTGTCGCTGGTCTTCGCCCGCACCAAACACGGAGCTGAAAACCTGATGAAGCGCCTCGCCAAATTCGGCTTCGCAACCGACTCCATCCACGGCAACAAAAGCCAGGGTCAGCGCGACCGGGCGATCAAGGCGTTCAAGAACGGCTCGATCCGGGTGCTTGTGGCGACCGACGTCGCGGCGCGCGGCATCGACATTCCCGGCGTCAGCCATGTCTACAACTACGATCTGCCGGACGTCGCCGAAAACTATGTCCATCGCATCGGACGCACCGCGCGCGCCGGGTCGGAGGGCGAAGCCATCGCCTTCTGTACGCCAAAGGATGTTCAGCAACTGCGCCAGATTGAAAAGTTGCTGGGTATGGAGATCGACACGGCCAGCGGCGCCCGACCGGCCGGTAAATCCACCGGTAAACCGCCGCAACGCCGGAAGAACCGGGGCGGCGCGAAACGGAACGGCAAGGCGGAAGGCGGCGAGCGGTCCGCCGACCGGCGGAAGCAATCCCAGACCCGAGAGCAGGACGCTCAGTCGCGCAAGGAACGGCTGATGGGCGATCAGGTTTCCAGGAATCTGGACGACCGGGCGCCGGACGCCGCCAAGCAGGGCCGCAAACGCCCGAAAGGCGCCGCCAACGAGAACAGCGGCAAACCCTTTAAAGGGCCGCGCCGTAACAAGGGCCGCAAAGCGGCCTGACAAACACGCCGGGGCGAAAAACCGCGGCCGGCATAAGCCTGGCCGCGGTTTACTTGCTTTGGGGGGGCGTCCCCCCTAAATCGTCATCGTGAAAAAATGCCGCAGGGTTAACGCCGGCAGAGAGGAAAAGGACACGACCGATGGATATGAAAGGCGAAGAGCGCATCCCCGCCCCCCGGGAAGCCGTGTGGGAAGCGCTGAACGATCCGGACGTCCTGAAAGCCAGCATCCCCGGCTGTCAGGAGTTGGAAAAGACCTCCGACACCGGTTTCTCCGCGACGGTTCAAGCCAAGGTCGGTCCGGTGAAAGCCAAGTTCAAGGGCGAGGTTTCTCTGTCCGACATCGACCCGCCGAACGGCTACACGATTAGCGGCGAAGGCAAGGGCGGCGCAGCCGGCTTCGCCAAAGGCGGCGCGAAAGTCACGCTGACGGAAGATGGCGGCGAGACGGTTCTCTCTTACGAGGTCGACGCCAATGTCGGCGGCAAGCTGGCGCAAATCGGCTCGCGGCTGATCGATTCGACGGCCAAGAAAATGGCCGGCGACTTCTTCGCGAAATTCAACGAGGAAGTGGTCGCCCGCGCCGGCACGGCGGCGCCTGCCGCTCCGGCTGCACCGGCAAG
>JANQIT010000003.1 GCA_028282025.1 Hwanghaeella sp. | reverse complement strand
GTCTTGAACGATCTACGCGAAGCCCTTCGGTTTTCAAAGGTTAGGCCTGAATGAAGAAAAAGCGGAAATTGACGAGAGCGGAAATTCGGCGCCGCAACGCGACCTGGGCGCTAGATCCGGAGGGTGTCAAAGATCTGATCCTGGAGCGGTTTCCCGGAGTTCGGGGATTTGTAGATCTGGAATTGATGAGCGATGTGGAGAAAACGGTGGAAGCACGTAAGATTGCCGCCGCTTTCGGGGCGTTTGCCGCCGACTACATGGGGCTTAAGCCGGACAGCGATTATCATGGCGATACGGCGCGGGCAAAGGAGATCTTCTCTTTGATCGAAACAATTTTAGAAAGAGCGACAGAGGAGGCTCGCCATTCCTTTGAATCCTACTTTCTTGGTGGATTTGATTTGGATAGAGACTATGCCATAGGCGGTTTGGAACCCCTTGCGGGACCAAGAACTTATAAGTTTTTGCAGTGGCACCTCGATCCAACATACATCCCAATATCTTGTTATCCCTAAAGCTGTCTTCGACCTTCTAGAAACGCGGCGCAACTGCATTCCTGGTGTGGCTAGTAAAAATCTCGACCTATTTTAGGCGATCTACGTTCGGCCCTTCGGTTTTCAAAGGTTAGGCCTGAATGAAGAAAAAGCGGAAATTGACGAGAGCGGAAATTCGGCACCGCAACGCGATCTGGGCGCTCGATCCGGAGGGTGTCAAAGATCTGATCCTGGAACGGTTTCCTTCCGTTAGGGGATTTGTAGATCGTCAGCAGGCCAATTGGGATCCCGATTTTTCGGAAGCGAATTGCGTGATGTACGGATTTGGAAGGTTTGCGCTTGAGTATATTGGACCTACCCATGAAACCTACGGCGACACAGCCAGGGCGAGAGAAGTATTTTCTTTGGTTGAGACCTGTTTGGAGAGGGGAACACCGGCTGTCCGCAGATCTTTTGGCTGCTATTTCTGTGCGGGATTCGATCGGGAAAAAATGAGCTACCTGTCGGCGCTGGAAGGTCTCACCGGGCCGCTCACACATCGGCTACTACGTTCGTATTTCTACACGTCCTGCGAAACTTAGGGGTGGAAAAATGACGGCTTCCCCTGATGCTTCCCACCAAGGCTTCGGGGGCGGCAAGGAAACTGTTAGGCTGCGCCGCCTTCAACAGGCCATTCTGCTGGCGGGGTTCGGTCGTTCCTCAACAAAGCTGTCAGGGGCGGCGGCGCCGGTAAAATACATGAAAAATGTAAACTATATGCGGGTTGTTTCCGCCTCCGTCAGCGCCCAGTCACGGAATGCCGCGACCCGCGCCAGATCCAGGTTGCTTTTCGGGTAGACCAGATAGGGGCGGAAATGGGCGGCCACTTCCTCGAACGCAGTCCCGGTAAAGGGGCGGACCAGAGAGCCTGCGTCCAATTCATGCTGAACCATGGACCTGAGGGCGAGCGCCACGCCGAGCCCATCCGCCGCGGCGCGGGCCAACATGGCGTCCATCGAAAACCGCATGCCGCGGGTTGGGTCCACATCCTTAACCCCCGCCGCCCGCAGCCACATCTGCCAACTTGGCGCGGCGTCGCGTTCCTGCCGCCATTCCGGGTGCAGCAGCGTGTGATGGCGCAGGTCGTCGGGGGTTTTGAGCGGGGGGTCGCCATGCAGCAAGGCCGGGCTGCAGACCGGGAAGACGACGTCTTCCATTAGGGCGTCGGCTTCCAACCCGTCATAGACGCCGCGGCCATAGCGGATGGCGATGTCCACCTGATCCCGGTTGAAGTCGACCAGCAGGTCCGTCGCATCGATCCGAATGTCGATATCCGGGTGCAGCGCCCGGAACCTCTCAAGACGCGGCAGCAGCCAGCGTTCGCCGACCGATGGGCTGGCGCTGACCGTAAGCAGGCTGCTGTCCCGATGGGCCGACAGGCGTTGATGCACTTGTCCCAGGCTTTCGAATGCGTCCCGGACCGCGGGCAAGGCGCGCTGGGCGTCCTCCGTCAGGATCAGGGACCGTGTGGTGCGCCGGAACAGGGAAAGCCCGTAATGGGCCTCCAACTGGCGGATCTGCTGGCTTACGGCGGCGGGCGTTACATGCAATTCCTCCGCAGCCTTCGTGAAGCTCAGATGGCGGGCGGCGGCCTCAAAAGCGCGCAAACTGTTCAGCGGGGGCAGGTCGGCCATGGGTATTATTAAGAAAATCTATCGAATGATGCAAGAAAGCATCGTTTGTCCCTGCGCGATCTATCGCCAAATATCGAAGGAACCTAACAGAACCTCTGTTTCACAACATAAAGCCGATCAAAGGAAATATTAAAAAATACCTACGGCAGGAGACCTGACAATGACTGCAATCCGCCCCCATCACGCCGCGCCCCGGACCCACGTCACGGCTGCGCTCAACTTCGTCGATCAAGGAGAGGATGATCTGATCATCCGGGTAAAAGGCGACGCCGACATGCCGGACCGGAACTACGATTACCGGCCGACGGACGTCGCCATCGCCAACGGCCGCGCTGTACCGCGCCGGCCCGCGTTGGATTGGGAGGGGTTCGCCCTCTACGACAGTCCGACGGCGCTCCAGAATCTCAAGGATGAGGAGGCGATCCGCACCGTCTATTATCCGGAGGTCGAAGCGCTGATCAAGGAAAAGACCGGGGCCGGCGAGGTGGTGATCTTCGACCACACGATCCGCAGCTCCGATGGGGTGGGAACGGCGCGCCGCTCCGTCGCCCATGTTCACAACGACTATACGGAAACATCTGCGCCCCGCCGCGTGCTGGATCTGCTGGGCGAGGAAGAGGGGCGCGAGAGGCTGAAGGGCCGTTTCATTCAGGTGAACGCCTGGCGTCCGTTCGGCGCGCCGGTGAAGCGCGCGCCCCTGGCCTTGGCCGACGCACGCAGCGTCCGTCCGCAAGATTTGAAGGCCGCCGTGCTGGATTACGGAGATCGTCAGGGCGAGGTCTATGAACTTGCCTACAACTACGGCCAGCGTTGGTTCTTCTTTCCCGAAATGACACAGGATGAAGTTATTCTGATCAAAGGGTACGACAGCGCCCGGGACGGCCGCGGGCGGTTGTCTCCGCACACGGCCTTCGACGACCCGGCCACGCCGTACAATGCGCCGCCGCGGTTGAGCATGGAAGTCCGCGCCTTTGCCTTTTTCAATGAGGAGCACGCCGCGTGAAGAACGGCCCCGCCAGGATATTGACCGGTTCGTGCCTGTGTGGCGGTGTGACCTACACCGCCGCCGGCCCGTTCCGGGATGTCATTGCCTGTCATTGCGGGCAATGCCGCAAGACCTCCGGCCATCATGTCGCGGCGACGCAGATCGCCGCGGACGGATTGACCGTAACCTGCGGTGAGACCCTGACCTGGTTCAAGTCGTCCGACGCGGCGGAACGGGGATTCTGCGGCCGCTGCGGCGGAAATCTGTTCTGGCGGCGCTTCGATGATGAAAACATATCGATCTTCGCCGGTACGCTGGACACGCCGACGGGCCTGAAGATGACGCGGCAGATCCGTACCGAAGAGGCGTCCGACTACTACTCGCCGCCAACAGGTATTCCGACCGTTGACCAAACCAAAGGCGGCGGGCCGTCCGGTTGATCAGAGTTTCTTAAGCACCAGAAAATGGGCCTGCATGCTGTGGCTCAAAACATGGTCGTGCAGTTCGTTATAAACGATCTTGAACCGTTCGCCGGCCAGGGCGGCGAGTTCTGCTTCGTAGTTCTGATCCGTCCAGGATGCATCGCTGACCGTCAGGCAGAAAATGCCGCCGGGTTTCAGGACGCGGATCACTTCCGGAATCTGCCGTGGGCCGACATGGCCCAGCGTGAAGGTTCCGGTCGAGAAAGCTGCGTCGTACTGTCCGTCCTCCACCGGGATGCCCTTGAACAGGTCCACCTCGAACAGCCGCCGGTAAACGCCTTTTACCGCGGCTTCGGCCAACATTCCGTCGGAAATGTCGATCCCGTCGACAGTCTCGAACCCCGCATCCGCCAGCGCTTCGCCACTCAGACCCGTGCCGCAGCCGACATCAAGCACGATGCTCTCTTTGCCACAATGTTCGGCCAGCAGCGCGGCGAGCTTGGGCGGCGAGACATAGCCGCTTTCCTGCATCGCACTGTCATAGGTCTCCGCCCATTCGGAATAGGCGGCGGTCTGCTCCTCCTTAGAGCCGGGCTGGTACACCTTCCGGAAGAGGTCTTCGGTTCGTTTGGACATGCGTCACCCGGCGCTGGAAGAGGAAAAAACAGAATGCTAGCATTCTACCATGTTTCCACGGCTTGCCATGTTTTCTTTCCTGACGGTGCTGTGCTGCGCGCTGCTTTCAGGCCAGCCGGCGCAGGCCGAGCAGCGGATCGCACTGGTGATCGGCAACGGTAATTACACGACGGCGCCGCTGCCCAATCCGGTCAATGACGCCTCCCTGATGGCCGCGACGTTGGAAGAGGTGGGGTTTGAGGTATCGGTGCATACGGATCTCGACCGGCGCGCGCTGCAACGCGCCGTCGTCGATTTCGGAACCCGGCTGGAAGCCGCGGGAGCGGACGCCGTCGCTCTGATCTACTATGCCGGTCATGGCGTGCAGATAGATGGTGAGAACTACCTCATCCCGGTGGATGCGGAGATCCGCGACCCCCTGGATGTAAAGATTGAAGGCGTGCGCGCGTCGGACGTTTTGGACACGCTTAACCGTTACGACGGCGGCCTGAACATCGTTGTCCTGGATGCCTGCCGCAACAACCCGTTCGAAGGGGCGACCCGGTCCGGCGGCGGCAACGGACTTGCCCGCATGGACGCACCGACCGGCACGCTGGTGGCTTTTTCGACCGCCCCCGGCCGGGTGGCGGAGGACGGGACCGGCCGTAACAGTCCCTATACACGGGCGCTGGCGCGGGCCATGCGCATCCCCGGACTGCAGGTGGAAGATGTGTTCAAACGCGTGCGCATCGAAGTGCTGGAACGGACCGCCAATCGGCAGGTGCCGTGGGAATCTTCCTCCCTGACGGTCGATTTCTATTTCACCGGCCAGCCCGTCGCGGGAACCTCGCCACCTCCGCTACCTCCCGCACCGGTCCCGCCGGTGCCGCGCCCGCCGCTGGTCAGTGGCGATATCGCGCGCGCCATGGCGGATCCTCTGCCGGCCCCATCCGGTTTCCTCTTTCCCGACACCCTTGAACGGTCGATCGAGGTTCAGCCCGCCGCCGCCGCCCCGATTGACGGTGTGTGGCGGCTGAATGTCACCGATACACGCTTCCGGGTGGAGCGGGGACGGATCTATACCGTGGACGGATACCACCTTCTGCCCGTGACCGCCGTGTCGCCGGGCAAGGTGACCGCCAAGGATATCGTGCGGGAAGCAGCCGGTATCTACACGGGTTACGACACGACCTTGGAGGGGCCCGTGCGGATGACCCTACGGAAGGATATGACCCTCTCTATCGCGGTCGACGGCGCGGTCGTGGACTATACCGGCTTCATGACTCTGTTGGCGGCGGAGGACCCCGCGGCTTTCGAGCGGGAGTTGGAAAAGGTCCGCGCCCGCTAGGCGCACCCGGTGCGGATAGCGAAAAACATTGGCATTTACGTCCCGGCCCACTATTTCCCCCCGTCATGAGCAAACAGACAATTGAAATCGCGCCGGCGAAAGTCGGCATGGTCAGCCTAGGCTGTCCGAAGGCTTTGGTGGATTCCGAACGGATCATCACAAAGCTGCGCGCCGAAGGGTATGAACTCTCGCCGGATTACGAGGGCGCGGACGTCGTCATCGTGAATACCTGCGGATTCCTCGACAGCGCCAAGGCGGAGAGCCTGGAGGCGATTGGCGAGGCGTTGGATGAGAACGGCCGGGTCATCGTTACCGGCTGCATGGGGGTCGACGAGGATTTGATCCGCGAGCAGCATCCGGACGTCTTGGCTGTTACCGGACCGCACCAATACGAACAGGTCGTGGAGGCCGTGCACGACGTGGCGCCGCCGGCGCACGATCCTTTCCTGGACCTGGTGCCGCCGGAAGGGCTGCGGTTGACGCCGCGGCATTACGCCTATCTGAAAATTTCCGAGGGCTGCAACAATAGTTGCAGCTTCTGCATCATCCCGTCGATGCGTGGGAAGCTGGCCAGCCGGCCGGCGGCCAAGGTGCTGTACGAGGCGGAACGTCTGGTGAAGGCGGGCGTCAAGGAACTGCTGGTGATCTCTCAGGATACCAGCGCCTATGGCGTCGATCTGAAATATGCCGAGAGCCGTTGGAACGGCCGGCCCGTGAAGGCGAAGTTCGTCGATCTGGCGGAGGCGCTGAGCGATCTCGGCGTCTGGGTGCGGTTGCACTATGTCTACCCGTATCCGCATGTCGATCAGGTGATTCCGCTGATGGCCGAGGGCAAGATACTGCCCTATCTGGATATTCCCTATCAGCATGCCAGTCCGTCCGTCCTGAAGCGGATGCGACGCCCGGGAAACCAGGAGAAGACGCTGGACCGAATTCAGGCATGGCGGCGGGACTGTCTGGACCTTGCTATCCGCTCCACCTTCATCGTCGGCTTTCCGGGGGAGACGGAGGAGGAATTCCAATTCCTGCTGGACTGGTTGAGCGAGGCGCAGTTGGACCGGGTCGGGTGCTTTAAGTACGAACCGGTGGAGGGGGCGACCGCCAATGGCATAGAGGGCGCGGTTGCGGACCCGGTGAAGCAGGAACGGTGGGAACGCTTCATGGCGCACCAGCAGAAGATCAGCGAACAGCGCTTGGCCGCCAAGGTCGGCAGAACCCTGGACGTGCTGATCGACTCCGTCGATGGGGAAGGGGCCATCGGGCGCTGCTATGCCGACGCGCCGGAGATCGACGGCAATGTCTTCATCGATGAACCGTGCGATGTGCATGTCGGCGACATGGTCAAGGTCGAGATCGACGAAGCCGGTGAGTACGACCTGTGGGGTAAACTGGCGGCCCGCTAGGGTTGTGCGGCCCAAGAGTTTTCCTAATATGTGCTTCGACCCTCGGTTCGACCGGCTTTGGGAGAAGATCGTGAAGCGCGTATTCCTATGTATTGTATTCCTGTTCTTAGCCGCGGGATGTCAGACGGCGACAACCGGGCAGGGGCCGATAGCCTTCACCGGCAGTGTGGCGGCGAACTTCCACCACTATATGAACCAAGGGCATCCGGATCGATTCGCCGTGTCCGAGAACGGACGCGCTTCATACTACTACTATTGCCCCAAGAATTTCTTTGCGTGCAGAGACTCCACGGATACCGAGGCCATCCATGGATGCGAGCAACGGTCCGCCGGTGTGAAGTGCTTCATTTTCGCGCGTAAGCGCAACGTCGTCTGGAGCGATCCCGGCGCGTTCATGCGTAACCATATTCAAGGCGATGTTGCGCTGGACGGCAGCGAGCCGGTGCTGTTCGGGCAGGCTCAAACGAACCTGCGAACCTATCTGGTCACCGGCAAAGGGGCGGAAAACCGGGCCTTTGCGGTCAACTACCATCTGACCCAAAACAAGCTCTTCGGTTACGGGTGGGCCGCGAACAAGGCCACCGAGGAATTGGCGAAACAGGCGGCCTTGCAGGATTGCCAACAAAGGTCGGTCGCCCAGCACAAGGACAATTGCAAGGTCTATATGGTGAACGAAGAGAAGGTCTGGTTTGCGGCGAACTAGACCGCAGCCGGAAGCGTGCCCAGACAGTCGGTCCGATCCCGACAATGCCAATCCTCCGGGCGGTGCGTCTTGTGGGATCATCAAAAACCTCAGTGGATTGTCAGCGATTGCAGCGCGTTTTAAAGTTGCATTCAAAGAAATCGCTTGGACGGGTGAGGCTTCCATGAAGCGTATGGTATTGGGTTTTTTGGCTTTCTTGGTCTTGGCGGGCTGTCAGACCATGGTCGGCGAGGGGCCGGTTACTTTCTCGCCGAGTACGGCGGCGTTGTATCAGCATTATCTGGGGCAGGATTATCCCGCTAAGTTCGCCGTGTCCGTAGACGGTAAAACGGCGCATTATTTCTACTGTCCTTGGAACGCGGTGGATTGTCAGATTACCCCAGACACCAATGTGATCGCTGCGTGTGAAGAGGATTCCAACGGACAACCATGCAGGATCTTTTCAAAGAAACGAGAGGTCGTGTGGAAAGATCCGGGTAATTTTCTGAAGGATCACGCCCAAGGGAACATCAGGTTGGATGGCACGGAACCTGTACTCTACGGAGCGTCGCTATCCGCGTTCCAGACCTATAAGAATACACCGATATCCGATACGTCGCACAAGGCCTTCGCAGTCAACTATCGTCTCTCCAACAACGAATTGGTTGCCTTCGGGTGGCGCGGCCGCCGCGACACGGTTGCCGAAGCCAAGGAACTGGCGCTTTCCAACTGCAAGGCGCGCTCCAGGAAAAACGCCGGGAGTGAATGCAGGCTCTACATGGTGAATGACGAGAAGGTGTGGTTCACCGGGGACTAGGCTGCGGTGGATGCTTGCGCGCTATCTCAGACCAATGCTGGAGGTGACCGGTGCATTCCCCTTGATCGTTTGAAGGACCACGCAATAGCGTTCGGTCAGCTTGTGCAGGGTGGCCAGTTGATCGTCACTGGCATCTGCATCCAGATCGAACGCCAGGTCGATGGATTGGAAGCCGACCGGGGCTTCGCGGTCGACACCCAAGGTGCCCCGGAAGTCCAGCACGCCGGTGGCCGATACCGAGCCGTCTCGCAACGGGATGTCCAGCGCCGTCGCGACCGCTTTCAGCGTGACGCCCGCGCAGGCGACCAGCGCTTCCAGCAACATATCGCCGGAGCAGAGCTGCGCGCCGTCGCCGCCGGTTGCGGGATGCAGACCGGCTTCGGCAATCGCCTTTCCGGTTTCCACCCGGCAGGCGATGCCTTCGCCCAGGTTTCCCTTGGCGGTCAGGGTGATTTTCGCGGCCTCCGGGTCGGATTTGTACTTTTCCTTGATCGGGGCCTGCATCGCGCGCAGGGCGTCGGCGTCCATGGCTCTTCCTCTCGGCTTATTGGTCCGTGCCTGGCGGAAAGCTAGGCAAAGGGCTGCGTTGCGTCAAAGTGCGATCCAACACGGTTGTGTGAGATAGCGCTGCCGATATAGCGTTGCCGCAGGGGTCGAGGGGGAGGACGCTTCATGTCGAACGAAAGTACCGAACGGGTCATCATCGTCGGCGGCGGCATCGGTGCCATGGGGGCCGCGTTGGCGCTGGCGCGCAAGGGAATTCCTTCCCTTATCCTGGAACGCGCGGAGAGTTTTGGGGAAATCGGGGCTGGCATTCAGCTTGGCCCGAACGTTTTCCGCATGTTCGACCGTCTGGGCGTGACCGAATCCATCAACAAGAGCGCGGTCTTTGTCGAAGACCTGATCATGATGGACAGCCTGTCTGGCGAGCAGATCACCCGGGTGCCGCTGACGGGAGGTTTCCGGGAGAAGTTCGGCCAGCCTTATGCAGTCACCCATCGCGCCGATCTGCACCGCACCCTGATGTCAGCCTGTATCGATACCGGCCTGGTGGAGTTGCGCACCGGCCAGATGGTCAGTTGCTATGCGCAGAGCAAGGGTAAGGTCCAGATCCTGCTGTCTGACGGCAGTGCGGTAACGGGCCCGGCGCTGATCGGGGCGGACGGGCTGTGGTCCAAGATCCGCGATCAGATCGTCGGCGACGGACCGCCGCGCGTCTCTGGACACATCGCCTATCGTGCGGTTCTGCCGATGAAGGATGTGCCGGCGGATGTGCGCTGGAACGCCGCGACGCTATGGGCAGGTCCGAAAACACACCTTGTGCATTATCCTTTGCGCCGCTCGGAACTGTTTAACCTGGTCGCCGTCTTCCATTCGGACCGCTACGAGGAAGGCTGGGATGCCGCCGGGGACCCTGCCGAGTTGCGCGAAAAGTTCCAGGGTATCGACCCGCGCCCTAGAAGCTTGCTGGACAAGATCGAAACCTGGCGCATGTGGGTGCTGTGCGACCGGGAGCCGGTAAAGGATTGGTCGGACGGCTGCGTCGCTCTGCTGGGGGACGCGGCCCATCCCATGCTGCAGTATTTTGCACAGGGCGCAAACATGGCGTTGGAGGATGCGGTGATCATGGCGGACCTGGTCGAAGAAACGGACCGGGATTATGCCGCCGCTTTCAGGGCCTATTCCGAGACACGCTATCTACGGACTGCCCGCGTCCAACTCATGGCCCGCTTCCTGGGCGACGTCTATCACGCCAGCGGGGTCACACGGGAATTGCGCAACCTTCAGCTCGGCGCACGCACGGCGGAACAGTCGCACAATGGTTTGGCGTGGCTCTACGGCGGGCCATAGGGCCGGATTTTCCGCAGGCCGGAAACGGCCTCTCAGTTGTTCAGACTGTACGCGTACCGATTTAGATCGCGCCTTCGAACTGTTTCCTCAGGGCGGCCGGGTCGGGGATGACGACCGTGTTGGGTTTGGGAAGAGCGATCATGCCGTCTTTCCGCAGCCGTGTGAAACAACGGCTGACGGTTTCAAGATTCACCCCTAGATAGTCCGCGATGTCGGCCCGGACCATCGGCAGTACCAGCGCGATCGGGCCATTGCCGGGCGCATCCGGATTGCTGGCGACTTGTGGCGAACTGCGGGCGGCTTCGTGAAACAGGAAATAGGCCAGGCGCTGGTAGGCCGGCATCTTGCCCAAAAGGATCTGCTGCGTATGCAGGGCGCAAATCTCGTTGCAGGCCATCTCCAGCATGCCTTCAATTTCCCTCGATTCCCGCAGCAACGCCTCGGGGATAAGGCACAGGCGCACAGGGTTCAGCGGCCGGAAGACGAAAGCGCCCCGGATGCCCACGACGCCCTGATCGGTCGCCATACCGCCGTAATAGACGATATCGCCGGGACGGAAGAAGTGCAGTACGGTGCGGCTTCCGTCCGGGCTGTGATGTTCCGCCATGCCATGTCCCTGGATCAGGACGGCAAGCATACCCTTGAATTCGGAAATCGGTATGCCGGCGTTGGCACCGTTCGGCAGAAGGGAACGGGTGGTCCCGCTCTCCGACAGTGTCTCCAGTGTCGCGCCGGTCAGGTAGGGATGCAGCTTACAGGGAAAGGCCGCGCAGATCTGACAGCGTGAGGCTGCAAGCGTCCAGGGCGCTTCCTTGTTTCGGGTTCGTTGTGAACTGGTCCGTGCCGTATCGATGTTCATGGGGTCGTTCCTCAAGCACCGGGCTTTTCCGGCGTCTCGTATGAAACCTAAACCGATTGCGGGCAGGACGATCTGACATGGGTCAATAAAAAAAATCGCGAGGAAGTTGATCAATTTTGATCTATATCAGTACATCATTTTGTACAGGCGATAAGCTCTAATCGACGACTTTTAACGTCGGTCAGGGGGACTCTATGAATCGCTTCCTATCTTTTGGAATTGCCTCGCTGTTTGCTGGATTAATGGTCTCGGCCGCACCGCTATCCGCGGAAGAGTTCGAGACGGTATCCGAAGAGCGCGCGACGGAACTTGGTTGCCAGTCCTGCCACCAGGGAATTGAAAGATTCTCACAAGGGGCGATGCAGGAAACCATTGAGGAAATGGGCGCCGAAGTCGGCGACCCGGGCGGTTGCGTGGTTTGCCACGGCGGCAATCCAGCGGCGACGACAAAGGATGACGCCCATAGCGGGACGCTTGCGTCTATTGGCGAGAACGGAGGCCCCCATACCTTCTATCCCGACCCCGGGGCGTTGGGCGCCGCCGAACAGGCCTGCGGTCAATGTCACGACGGTTACGCCGAGCGCGTGACCAAATCCCTGATGAACACGGAAGCCGGCAAGCTCCAGGGCAACCTCTGGGCCTGGGGCCTGCAGAAGGACCACAAGGTGGTCTACGGCAACTATACGCTGACCGACGAGAACGGTCCGGTGCCGGATATCGGGTCCGAAAAGTATATCGAATATATGACGGCCTATGTCGAAGCGCATCCGGATCAGATCCCGTCTGAAATGCAGCAGATCCCGGATGTCGACGTGGACCAGATCCCGAAACACCCGAACTTGGCCGGGATCACCTATTCCCGTCAGCAGTGTCAACGCTGCCATGTCGGGGTGAACGGGCGTGAAAAACGGGGGGACTTCCGGGGCGCCGGCTGTTCGTCCTGTCATGTGCCTTACTCGAACGAAGGTCTGTACGAGGGCGGCGATCCGACCCTCAGCAAGGAACAGCCGGGCCGCCTGCTGGCGCATGTCATGCAGGGCACCCGCAAGACCAAAGTTCAAGTCGGCGACGTAGAGTATAGCGGCATTCCGAACGAAAGCTGCAGCTCGTGCCACAACCGCGGCAAGCGGATCGGCACCAGCTATCAGGGCATCATGGAATTCCCCTATGGCAGCCCGTACAATGAATCGGGCGGTAAACAGCCGAAACTTCACACCAAATCCTACACTTTCGTGAAAGACGACCTGCACCATCAGGTGCAAAGCCGGCCCGGCAATCCGCAGGGCGGCCTGTTGTGTCAGGACTGCCACACCTCCATCGACATGCATGGGGACGGCAACATCTTCGGCACGACCCTGGCGCAAGTGGAAATCGAATGCGAGGACTGCCACGGAACCACCAATTCCTATCCGTGGGAATTGCCGCTGGGTCACGGTGAGGAACATCAGCAGGATATCGGCACGGAACCGCGCGGTCTTTCTGATGAACTGCCGGCCTTCATGTATTTCGGTACCGAATACGACCCGCAGGACGGTTATCTTTTGACCGCCCGCGGTAACCCGTATGGGAACGTTGTGCGTAAGGGCAACAAGGTAATTCTGCACTCGGCCTCGGGCCTCGATTTCGAAGTGCCGGTGCTGAAGCAGCTTTCCGAAACAGACGGCTGGAAGTCGGTGGAAGCCAAGGTCGCCATGGGCGCGGTCGGCCAGCATATGGAAAGCATGGAATGCTATGCATGCCATGCCGACTGGGCCCCGCAGTGCTATGGCTGCCACGTCACGGTCGATTACTCCGAAGGTAAGACGGACATCGATTGGATCAAGAATGCCAACTCCCGGGGCGAAAACGGCTTGACCGCCGATGCCGAGCTGGGGACGAACGGCATTCCCGGACCGGGTAAGGTATCCGAAACCCGCAGCTATCTGCGTTGGGAAACCCCGATCCTGGGGATCAACGGTGAAGGCCGTGTCAGCCCGCTGATGCCGGGCTGTCAGGTGATCACCACGGTCATCGATAAGGACGGCAACACGGTCGTTCATAACGAGACCTGGATGACGCCGGAGGGTAAAGGGCTCGATCACGCCGCGGTGCAGCCGCACACGGCGGGCCGGAAAGCGCGCAGTTGCGAAAGCTGCCATGACAATCCCAAGACCCTGGGCTATGGGATCGAGGATGGCCGCTTCCTGCTGGGTTATGAAGACGGCCATGTGGTGGAGTTGGAAACGGCCACGGGTCAGATCATCCCGAAGCAGTACCAGACCCAGATCCAGCCGGTGCCGTCCCTGGACCACGACCTTAGCCAGATCGTGACCCGGGATGACGAGCAACTGGTCTCCATCGGATCTCATTGGCCTTTGACAGGCCCGCTGCCGGGCGCCATGCGCGCCAAGATGGAACGGACCGGCCTGTGCGTTGGCTGTCACCAGAACATGGTTGACGAGAATCTGTGGGACAAAGTCAACTCGCCGGCCTTCGTCAATAACGAGCAGCACCGGGCCGTGATGGACAAGGCGCTGCACGCTTACGCACGGGAGCGCGCGGAATGAGAACGCAATTTGCCACGCTGACCGCCTCCGCCTTGCTGGCCGCGGCGGTCGTCCTGGGGGGCTTCGCGGCCCCCGCCGAGGCGGCGGACAAGAAGTCCAAAGTCTATTCGGTGGCCGATCTGCTGAAACCCTGTATAGAGGGCGACAACGACAGCCGCTGGGGCGAGGCCGCGGAAGCGGAATGTGAGCAGTATATTAACGGTTTCACCGACGCCATTACGGAAGTCGGCTATGCGACCAAGGAAAACAATATCTGCCTGCCGGCCCTGAACCGGGCGGATGAAATCCGCTGGGCCTTCATGCGCTGGGCGCACCAGAACTACGATGACCGCGGCATGCCCGCGTCGGAAGGACTTCTGGCCACGTTGAAAGCAACCATGACCTGCAACTGATGTGGGCTCCAAGTATCCGAAGCCGTCCTGCTGCACGCAGGGCGGCTTCTTTTGTGACAGGATGCCGCGTGGAAATACGCAAACTGTCGCCGTACCTTTGAACCGTCTGATCGAAGCTTTATGAACAGGGGGGACCTGGAATGAAGAAGACCGTATTCGCACTTGCCGTAATCGCCGTTGCCGCCACCGGGCCGGCCTTCGCCGGGGACGCCGCCAAGGGCAAGAAAGTGTTCAACAAATGCAAAGCCTGCCATGTGCTGGAAGGGAACAAGAAGAAACCCGGCCCTTCCCTCGAAGGGTTGTTCGGCCGCACCGCGGGCACGCATGAGAGTTACACGAAATACTCCAAGGCCATGAAGAATTCCGGCGTCGTTTGGGAAGACGAGACGCTGCGGGCTTATCTGGCCGCGCCCAAAAAATACATTAAAGGCACCAAGATGGCCTTTGCCGGCATCAAGAAAGAGGCCGACATGGAAAACTTGATGGCCTTTTTGAGTGAAACTCTGAAATAGCTGTTCTAGGCTCTCTTTCCCATGGAGAGCCTGTCCGTCCGGATTACCGAACACGATATCGCCGCCTACAAGCGGGATGGCGTCGTCTGCCTGCGCGGTGTGATCGGCCTGGACTGGATTACCCTGATGCGGGCGGCCATCGACGCCGCCATGTTCGCCCCCGGCCCGTTTGCAGAGGAATACGCGGATGCGGCGGGCGGTGGGCGTTTCTTCGGGGATCTGGATGTCTGGCGGCGGCAGCCCGACTTCCGGCGGTTCGTGATGGAGTCTCCGGCGGCTGAAATCGCCGGCCGCATCATGCAGGCGCGGTCGGCGACCTTCTTTTACGACCAATTGCTGGTGAAAGAGGGCGGCACGCCGAACCGGACCCCTTGGCACCAGGATCAGCCCTATTGGGCGGTATCGGGACGGCAGGTCGTTTCAATCTGGACGCCGTTCGACCCGGTGCCGGAAGACATCTCCGTCGAATACGTCGCCGGCAGCCACACTTGGCCCGAACACAATCCGCACAATTTCCTGGACGGTTCGCCCTATCGGGGAACGGACCTGCCGCCCTTGCCCGATATCGAGAGCGAACGGGACAGGCACCGGATAGTGCGTTTCGCCATGCAGCCCGGCGACTGTCTGGTCTTTCAGGCGATGATCGTCCATGGCGCACCGGGAAACCCCTATCCGGGCCGTCGGCGGGCCCTCGCCACCCGCTGGCTGGGTGACGATGCGCGTTACCACAAACGGAAAGGGCAGGTCGCGATCCCCACTGTCGACCCCGGTTTGGAAGACGGGGAGCGGTATTCCGGGGCGTCTTATCCGGCGGTTTGGAAAGTCGGTGCGTGACCGTCACGGCGGAATCGCGGTCTATCTTCAATCCTCGTCGCGATAGCGATCCCGCTGTTTTTTATAGCTTGGAATCCCCCGGTGAACGAACGCCTCTTTGAAGAAAACCTACGGGTCCTGAAACGGTACTTGCCGAAGGACCTGGTGAAGGCGTTTAAGCGCAGCAAACCGGCTCGGGTGCGGCTGATGGGCAAGCTGGAGGACGGCAGCCTGAATGCTGCGGTGAACGGCGCGCCGCTTTATGCGCCGGATGCATTGACCTTCGCGGCGCTGCAAGTGGAGGAATACTGCGAAAAGCCGGACCGGTTGTTCCTGCCGATCACCCGCTACGATTCCGACACGCTGCTGGAATTCAGTCATATCCGCCTGCCGCGCCGCCTGCTCGGTGACATGCAGGGAGTGGAGATCGCGCAACAGCCTGCCGGCGGGGGCGCGTATCTGATCTCCGTCGGGCTTGGCCTGGGGATCCATTTGCCGCAACTGATCGAGCGGCTGGATTTCCGCAATCTGCTGATCGTCGAGTCCGATTCCGAGCTGATCTACTGGTCCATGCATATTCTGCCTTGGGCGCGGATGATCGAAACGCTGAAGCGGCGGGGCGGCGGCCTGACCATCGGTCCGGCGGACGATCCCGGACAGACGGCGGGCGCGCTGATCGGCAGCCTGCGCGGACCGGATTTCGCCCTGGTGGACGGCAGCTATCTTTACCAGCACCACAAGACGCCCGCGGCCGACGCCCTGGTCGCGGCGGTGCGCGAGACGTTCCCGATGCTGCACGGCACCGTGGGTTTCTTCGAGGACGAATGCCTGATGCTGAAGCATGCGGTGGAAAATGCCGCCGCCGTGCCGCACCGGCAATTGCTGCCGGGACGCCGCAAGGACAAGGCCGCCCCGCCCGCTTTCGTGGTCGGCAGCGGGCCTTCGCTGGACCGGTCGATAGAGACCATCCGGCGACATGCGGACAAAGCGGTCATCTTCGGGGCGGGAACCGGGACCAGCGCACTTCTGAAGAACGGAATCAAGCCGCAGTTTCATTGCGAGATTGAGAACGACCCCAATTACGCCGGCATCCTGACCGAGGACACAAAGCTGCATGACTATTCGGGCATTACCTTTCTGGCGCCCTATATTGTCGATCCGCGCCTGCCACCGCTGTTCGACAGTGTGATCTTCTATTTCCGGGAATTGCTGATCCCGACACGGCTGATGGCCCGGCCGGTCGATATTCTACCCTTCAGCACGCCGTCGGTTTCCAACCTCGCCTGCCGGGCGGCCGCCGCCATGGGACATTCTGAGGTCTTTCTGTTCGGTGTCGATCTGGGATCGCGCCAGGCGGACCACCAGCATGCCAGCGACTCGCTGTACAGCCGGAACGAAGACTGGATGTCTCTTTCCCCGCTGAATCAGCCGGTCGCCGCGAATTTCGGCGGTCAGGCGGTCACGAACAAACAGTTTCTGGCGGCGCGGACCACGTTTCAGCAGTTTTTCGCCAGTTGGACCGATGGGGCGATCCTGAACTGTTCCGACGGGATCGCGATAAACGGTTCTGCGCCTGTGAAGCCGGAGAATGTCATCCTCCGCCCGCCTGCGCAGCCGCCTGCCGATTTCGCCAGATCGGCGGTGGCGGCATTGCCGCAACGCCCGGCGGGCGCTTTGTCCGGCGGGCCGGGATTGCCGAAATACACGGCCGGTGTCGGCCGGCACTTCGGTGCTATTGGGGCCATCCTTGCCGAGGCGCGGCAAACCGCATCTCAACCCAACCCGATCACCGCCTTGCACGACCGGTTGCTGCCGCTGCTGCTTGGCGGGCACCTGGATTCAAGCCACACTATAGACGCAGCCGTGCGCACGACCTTTACCGGCACGATTATTGCGGCGTTGCAGTTCGGCCGATTTTTTGAAATGCGAATGGACCCGGATCGGAAAAGTACTTTTTTCACCCAGTTTATCGAGGCGCTCGACGCCGAATTGGCGGTTCTGAAAGGCCAGTTCGACGCCATGTTCCCGCCGGGATAGACGTAATGGAGCGGCCGGGGCCACCCCATAGGACCGCCAGGCCTGGATGACGAAAACCGAAACCCCCAACACCGACTTTACCGATACGGTCGCGCTATCCCCGTTCGAGGAGATTCTGGCCGAACGGTTCGGAGAGCGGTTTCGTGTGTACCGCAAGAATTACCAGGACAGTCTGGTTTACTTCGAACGGGACGACCTGCCGGAATTCCCCCTTACCGTCACGCTGGAATTGGTCAATCGCTGCAACCTGAATTGCGTGATGTGCTATACGATCAATCATCACGATAAGAAATCGGTTCTGGATGTCGGCGAGATCGGTGCGCTGTTGGAGGAGTGCAGCCGCCACGACCTGCCCGCCGTGGTCGTCGGATTGGGTTCGGAGCCCTTGTTGCACAAAGGTGTCCGGGACGTCCTCGGCGCTTCGGCGAAAGCCGGCGTGATGGACATATTCCTGGGCACCAACGGCGTCCTGCTGACCGAGGAGATGAGCCGTTTTCTGATTTCCACCGGCGTATCGCGGCTGGAAGTCTCGCTCGACGCGGCGGAGCCGGAAACCTATCGCAAGATCCGCGGCAAGGATGAGCTTGCGCGGATTGAGGAAAACCTGCTGACCTTCCGCCGCCTGAGGGACGAGGCGGGCGCGTCGCTGCCGGTGCTGCGGTTGTGCTTCTGTGTTCAGGAACTGAATGTCGACGAGCAGGACGCGTTCCTGGATAAATGGAAAGATGTCGCCGACTATATCGACTTTCAGAGGATGCGCGATTTCTCGGTAATGCGGGACCCGGGCTTGCATGCGCCCGGGCAACCGCTTCAGGAAGTGGAGGACCCGGTCTGCGCCTATCCGTTCAACAGCTTGCATGTCTGGTCGAACGGCGATGTCACACCCTGCTGCACCTTTTTCGCCAAGTCGGAATTGCTGAACCTGGGCAACATCAAGGACCAGTCGCTGAAGCAGATTTGGGATGGTGAGAAGATCAATGCGATCCGCCATCAATTGCGGACCGGCATGGTCAATCCGATTTGCGCCGCTTGCCTGAAACAGAAGGACTCGCCGGAATTCGAAACCGCCAAAGCGCGAAACAAGGCCCGGGCGCAAGTAAAGAACGGTTAATCCGGCCTGCTTGCACCGGCGGCGGCGTTGGGTGTAGAGCGGATGAAGCCATCGCTCAAACGGACACCGCCATGACCAGCATCTCCGAACGCATGGAACCGGCTGCCGCGAAACTGCATCCCCTCTCGCCGCATGTCGGCGCTGTCATGCGCGGTCTGCATATCGGCTCGAAGACCAATCCTGAGGTACTAACCCTCATCCGGGCGGCGCTTGCCGATCATTTGGTGCTGTTCATCAAGGGGCAGGATTTGACCCCGGAAGCGCTGCGGGACTTCACCGCGAATTTCGGGCCGCCATTCTATCATCACAGCGACCAGGGCGTGATCCGCGCGCCGGGCGTGCCGGAAGTGCTGGAAATGCGCAAGGAGCCGGATGGCGAGCGCCTGTTCGGCGGGGCCTGTTGGCATGCGGACGTTACTTTTCGCAAGCCCGCGGGGTATCTGTCGGTACTCCATGCGCGAACGATCCCGCCGCTCGGCGGGGATACGGGTTTTTCCAGCACCATCGCCGCGTTCGAGGCGCTGAGCCCCGGCTTTCAGTCCATACTGCGCGGGTTGCAGGCGGTGCATAGCTATGACGGCCCGGGCAGGCCGGACCGGGAAGGAGAGACCGCGATACACCCGGTCGTGCGGATGCATCCGGATACGGGAAGGGAAGGGCTCTACCTGAACCGGATGTTCGTCACCCGGTTCGACGGCATGACGGCGGCGGAAAGCGCGCCGCTACTGGACTTTCTGGACCAGCACATGACACGGCCGGAATTCACCTGCCGTCATCGCTGGGAGGAGGGGGATGTGGCCCTGTGGGACAACCGTTTTACGCTGCATTACCCGATCAACGATTTCACCGGCCACTTCCGTTTGCTGATCCGCTGCACGGCGATGGAGACGGAATTTGACGCCGTCCCGGATCGGGCGTAGCGTCGGCAAATCGGAATTGGAGAAACACGCCGTGGCAACCGCTGTCGTCGTCATCGTAGGAGAAACGCGCATGGACCGTTAGCGGACCCGGACCGCTGCTCCATGCGCCCCCGGCTTTGTCGGGGGTTTTTTATTGGCGCAGGTCCGTTCCGCGCGGCTGGCCGTAGCAGGAAACCAAGATGCTCTTTGCCGCCACCACTCCGCCGCGTTTCGCGACCCTTGTGCTACTGACGGGGTTGGCGACCCTGTCGCTGAACATGTTTCTGCCCTCGCTTCCCGCGATGGCGGAGGCATTCGGGACCGACTATGCGTTGGTCAGCCTGGCGATTGCCGGATATCTCGGCATCACCGCCTTTCTGCAAATCATCATCGGCCCGCTGTCCGTCCGGTATGGACGGCGGCCGGTGCTGTTGGCGGCGTTGCTGCTTTTCGTCGCGGCTTCGACCGCTTGCGCGTTGGCGACCGATATCCATGCCTTCCTGACCTTCCGCGTGCTGCAGGGGGCGATCGTTTCCGGTTGGGCGGTTTCACTTGCCGTGGTGCGCGATACGCGGGACCCGCAGGAAGCCGCCAGCGTCGTCGGTTTTATCAGCATGTGCATGGCCGTTGCGCCGATGCTCGGTCCGATGCTGGGCGGCCTGTTGGACGAACTGTTCGGCTGGCGTGCAAACTTCGTCCTCTACGCGGCCTTGGGGGCTATCGCGCTTCTGCTCTGCTGGGTCGATCTGGGGGAAACGAACGCCAACCGCTCGCCCACAATGAGACGGCAGATACAGAATTACCCCACGCTTTTGGCGAACACACGGTTCTGGGGATATGCGGTGTGTTCGGCGTTTTCGACCGGCGCGTTCTATGTATTTCTGGCCGGGGCGCCGTTGGTTGCGGCGGTGGAGTTCGACATGACGCCCTCTACGCTGGGGTTTTTCATGGGCACCATTACCGCGGGTTTCATGTTCGGCAGTTTCCTTTCGGGCCGTCTTGTGAAGCGGACCGCCTTACCCACCATGATGGTTTTGGGGCGTCTGGTCGCCTGCGGGGGATTGACGGGGGGACTGGTTCTGCTGGCGGTGGGGCTGCTGGACAAGGGGTTGTTCTTTGCGGCGACGGTCTTCGTCGGCATCGGCAACGGGTTGACCATGCCGAGCAGCAATACAGGCGCTGTGTCGGTGCGCCCCGATCTGGCGGGCAGCGCCTCCGGCCTGTCGGGCGCGCTGACGGTAGGCGCGGGCGCGGTCCTGACCACTGTCACGGGACTCGCGATATCGACCGGCAACGGGGTCTATATGCTGCTGTCGATCATGCTGGCGTCTTCGGCCGTGGGGTTGGCGGCGGCGCTGTTCGTGCGCCGGGCGGAAGCAGGACTGGCGGGTCAGGCGACCTGACTGGTCATTGGCGGGGCCAGGCAGCTCATGATCGCCGGCCGCAGGGCGCTCAGGTCATCCTCCGGCAACGCGGCGCTGGGGGAAAGGTCCGCCCGGCGGGCCAGGGCGACCGAAGCGCTCCAATGTTCATGGCGTTCGAATTGCTGACGCTCATTCTCCGCCATGGGGCCGCCCATGCTAGCCAACAGCCGGAAGGTTTCGTCGCTCAACGCATCCCGGTAGCCTTTGTCCATTGCGAACAGCCAGCGCTTGGCGATCTGGTGCAGGCGGACGGGTTCCGAAACGGCCGGGCGGAAGTAACGCGACAGCCAAGCCGCCCCGACAATCTCACCGCAGCGTTCCGCCGCCGCCACGCCGTCCGGTCCTTGGGATTTCAGCAGGATCAGGCCGACATCGTGCAGCAGGGCGGCAACGACCTCCGAATCCGGAGCATTCTCATCCCGCGCCAGCGCTGCTGTTCTGAGCCCGTGCTGCAACACGTTCAGGTCCGCGTCGGCCTGTACGGCTGAACCCGTCTCGTCCAGCCAGGCCAGAAGCCGGTCGGCGAATCGGACGGGATCGCCGGAATATTCCGGTGCGGACCGTGTCATCATTCGTTGCCTCGAAGTGCGCCAGGGTGAGTGCAGTGCTGCACGCCCATAGCAACATTAGGGGCCAATTATGTCAGGTTCGGTCAACTATTGTTATGATTTTGTTTCACGCACGACCAATTGGTATTTGGGGCCGCCAAGTATTCGGGGCAAGCGCCAAGTATTGGCTTACCCTCGCAAAGTAATTGCTGCACCTGCGAATTAATACCCGGCGGCGCCTCAGAAGGGTTGGACGCGGGTCAGGAGAGAGGGATTGTCCCACTGCGGCTGGCGGTCTTCCAAGAGTACCCGGTGCGCGGGCGTTCCGCCGTCCCGCGACGGGACTTCCAGAAGAATTTGCACCCAGCGGGCGACAAGCTGGTTGTTCAGATCGTCCAGGATCAGATGCGCGGTTTCCTCGAGCAGCCGGTCTTCCGTGGCCGGAACCCGGGAGAGATAGGCATGGAAGACCGCCGGTCTGACCAGCCATTTGTCCGGCACATACCGCAATGTGACGGCAACCGACGGTCCCGCCCGGTCCGTGCTTCCCAAGGTTCCGTTGAGCAGGCAGAGGTAGTCCCCGTGGGCTTCTGGATTCGGGGCGGTATCGATGGAGGATTGCCGGCGAACGCGCTCGCTTTCCAGCCGTGTCGGTTCTGCTGTCATACGCTCATGCCTATCGTTCCCGTACCGGACGCAGAGGGAGCCGCCTTTAGATCGAATGCTTTCACGACATGATAGCCCACCGTTCCGGTCAGACCCAGCGCCTCAACCGCGGTTGTGAACGTGTCGTGCAGGCCGCGGCGCATCACCTCCGGTATCGGCCGTTGGGTGCGCACCATCAGGTCCAGATGCTTATCGCGCACCAAAGTATCGAATTGATAGGGGCCCAGGCGCGTAAAGTTGATTTCGATCACGAACCGCTGACCCTGGGGCCGGTCGTTTTCGTCGCCGCCGGAGGGGTCGCTGTCGCGGTCCCGTGTATAGAGCCGCAGCGCCTCTACCGCGCCGTCGGCCAGGACAGGCAATTGATAGGTCCGCCATTCCCCGCCCGATCCGTCGACGGCCCTGCCGCGCAGGCTCGCCATTTCCCGGTCCAGGCGATCGACGGTTCCACGGCGTAACTGGTCCACCGTCTTCGCGGCCTGCGGGCCCAGCCAACGTGGCGCACCGCCGATGCGCAGGGCTTGCAGCAGAAACAGAAGGCCGGACGCCAGTTGGGGACCCAATGTGGGCAGCAGCACTTGCACCGCCTGTCGGGTGGCTGCCGGGTCGGCCTGCTGCAGCAAGGCGACAAGTTCCTGCAGCACGGCATACCCGCCGGACTGTCCCGTGACGCCGCCACCCGCTGATATTGGGGCGGAGGGCGGAGCGGCGATTTCCAAGGCCAGGCGTGTGCCTTCGGGGAAAGGCGTGTTGCCGGTGGGGACGGAAAATACACCGGCCGGTGTCCGCACCAGCGCGGCGGAACCGCTCGCCTGACCGATCACAAGGCCCTCCAGAACCGGAAATCCGGGCGCGGCGCTGTTTGGCGGCAGGTTGGGCGGCGCGACGCCGCCCGGTGGGGTGATCGTCGCGATGCGAAAGGGGACCTGTGCGCCGGGGGTCAAGGTCGCGCTTGGAGGCGTGTTCGATGGCGTGACCCCGGTAGCGGTAGAGCTTTGCGGCGCTCCAGCCTGTTGTCCGGTCTGCGCGCCTTGCCCGGCGGGTGCGCTTTGTCCGGTGGGATTCGACGCCGGGCCGCCGCCCGCCGGTCCGGGGAGCGGCGTCAGTGTGAAAACCTGGCCCGGTCCCGTGGCGCCGGGTGTAATTTGTACCGGACTTCCGATGGAGAGGGCGAGGGGGCTGCGCACGGTGAAGGTCCCTGCGGCGCTTTGTAGTGTGAGCAGCCCCGCCCGAGGGTTTGCCGTGACCGTTGCGGTCAGACCCCGGGCGGCGAGCAGGGCCTGCGCCACCGCCGGGGCGGCGTCCTGCAAAACCACCAAACCCGGCACGGGCGCGCCCCCTCCCGCTGGCGCCAGACCGGGAATAGCTGTCGTCACGGTCGCCGTCACCGTGCTGCCCTGGGTGAGTGCGGTGATCACGGATGGACTTGCCGGACTGGCGGTCGGCGGCGGGGCGGCCGAGGGTGCCTCAGTCAGCGCCAGTTGAACGCGGCCCGTGGCCGGATCCAGGAGGAGAGTTACCGACGCGCCCCTGGGCAGGTCGGCGTTGGGCGACAACTGTAGTTGCAATGCCCCGGAGTCGGTCCGGATCGTGGCTTGCCCAGCCGCCGTGAGGGAGGCGATCGTGCCTGGAAGAGGAACCCCGCCGTTCAGAATCTCGGTCGCCGCGGCCGCAGCCTGAACAACCGATCCGGTCACGCCAGAGACAGGCGGGGACGTCGCGGTCGGCGGCGGGCCGGGGGGCGGTTGGACCGGTGTGTTCATTGCGAAGAGAGTATAGCCGACTCCGCTGTTTTGGGTTGCTTCGGTTGCTATCCCCCGATGGCCGCGCCTTACAAGTGGCTATGCAACGACCACGGCTTCCGCGATTGCTTCGACATCCGCGGCGGCTTCGCTGGTGGGGGAACGGGTCAGCAGCGGCAGTTGCGCGCGGATACTGTCGCGCACCTTGCTGTCGCGGCGAACAACCCCGGCCAGCGGCGGTTCGAACTTCAGGAAGTTCCCGCAGGCCTTGGCCAGGGTGCCGTAGGTCCGCTCGCCCGCTTTCTTGTTTTCCGCCATGTTGACGACGATCCGAACATGCCCGTGCGACCCCGCCTGATGCGCCAGTTTGATGAAGGCGTAGGCGTCGGTCAGGCTGGTCGGCTCATCATTCACCACAAGCAGGACCAGATGAGCCGGGGCGGAAAGAATTTGTACCGTCCGGTCTACCCCGGCCCCCAGATCCAGCACGACCTTGTCGTAAGTTTTGGAGAAATCGGAAAGGTCCTGCCGCAGGCGGAGCAACCGCGGCGGTGGCAGCGTAGCCAGCGCGCCGGCGCCGGAGCGCCCCGCCAGAATGTCGAAACCGGCCGCATCGTAATGCGTGGCCACGCTTTTCATGGATGCCTTTCCGGCCACGACTTCGCCCAGATCGCGCTTCGGCATGAGGCCGAGTTGGATATCCACATTGGCCAGACCCAGATCCCCGTCGAACAACAGCGTCTTCAATCCCCTGCGCGTCAGTACGTGACTTAAGGTGATGGCGAACCAGGTCTTGCCGACCCCGCCCTTGCCGCTGGCGACCGCGATCATGCGGCTGCCGTCGATGGCTGAGAGCTTCGTGTCCTGTGCGTTTTCACTCATGGTCTGTCCCTTGGCCGCGTTCTGGCCGGGTCGGGTTCGGTCTGCTTTTGCTCATGGCGCGGGCTGCGCCCCCTGTGCCTTTGGAGAACTGGGCAGCAACATTCGCGCCAGCGTCTCGGCATCCAGTGGCACGAATCCATCGGCGATGCGCGGGGAACGGCCGATATCGGACAAGGCGAGGCCGCTGGCCTGTGCAGCCGCCAGCATGGAGCCGAGCCGCCGGGCGATATCGTATCCGGTGATCAAAAGCCGGGTCGCACCGGCCGGTCGGAACGCCTTGGCAAGGTCGGTCGCTTCCTCTGCGTCGCGGCCGGCTGTCAGCACCAGTACCGGCTCCATCGCGGACGCTTCGGCCAAGTCCACGATATGGGCTAGCTCTTCCAGATTGAACGGGTTGGTGCCGGGGGTGTCGATCACCACAAGCTCGTCCGGCGGGAGCTTCTCCAGCGTCCTGGCAAGGCCCTTCCCGTCGCTGACCACGACCATATGCGCGCCCAGTTTGTCCGCATAGAGCGCAAGCTGTTCCATGGCCCCGATCTTGGCCTTGTCCGCACCGACCAAATTGACCGGAAGGCGATTTCCAGATTTCCGGTGATCGATGGTGTCGTCTTCCTGCTGCTGAAGATCCTGAAGCGCCGCGCGGGCCGCCAGCTTGACACAGCCGACTGTCTTTCCGACCCCGGGCGGACCGATCAGGATCAGCGGCCGGCCCGATGCGTTCGCCGGCAGGGGGTTGAACCGGAAAACTTCCTCCAGCGCGTAGGTCAGGGCTTTTGTCGGATCGGCGTCTTCCGCCATCGACGCCTCGTCGACAAGACGGTCGGTCAGTTCGGGTGGCGCGCCGTGCCGCTCCAAGGCCGCGGTGATCGTCTCCAGGACGTCGATATCGGCCGTGGCGAATTCCTCGAACGGATCTTCTTCCTGTTCCACGGCCGCCGTCACGCGGGCCCCTTGGGGTCCTTCGGTATCCTGGGTCGCCACGATGATGGCGTCCTCGCCCAGTTGCTCGCGCACCAGCAACATGGCGTCTTTCAAGGACTTGGCGTGGAAGGTCTTCAGCCGCATCTACAACGCCTTAGTTAAGGCGGCGGAACCTGTCAAACGGGCGCTCAAATCTGGGCCACCGTGCGGATCTTGGCCTTGGGGTGTATCTCGTTCTGGGATAGCACCACGGTGACCGGGCGGAACCGTTCGATGACCGAGCGCACGAACGGCCTGATTTGCGGACTGACCAGCAGGGCGGGGGTTTCCCCGTTCATCGCGGCGCGCTCGAAAGCGCTGCGCACCCCGGTGATGAATTCCTGCAGTTTCGTCGGCGGCATGGCCAGATGCTGCTCATCGCCTTGACCGACGATGCTCTGCATGAAGGTCTCCTCCCATTCCGGGGTCAAGGTAATCAGGGTGACAATCCCTTCGCCATTGACGTTGGAATCGGAGAGTTGGCGGGACAGGCGGGCGCGGACATGTTCCGTGATCTGAGTGACGTTCCGGGTATAGCCGACGGCTTCCGAAACGCCTTCCAGGATCGTCGGAAGATCGCGGATCGACACTCGCTCGTTCAACAGGTTTTGCAGGACACGCTGTATGCCGCCCAGATTGATCTGGCTGGGAATCAAATCGTCGATCAGCTTCTTCTGACTGTCAGGCAGTTCGTCGATCAGTTTCTGTGTTTCCGCATAGGACAACAGCTCGGGCATGTTGTCCTTCACGATTTCCGTGATGTGGGTGACGACGACCGTGGAAGGATCGACCACGGTATAGCCGCGGAACATCGCTTCCTCGCGCTGATTGTCGTGCACCCACATGGCGGGAAGGCCGAATGTCGGCTCCACGGTCGCTTCTCCGGGCAGGGTGATTTTTTCGCCGCGCGGATCGATCACAAGATGCATGTTCGGGCGCAGGTCGCCTTTGCCGGCCTCAATCTCCTTGACCCGGATGACATAGGAATTGGCCGGGAGTTGAAGGTTATCCTGAATCCGGACCGCGGGCATGACGAAACCCATCTCGCCGGCGATTTGCCGGCGCAGGGCCTTAATCTGGTCGGTCAAGCGATGTTCGTCATTGGCGTTGATCAACGGCAGCAGGCCATAGCCCAATTCCAGACGGATCAGATCGATTTGCAGAGCCGTGGAGATCGGCTCTTCCGGCGGTGCGACGGGAACCTCTTCCTCCATTTCCGCGATGCGCGCCGCGACCTCGGTCTGGCGGTCCTGACGTTGCAGGAAATAGGCCGATACGCCGCAAATGACCGCCAACAGGGCGAACGGCCAGGCGGGAAGCCCGGGAATGAAACTCATCAGCACCAGCAATCCGGCGGCGATCCACAGGGTCATCCGGTAATTCGTCAATTGGCCGAAGACCGCTGCGTCCGTCGCGCCGGTGACGCCCGCCTTGGTGACCAGCATACCGGCGCCGGTTGAAACGACCAGTGCCGGAATCTGGCTGACGAGACCATCCCCGATGGTCAGCAGCGTGTAGTTCTCCGCCGCTTCGCCCATCGACATGTCCTTCTGGACAACGCCGATAATGATACCGCCGATGATGTTGATGAAGGTGATCAGAATACCGGCGATGGCGTCGCCGCGTACGAATTTGGACGCCCCGTCCATCGCACCGTAGAAGGAGCTTTCCGTCTCCAGTTCTTTCCGGCGCGTGCGGGCGTCGTCCTCATTGATCAGTCCCGAGGACAGATCGGCGTCGATCGCCATCTGCTTGCCCGGCATGGCGTCCAGGGTAAAGCGGGCGGCGACTTCCGCGATACGCCCCGCACCCTTAGTGATGACGATGAAGTTGATGATGACCAGGATCGAGAAAACAATGATCCCAATGACAAAATTACCACCCGCTACGAAAGACCCGAAGGCTTCGATAACCCGGCCTGCGGCATCGGTTCCGGTATGCCCCTCGGAGAGGATAAGTCTGGTGGATGCGACGTTCAGGCCCAGGCGCAGCATGGTCGCGATCAGCAGGATCGTCGGAAAGGAGGTCAGTTCCAGGGGCGACTTGATCAGAACCACGGTCAGAAGAATGACGACCGAAAATGTAATCGAGATCGACAGGGCCAGATCGAGAACCGGGGTCGGTAACGGCAGCAGAAGTAGAACGAGGATACCTAGAATGCCGACCGGCAGCAGCAGATCCTTGCTCAGGTTCGCGCCGCGCAGTGCATCGCCGATACTGAATCCGCCCGCCGGCGGCCCGTCCGGCAGGGGCTGAACACCACCGCCCCCTGGGGCGGGGGCCGGTGCGGGCGCCGATCCTGTTTCGGTGTCGGACATTCAGTCTCCCCTGACCGCGCGTGGATGCGCCGGCTTTATCAGCCGTCACCCGGCGCCGGGACGGCCATGCCTTCTTCGGAATACTGCTTCAGCTTGTTCCGAAGGGTGCGGATCGAGATACCCAGGATATTCGCTGCATGTGTCCGGTTACCCAGGCAATGCTGCAGCGTGTCGATGATCAGGTCGCGTTCCACCTCGGCCACGGTTTTGCCGACCATGCCGCCGCGATTGGGCTCTTCCGCCCCCGAGGCATCGGCCGCAACCGGCGAGGCGGCTTGCGGTGAGGGCGCGGCCGCCGCGGGCTCCGGCGTCCTGGTCGGACCGCCGGTGAGCAGGATGGCTTCTTCGCCGATTTCTTCGCCTTGGGCGAGCAGCACGGCCCTGTGCATCGTATTTTCAAGTTCCCGCACATTGCCCGACCAGCGATGTGCGGACAGTTTCGCAAGCGCGGCATCCGACAGGGGACGTTCGGGCATGCCGTTGGCTTCGGCGTATTTCTTCGCGAAATGGTCGGCGAGGACTGGAATATCCTGCGGCTTCTCGCGCAGAGACGGTAGACGCAAATTCACGACGTTGAGCCGGAAATACAGATCTTCCCGGAAATTCCCGTCGGCGACTTCCTTTTCCAGATTCCGGTTGGAGGTGGCCAGCAGCCGCACATCGACTTGAACGGGCTTGGCGCCGCCAACCCTGTCGATCTCTCGTTCCTGAATGGCACGCAGCAGCTTTGCCTGCAGGCGCGGATCCATCTCGCTGATTTCGTCCAGCAGCAATGTGCCGCCGTTGGCCTGTTCGAACTTGCCGATACGGCGTGCGATGGCGCCGGAAAACGCGCCCTTTTCATGCCCGAACAGTTCGGACTCCAACAGGTTCTCCGGAATCGCCGCGCAGTTCAGGGCGACGAATTCCGCCGTTGCTCGCTTGCTCTTCGCGTGAACATAACGCGCCATCACTTCCTTACCGGTGCCGGATTCGCCGGTGATCAGCACCGATGCATCGCTTGGCGCGATTTGATCGGCCAGACGCAAAACGTCCTGCATCGCCGGATCGCGATGGATGATCGCGTGGCTTTCTTCGGCCACGGCCTCGAACACCGCAGCGATCAGTTCCGGGTCCGGCGGCAGCGGCAGGTATTCTTTCGCACCCGCCTTGATGGACGCCACCGCGACGTCCGCGCCGGTTCCTTCGATGCCGCAGGCGATGATGGGCAACGACATACGCTCGGTCTCGAGCGCCTTTGCAAACCCATCGATATCCATGCGGGCGTCGACCATGGCGAGGTCCGCCCCGTAACCCGAGCGCAGGGCGCTCATGGCGTCATCGGTGTTATTCACCGATGTAACCTTTGCCCCGCGCTTCATGGCGATCTGACTGGCAGTGGTCAGGTGCCCTCCAAGGCTGCCGACGATCAGAAGTTTCATCCTGTACCTTTATCCAAGTCGTGTAATTTCGGTTTGCGCCGCCGTCAGCCGAAATAGTCGACGCGCTTCGACGGCGGCAGCATGGTGTTGAAAAGCATCTCCAACCGGCGCGGGTTTTCCTGCCGCCCGATCGACCCGACGGCCGTGACGCAGAGATGGTTGATGATCATATCCTCTGCCGCGTTACGCTCCAGTTTGGACGCCAATGGATTGAAAATGATATTGGCGAGGCACGCGCCGTAGAACGTGGTCAGCAGCGCAATCGCCATGCTGGGGCCGATAGTAGACGGATCTTCCAGGTTGCTCAGCATCTGCACCAGACCCACCAACGTTCCGATCAGCCCCATGGCCGGCGACAGTTCGGCTGCCTTACGCAGAATGCTGACCGAACGCGCGTTGCGCTGCGCTTGGGCTTGAACCTCGCGCTGCATGATGCGCTCGGCTTCGTCGCCGCTGGTCCCGTCCACCACCATGTTGAGGCCTTGCACCAGCATCGGATGCCCTTCCAAGGCGGGGATGTAGGATTGGATCGCGAGCACGCCGCGATACCGGGCAACCTGTGCGACCTGTAACATGCGGATTGCGGAGGCGCGCGCGTCGTGCTGGGTTCGGAACACCGTCTGGGTTACGTCCTTGAAGGCGCTCAGCATGTCCTGAAGCGAGAAACAGGCGGCGGTAACGCCGAAAGTACCGCCGAAAACGATCAGCATGGCCGGACCGTCGACGAACGCGGAAGGTGTACCGCCCAGCACGATTGCGGCCGCGATCAAACCAATGGCGGCTAGAATTCCAAGGACGGTGGCCAAGTCGACCGCCGCCTTGCCCCCGACCGGATGGCTCAGGCCGTGTTCCGCGCTGCGTTCCAGGTCCGTCGCCATCAGCCGCCCGTCTTATCCGACTTGATGATTTCCGTCATCGTGACGCCCAGTTTGTCGTCGACCACGACGACCTCGCCACGGGCGACCAGACGGTTGTTAACGTAGATGTCGATGGCTTCGCCGACCTTGCGGTCCAGCTCGACCACCGCGCCGCGCCCCAGTTTCAGCAACTGGCTGACCTGCATATGCGCCTTGCCTAGGACGGCGGATACCTGCACCGGAATTTCATAGACCGCTTCCAGGTCGCGGGCGCCGGTCGGCGTCACCAGATCCGCTGCGCGCGGGTCCAGCGGCTCGCCGTTCTGCTCGCTCTCTTCCAGTTCGTTGAGGTCCAGGTCCTGGGTTTCGTCAGACATCATTCACCTCCTGCGGGGCCGCGTCCGTTCCGGCGGAGGACGCTGCGGTTTCGGCGGCCGCCGGTTGCTGGGAAACGGGTTGGGCCTCGGGTGCCGGCGGCGCGACGTGTTGCGCGGCGGCCTGTTCCACCCGTGCTTCGATTTCTTGCCAGATGGCGCTCTCCAAGCGTTCCAATCCACCGCCGTCCCAAACGGCGGTAAGGTCGCTTGGACCCAATTCGGGGTCGCCGATCAACCGTATGCGGCCTTCGAAGCCGCTGCGTGCGGCCAGCAGTTCCATGCTCTCCGACAACAGCGTTTCGGTGTCCGGTGAAACCGTGACGACGATCTTGCTGTCGAACGGAATGCGTTCGAAACAGTCGCCCAGTATGGCTTTCACCTCGCCGGCGCCTTGCTTTGCGATCAAATCCGGCAGCACATGCTTTATCACGGCGATGGCGACCTTGCTCAGATGCACGCCAATCCGGTCGTTGGTGACGTCCTGGTGAACATGCATGCCACCGACCTGCGCGGCCAGGTTCTCCAGCAGGACCGTGATCTGCGCCTCACGCTCCTTTTGGGCGTCGGCGACGCCCGCGGCGTGGCCCTCCTGCCAGGCGGCGGCCTGCGCGGCCTGCAACTCTTCTTCGCTGAAGGTCGGGGGCGGCGGGTTCGCTTCCTCTTCCGCGCGGATTTCGGCAAGCCGTGCGTCTTCTTCTTCCTGTTTTCGCGCGTTGGCCTGACGGCGCAGTTCCTCCTCGTCAAAGGAGGTTTCGAACAGGAAGGGTTTTGCGGTTGCTGTGCTCATGCCGTTAGTAGATCAGCTCGTCTTCCGCGCTGCCTTCGGAGATTACGATTTCGCCCTTGGCGGCAAGGTCTTTCGCCAAGTTCACCATTTCCATCTGCGCATCGTCCACATCGCGCAGGCGGACCGGGCCGAGGGCCGCCATGTCTTCGCGCAGGATCTTGGCCGCGCGTTCCGACATGTTGCCGAAGAACAGTTCCTTGATCTGGTCGGAAGAACCTTTGAGGGCGATGCCCAGCTTGTCCTTGTCCACGTTTCGCAGAAGGGTCTGTACCCCGGTCGGGTCCAGCTTCTGCAGATCTTCAAAGGTGAACATCAGCGCCTTGATGCGCTCGGCGCTGTCGCGGTTTCGTTCTTCCAACAGGGTCATGAACCGGTTTTCCGTGTTCCGGTCCAGGCTGTTGAAGATCTCGGCCATCATTTCGTGGCTGTCGCGACGCGCGGTGCGCGCCAGGTTGGTCATGAACTCGTTGCGCAATGTCCGTTCCACATCGTCCAGGACCTCCTTCTGAACCGCCTCCATCCGAAGCATGCGCATGATCACTTCCATGGCGAAGCTCTCGGGCAGGGCGGCCAGCACGCGGGACCCGTGATCCGCCTTGATCTTGGAGAGGACCACCGCGACGGTTTGCGGGTATTCGTTCTTCAGATAATTCGCCAGAACGACCTCGTTCACATTGGCGAGTTTGTCCCACATCGTCCGGCCGGCGGGCCCCCGGATTTCCTCCATGATCTGGGTAACCCGGTCGGAGTCGAGCACCTTACCGAGCAGGCGTTCGGTGCTTTCGTAGGAGCCGACCAGGCTGCCGGTGGAAGAGATCTGTTCGGCAAATTCGACGAACAGCCGTTCGACGACGTTGGAGCTGACCGTTCCAAGGTTCGCCATGGACGAGGAAATTTCTCTGATTTCCTCGTCATCCATGATGGTGAAAAGGCGCGCGGCATAGTCTTCCCCAATGGCCAGCATCATGATGGCGGCCTTTTCGGGGCCCGACAGCCCTCTGTAGTCCTCTCTAACGCGCATTTTTCAATCCAAGTACGACATACCTAGCGGCAAGCGTCGCGGATTCGCGGCGCTTGCCAAGGGGGCGGCGCACTAGGCGCCCCCTTCCTGATACATCCAGTTGCGCAGGATCGCTACGGCCTCTTCCGGATGTTTATCTATAATCTCGCCGATTTTCTTCATCGAAGAGGCTTTCACCCGTCCCTCGATATGGGCGATATCGATCATGCTTTCGACATCCTCCTCCGTCTCTCCACCCATCTCGGCGGGGACCAGACCGCCGGCCGGCGCGGCGACCAACGCGCCACTTTGGTCGGTGATCAGGGCGGGGGCGGCTTCTTCCTCGGCTGTGGCGACACCCGGCTGGGCCGCCGAGATATCCAGGATCTTGGAGATCGCGGGCCGCAGCAGAAGCAGGATGGCCAGGATACCCAGGGCTCCGAGGATCAGAATTTCCACGATCCGCTCGATATTCTCCGGCGTCAGACCGAACAGCAGGTCCGGGCCGTCATCGGCGAAATCGACGGGATCGGCGAACGGCATATTGATGATTTCCACGGTATCGATGCCGTCTTCGAAGCCGATTGCGGATTTAACCAGGGCTTCGATGTTCTCCATTTCCTGTTCGGTGCGCGCGACATATTCGCGGATCGGCTCATCGGCCCCTTCCGGCGTGGAGACGTCATAAGTTCCGTCGATCAAAACCGCGACGGAAACGCTGCGGACTTCACCCGGCGCGCGCACGGTGTTTATTTGGGTTCGGGAAATTTCGAAGTTGGAGCGTTCCTCCGTACGGCTTGAATTCTCCGACGTGCCGCCTTCGGCACCGAAAGCCCCGCCGCCATCGGGAAGATTGTTGCCAACCGTGACCGCATCCTCGCCGGCCTCGGACAGGTTGTTCGCTTCTTCGATGGTCTCCGTAGAGCGCAAAACCTGCCCTTCCGGATCATAGGTTTCGACGTTCTGGACGACCTGGTTCAGGTCCAGTTCCGCTTGAACTTCAACGCGCACCTTGCCGAACCCGACCGTGCGCTCGACCAGTTCCTCAAGCCGCCGTGCCAGGCGCCCCTCGTAGTTGGTCCGAAGTTCGTCATTTGCCGCGGAGAGCAGGCCTTCCTCATCGCCGCCGCGGGCGAGCAGCGTACCCCGGTCGTCTGCGATGGTGATGTTGCTGGGCTTCAGGCGGTCGACGCCGGTCGCGACCAGATGCTGAATTGCGAGGACCTGCTGTTTGTCCAACCGCTGGCCGCCACGCATGCGCAGAATGACGGAAGCGCTGGGCTCCCGGACTTCGCGGGTGAAAAGTTCGCGTTGCGGCAAGACAAGATGCACGCGGGCGGACTTCACGGTCGAGAAGGAGGAAATCGTCCGGGCCAACTCACCCTCCAGGGCGCGCTGGCTGGTCACCTGCTGCATGAAGCTGGAAGTGCCGAAGCTTTGTTCGCGGTCGAAGAGCTCGTTCCCGAGCACCCGGCCGCCGAACCCGAGTTCGGCCATCGAGAGGCGCAACTGCGCCACCATGTCGGCGGGCACCAGGATTTCCGACCCCCGATTGCGGAGTTCGAACGGAACGTCCTGGGCGGTCAGTTGGCTGATGATCTGATTGGCGTCCGCCTGATCCAGATCGCCATACAGCAAACGCATGTCCGGAGATGTCAGGCGCGTCATCATGAAAATGAAAAACGCCATAAGGAGGACGGCAACACTACCGATCGCGGCGACCCGCGCCGGACCTAAATTCTGAAATACCTGTACCAAACTGTTCACAATACCTCTCCCCGAACGCAAGCAGCGCTCTCTGAACCGGCTATTTCCGCGCTGTGTCCTGGCCCTCTCAAACCGGACTCGGGCTCTGCGTCAAACATCAACGCAACGCCTTTTGCGGGGCAGCCGATTCGCCTCTCCTTTAATATCTCCCACAGTAGTGATACGTGATTTGCGAAAGACATCAAAGAAGAAAATAGGCAAAAATAGCCTAGTATTACTTCTAACTGCCCGTGAACACTTGGGTTTGAAGTATTCGACAAGTAATACTTCGAACGCTCCATAGCCGTGACCATTGCACAAACCCTCTCTGAGTTTGCCATGCGCGGCCGGCGCATATGCCGGCAGTGCGGCGCGGCGGCCGCGCAGTTCCAATGCTTTTCCTGAGTAGTGCCTTGGGAGCTACAACGCGGACCGGCGTTCGGTCCGGCGGAAGCCGCTAATCCGCGTCACCTTCAACCCGGCCTTGCCGTGCTTGGCGATTGCGGTTTCCCAATCCTGAAACTCCTCCACCGACAAAGCATACCGGCGGCATGCTTCCCGCAGTGTCAGAAAGCCCCTATGGACGGCAAGAACGACCGCCTGCTTGTATTGCGGCGTCCAGCGTTTCAGCGTGGGCGGGGGTAGGCCGGGACCCGTGGTCCTGGCAATCTTCTGGGGCGAATACTCTGCCCCGGGGAAGTGGACGACGGATGTGTCTGCCTTTTGTTTGGCTTCTTCTTCATCCGGGCCCATGATGAACTGATCAGTCATCGCAGCTCTCCTGGTCCGGTGATTTGTCTCTGTCTCTCATCGTCGCTGGCGTTTTACCGCCTTGCATGAGTTACCATAGGACTTAAAAGTTAACAAAGAATAAATTTACTAAAATTTTATCTAAATCTCTCCTTCTGCCGGCAATCCTAAAAATCCTTTTAAAAACAAATAGATGATATTGAGGAAAGAAAAATGCCACCCGGGAGGGTGGCATTTCAGATCTTAAAAAAGACCGCGTGAAGGTTAACGAATGGTCCGGATCAACTCATCCAGCAGTTCGTCAGCGGTGGTGATTGTACGGGTGTTTGCCGAGAAGGCGCGTTGCGTAATGATCAGCTTGGTGAATTCATCGGCGATATCGACCGTCGACTGTTCCAGCGTCGATGGTGAGATTGCACCCGAACCGCCTGTCCCGGCGACACGGGCCACGGCCTGACCGCTATCGTCGGTTTGGATGAAGACGTTGCCGGACAACGGCGTCAGGGCATTCGGGTTGTTGAAGGTGGTGACCGGCACCTGGAAGATCTCCCGCGTCACACCGTTATCGAACAGCGCGGTAATGACGCCTTCCTCGGAAATCGTCACCCCGGTTAGAGAGCCGAACTGCCGGCCGTTCTGATCCAGGTTGTTGATGACGTTGGCGCCTTCGAACTGCGTCAGACCATCGGTGGCGTTCAAGGTTCCAAGATTGAGGGAGATAGGCACCCTGTCCGCAGCCGTGCCGGCGGCGGCGTCATAGTCGATTAGGAAGTTCAGCGTCGATGACCCGGCGCTGGTGAACGACACGTCGAGGCCCGGCTGGTTGGCCGCGGCCGCGCCTGTATTCACTGTCGTTGTTTGTATGGAGCCGTCGGCATTGAACACGACACGGCCGATGTTGGCGACCGCCCGTCCGCCCGTGAGTGCGAGAAGACCGGCGTCTGCGGGCAGGGCGGTGGTTGCTACCGCGGCGCGTTCCGCCTCGTCGAGCTGACCGTCACCGGATGTGTCGAAGGTTCCGGACTGGCTGGTCCCGTCATCATTGACGTCGAGATCGACGAATTGTCCCCCGCCGATCAGTTCCGCACTGATATCCCACGTGTCGGCGCCGGCTGCGCTGTTTTTGGTGAAGGTCAGGTTCAATGTGCGCTGTGCGCCCTGCCTGTTGAAGATCTGTTGCGAGATCTGAAAGCTCTCGCCGGAAGCTGTCGACGCCTGCAGGTTGGCGCTGACGGTGACTTCCGTTGTCGGTGTCGCGACCGCTGACGAGCCAGAGATGTTGGCCGCTGAAAAGGCGTTCGCGACGTTGGTTACTTCGAAGCCGGTATCCGTGGCGTTGCGCGCCCATCCTGTCAGGAAAAAACCCGCCGCGTTGACCAGGTTACCGTCCTGATCGGGGCGGAATTCGCCGGAACGGGTAAAGAAGGCGTTCCCTGTCGGTTCGAACCGGCCGGAAGTAGAGTTAAATGAGACTTCATCCGTCACCGTAAAGAAGCCTTGGCCAACGATCGCAATGTCCGTGGCGCTGGAGGAGGCCGCCAACAGGCCCTGAACATCGTTATCGCGCGCGACCCGGCTTTGCACGCCGCCGGAGGAGAACAGCGTCGGCGACGCCGAATTGGTGACCAGGGTCGAGAATTGCACCCGGTTAACCTTGTACCCTGTCGTGTTC
This sequence comes from Hwanghaeella sp., assembly GCA_028282025.1. Taxonomy (GTDB): domain Bacteria; phylum Pseudomonadota; class Alphaproteobacteria; order UBA8366; family Aestuariispiraceae; genus Hwanghaeella. The sequence continues at coordinate 10,402 of JANQIT010000003.1, read as the reverse complement.
ACGTTGGCGATGTTGTCCGCGGTGGTCGCCAAGGCCTGGCTTTGTACGAACAAGCCAGACACGCCCGACCGCAATGCGCCAAAAATACTCATCGATCAATCCTCCGTCTTTGCGACGTGTTTGCGTGTTGAAAAACACGCGATGTATCTGCTTCTGCGGATTGAACGGCAGCGGTTCTCCGCGCCTAAAATCTCTCAGGCTACGAACCTGTATCCGCCGTCTGAACCGGTGGTGCGAAAGTGGCGAAGACCTTGTCCAATGGAATGCTCAGGATACCGCTGGTCAGAAACGTTCCGCTGTCGTCGGATTCAACGCCGTCAATCGCGTTCCGTGTGCTCAGCTTCACGGTGATCGGCTGCTCCTCGGCGTTCACCGCGTTGACCTGGAAGGTGTAGGCGCCTGGTGGAACGGGTTGACCGTTCGCACCTTTGCCATCCCATACGAAGGTATGTTCGCCGAATTCCGTGTCGACCTGTCCGACAAAGGCGACATTGCCCGCCGGATCGAAGATCGTAATGGCGGCGTTCTGCGCCGTGTCCGCCAATGAATAGCCCAGCGCGGCGGTACCGCCTTCCTCCAGCACGAAGATATTGCCTTCGGCCTGGACCTCGTTGCCGATATAGCCAAGCGCGCCGACTGCCTGATTTGAGGTCTCCAGTCCGATCAGCTTCTCCAGATTGTCGTTCTGGCTGATGTCCTGTTCAACACCGGCGAACAGGACCAACTGGTTGGTGAACTCTGTGGTGTCGGTTGGTTCCAGGGGATCCTGGTTCTGCAATTGGGTGGTCAGCAGGGTCAGGAAGTCGTCAAAGTCATCCCCGAAAGAGACCCGGGATTGCTGCGCGTTGTTATTCCTGCTGTTGCCGGTAATGGCGGAGATGGCTTCGGTATCGGACATTAATCGTTTCCTGTTCAGGGTCGTTTAAGACGGCCGGATCACACCCGGACGTCGTAGCGCCCATCCGCGTTAGGCTGTGCTGCTTCCCCAAGGGCCAAAAGGCCGTCGTCGATGTCCGGCAGTCCGCCGTCACCGGCTTCACCGCCGCTAGAGCCGCCGCGAGAGGAGCCGGCGCCCGCGGTGTCGCCTCCCTGACCTTTCAGATTGAAGCTGAGACTGTTCTGATCGGCTTGCAGGCCGGCGTTCTGCAGCGCCTGCGTCAAGGCGCGCGAGTCGGCGCGCAGCATGTCGTAAGTTTCCTGACGTTCCACGGAAATCACGGCGGTAAGGCGACCGTCTTGGGCAACCTCCATTTTCACGTCCACTCGACCGAGTTCCTGCGGGCGCATTTGGATTGTAATGCGGTCGAGGCCCTGACCCGCGGCGCGGTTGATGTTGACGGCGACCTGCTCGGTCAGAACCTGCGGCGGCAGGTTCGGTTTTGCCGCGGCGGCGGTCTTCGCGGCCGCCCGCGCGGCACCACTGGTCTGCACCTGTTGTGCCGGCGCGGCCCCGTTGACCGGGTCGGTTACAAGCGGAGCGCTGACCTGACCCGCTGCGCCACCGCCCTGGACCGCGTTTTGTACTGGCGACGCGTTGTTGGCCGCCAATGCAGCGAAATTCTGCGCTGTCTGACTTTGGTTGGCATTGCCGGCCGATGCGCTTTGTTTGCTGTCCCCTGATGCCTGACCTTTGTCAGCGGCATTGGTCCCAGCGGCTGTCTTTGCCTTGGCCGGTCCCGCCTGTGTGGGGATGAGCGTTTCCTGATCGCTTGCAGCATTCGCCAACTGCGTGGCGGTGGGCCGGCTTTCGCCTGTTGGCTTTACCTGCGCGGCTTGCGCCGTTCCATCCGCCTGAACAGTCGTTGCCGCATTCGAGGCCAGGGCGCTCGCCGGTTTGGCGACCGCCTGCTCGCTGGCCGTCACATTACCCCGCGCCTGACCGGCGGCTTTCTGCGCCAGAGCGGGATCCTTGGCGGCAATCTGCGTTTGGACGTTGCCGTTGGTCTCTACATTGGCATTTGCAGCCTGGCGCGCCGCGTTCTGATCCGGACCTTTCGCGACTGTCACCTCAGCGGCGAACCGCTGAGTCTCCGTACCGGGCTTGGCTGTGTTATTTGCTGCCGCCGCGGCATTGGCTGCGGTGTCGGAGCCTTCCTTTGTGTCGCCGGCATCCTTCGGCTTCTGGGCGGTCTCCGCCGCCACGTTGTCCTGCCCATCCGACGCGCCGGTATCGCTATTGGCGGCGTCGCGGCTGTCGCTCCGAGGTGCGGAGTCCTGACGCCCAACCGGCGCCGGATCGTCGGAAATGCCTGTCTCATACTTCTCGACCGTATCTGGCTCGGTATTGCCCCGGTCATCCAGGAATGGCGCGGATTGGGACTGGCCGTCATCGGTCTTGGCGGCCTTGGGGACGTCAAGCTGGCGGTCAACGCGGGTGAAAACGATGTTCTGCGGAACTTGGCCCTGCACCAAGGTCGCGAACAGATCGGAGTTGCTCGACTGACCCTGCTTTTTTTGCTTTGCCTGTTGGCTTGCGGCGGGGTTTTCCGTTACCGGGTCGATAGCCGACGTGCTCATTGCGGACTCCTGACGGTTCGTTTCCGCACTTCAACAGCAATCGCCGGGCCAGGATTAGGCCGATTCAAATTTTCATTGAAAACAACGTTTTACCGAAGGTTTTGCGAAGTTTGGCGGAACATCGGACAGGGTCGGCAGGGTTTGGCATGCATATTTGAGGGCCAATCGTGCCGGGTATGGAAAAAAATGCCCGCACCCCCGCCGGAGAGAAACGCAAGGCGGCGTTCATCAACACGAACGCCCCCTCGAACAGGTATTTCAGAGGGGGGAAACCTATCGGTATCCGGGTGCGTTTTCTCGCCGAACCGTGCTTTGCCCTAACCGTATCGGTAGAGCTGCGGCCAATGCGTAATTTATACGCTTTGATCGATGGCCCGGTCGCCTCTCGATCCGCTCGCCACGATCTGATCGAACTGCTCGTTCAGAAACTGCACTAGCCCTTCCGACGGGATCCGCTGAATGACTTCATCCGTTTGGGGCTGCAAAATTTCCAGAAAAACGGTTTCGCTTTCCGCGTCGAAACCGACGCGTGTACTCAACCCTTCGATTTGCAGATCGGCGAGTGACGCCGCGCCGCCTTCGCGCGTGGGCGCTCCCTGCCGTCGGAACGCATCGTCCTCTCTGACATTGGTTTCGGTCGGCGCCACCGGCGCCGTCACGACATTGTCAGGTGTCGACTGAAGCGTTGGAACCGCCCCGGCATCCACGGCCGGGTTTGGTGGAGTCGTCGACGGCTGCTGCTGGGGCAGCGGTGTCGGCGACGTATTTAATGAAACTTCCATCTTCTTCCTCCGGAAAGCTTCTGCTGAACTCGGATCAAAACCGCCCAAACAGACGGCGGTTTAGAGACGATTGGGAGCCGTTAACTCAGCGTTAAAGGTTCCGCCCCTAGCCTTCTAGCGGTGGGACACGTCGTCTCTAGATACAAAAGTAGTTCAAAATAGCCTTGAAATCAAGAAACTGACAAGGATACCGGTAAGCACCGCGCGCGTATTCCCGTTGGGTTCGGTTTGTCGGAGATCTCAGCAAAACCTGCCGATCTCGCTTCTGGGGCTCGAATTGGGCCGCAGAACGGCCTACGCCGGGATATGTCGCAATGCAGGAATTTCGGTGAGTAATGGAAAAGAAACCGGCCAACGAAAACATTTTAGGTATTGAAGAGGCCGGAGACGCGCCCGTCGACACCGCGCGAACGGTTTCCTCCGCGGCCGCGCCCGAGACTTCCGACAAGGGCCGGAGCGATGCCGACCAGGATGCAGAAATTGCGCAGGGCCGCCGGCAAACGATTGTCCGGTTGATGGACGCGATGAGGGAAAGCGAACAGGGGCCTATCTCCAGCCGCATCGTTCATGAGACATTGCTGGCCCTTGCAATCAGTGTGTTCGTGCGCACCATCGGCCGTGAAGGCGCGGCCCTTTTGATTGAAAGGTTGCCGGAGAAGATACGCAACGGCGAGTTCGGCGACGCCGACCCACCGCGTTCCTGACGTCGTTCATTGGAAAGCCGTCAATGGCGGTAGTGGGGCGTTTACTCCGAAACTGCCGAAACCGTCTCGTCGACGCTGTGTATTCCGCGGTCGGGTACATCGGCCGCCGCCTGCATAGGCTCCAGCCTCTCGACATTCAGACACCGTTGTTTTGATGAACGCCCAGGTTGAGTGCTATCTTAGCGGTTGGATTGACCTCTCGAGACCGCCCAGACCGACGCCATGCGCACTCTGTTCAAGCTTTCGACTCTGATCGCGATTGCCTCGATCTCCGCGATTGCAGGGGTGGTGCTTTGGCAAACTGCGACGATTTCCCGCCAGATTGCGTTCGACCAGATCGAGGAACGCGGCCGGAACACCCTCAATTTGCTGGTGGAAAACCTGCGCGGAGATCTGGAGAAGTTCCGCTACCTTCCGAAAGTCCTTTCGACCGACCCGGTCCTTGTCGCGGCGCTGACGACCCCGGGCAGTAAGGATCTGATCAATCGGTCGAACGCGGAACTCGCCCGTGTTTCCGGCGTTTCCGGTGCATCGGATGTCTATTTGATGGATGCGTCGGGCCTGACTGTCGCCGCCAGTAACTGGGATTTGGAAAAGACCTTTGTGGGCAAGAACTTCCGCTACCGTCCTTACTTTCAACAGGCGATGGACGGCCGACTTGGCCGCTACTTCGCCTTGGGCACCACGTCGGGGGAGCGGGGCTACTACTTCGCCTATCCCGTACGCGACCCGGAAAAGCGGGCAACCGGACCGGTGATCGGCGCGGTTGTCGTGAAACTTCCTGTCGGACACCACGAAGACAGTTGGGCGCGGTCGGACAGCGAAGTCGTCGTAATCGACGATATGGGGGTGGTCTTTATGAGCACCCGGCCGGCATGGCGCTACACCACCACGCGTCCGCTTACCGATGAAACTCTCTCGACGATCCGCGACAGCCGGCGGTACGGGTCCGAGGTGCTGCAGGCTTTGGTGACCGAAAGAAGCGACCCGCAACCGGATGGACGCTTCCTCATGACAGTGCGCCATCATGCTGCGCAGGTACGGCGTCCCGGCGAGAGTTTTCTGGTGGTCGAAGAAAACATCAGAGATGCGGGATGGCGGGTGTTGCTCCTATCCCGGACCGATGACGTTCAAACCCAGGTCCGCACCGCTGTGGCGGTCGCCGCGGCATTGCTCACCAGTTTGGCGATGGCCGCCGCCGCACTGCATCAGCGACGCCGCCGGCTGGCCGACAGGATCGCACTTCAGCAGCGGGCAACCTCGCAACTTGAACGCAGGGTGGAAGAGCGCACCAAGGATTTGATGCAGGCGAACGTGGATCTGCAGCGTGAGGTGGCTGAGCGCAAACGGGCGGAGGAAGCCGTGCGACAGACCCAAGCCAGTCTTGTACAGGCGACGAAACTGGCCGCTCTCGGCCAGATGTCGGCTGGGTTGAGCCATGAGTTGAACCAGCCGCTCGCGGCGATCCGGTCCTATGCAGACAACGCAAAGGGTTTCGTCGACCGCGGACGGGTCGAACAGGCGATCCGGAATTTGGGGGAGATTTCCGGCCTGACCGACCGGATGGCGCGTATTATCCGGAATTTGCGTACCTATTCCCGGGAAGAGCCGGTGGAACTGCGCCCGGTCTCCATCCAGGCCGCCATCGAAGAAGCCCTGACTTTGCTGGGGCAGAGGATCGAGGCGGATCAGGTTGAGATCGTCAAGGATCTGCCGGACATGGACGTCCAGGTGATCGCGGGGGCGGTGCGGCTGCAGCAGGTCTTTGTCAATCTGATCTCCAATGCTTTGGACGCCATGCAGCATAGCGAGGTCCGGCGGATTACCATCACAGTCCGTGACGCGCGGGAGAGGGGTTCCGTACTGGTTGATGTGGCCGACTCGGGTCAAGGGATCGATGAAAAGGAAATCGATAAGCTATTCGATCCTTTCTACTCAACGAAGGAGGTCGGCCAAGGGATGGGGTTGGGTCTTTCGATCACCTATGGATTGGTGAGTCAGTTCGGCGGCAGCATTCAAGCCGCGAATGGGGAGCAAGGAGGCGCCGTCCTCTCCCTGGTGCTTAATCGGTCGCCGGAACCGGTTGAGGCTGTCGCGTGACCGCCGCCGTCTTTCTGGTCGACGATGAGGAGCATCTGCGCGCCGCGTGCGCCCAGGCATTGGAGCTTGCGGATATTCATGCAGAAACTTTTCCCGCCGCCGATGGGGTGATCGAGGGGGTCGGGCGCGCATGGCCCGGCGTCGTCGTCACGGACATCAAGATGCCCGGCAGCAGCGGTCTGGAGCTGATGGCGGGTATTTTCGCCGTCGATCCCGAGATACCGGTCATTTTGATCACCGGCCACGGCGATGTGGCGATGGCGGTCGCGGCGATGCGGGAAGGGGCCTACGATTTTATCGAAAAACCCTTTCCGTCCGAGCAGTTGGTAGACGCCGTCCGGCGCGCCCTGGAAAAGCGTCAGCTGGTTCTGGAAAACCGAGCGCTGCGAACAGCGCTTGGCGCGCGCGGGGGGCTGGAGCACACTTTGGTCGGGCGGTCGGCTGAGATGGTCCGGTTACGGGATAACATCCTGGACTTCGCGCAGACCGACGCCGACGTTCTGATCCTGGGCGAAACGGGGGCGGGCAAGGAACTGGTGGCGCGCAGTCTGCACGACTACAGCCCACGTAGCGAGGGCCGGTTTGTCGCGATCAATTGCGGCGCGCTGCCGGACACGCTGATTGAAAGCGAATTGTTCGGGCACAAGGCGGGCGCCTTTACGGGGGCGGGGAAGGCCCGCACCGGGCGGATCGAATTCGCAAGCGGCGGCACTTTGTTCCTGGATGAGATAGAGAGCATGCCGCCGGACGTCCAGGTCAAGATGCTGCGCGTGCTTCAGGACCGCACCATCGTTCCTTTGGGCGGAAATGAGGAAGTTCCGGTGGATGTCCGAGTGATCGCGGCAACCAAGGAAAGTTTGCGGGATCTCGCGGATGAAGGCCGTTTTCGGGAAGACCTCTATTACCGGCTGGAGGTGTTGACCTTGGCCGTCCCGCCGCTGCGCGACCGGCGGGACGATATCCCATTGCTGTTCCAGCATTTCGTGGATCAAGCTTGCCGACGATACAAAAGGCCGGAGCTGACGCCGCCGCCCGCCGCGACGGCATCCCTGTTGTCGAAGGACTGGCCGGGCAATGTGCGTGAACTGCAGAACGCGGCGATCCGGTTTGCCCTGGGAGCCGGCGGGCTGGGCTCCGGACTAGGGGATGGGGACGACAAGTCGCTGGCCTCGCAGATGGATGCGGTGGAGAAAAAGGTGATCGAAGCCGCTCTCGCCCGAAACGGCGGCAGTCTGAAGGCCACATATGAAGCGTTGGCCGTCTCGCGAAAGACCCTGTACGACAAGATGCGCAAATACGGTATCACGGTGGAAAGAGGAGACGGCTAAATGCAGGTCAGTTCGGCCCAGGCCGCTCGTTTCCGTCGAGACGGGGTCGTGCATCTCCCCGGTGCTTTTGCCAAAGAGTGGCTTGAACGCCTTCGAGAAGGCATTCATCAGGATTTAAAGACGCCCACCGACCGTCTGGTTCGCCATACGCCGGACGATGCCAAAGCCCATTACTGGGAAGATTTCTGGGCCTGGTCGGAAATTCCGGCATTCGAAGATTTTCTGCGGAATTCCCCGGCGTCCTCCTATGCGGGGGCGCTGCTCGACGCGACGCGTATCAACCTGGTCATGGATAATTGGTTCTACCGTCAGGCAGGGTCGTCGGGCCGCCCGCCCTGGCATCATGATATCTCATATTTCGACTTCACCGGGTCGATGTGCGTGCTGTGGCTGCCGCTGGAGGCGGTAGACCGGAAAAGCGGAATTTCTTTCGTGAAAGGGTCGCACCTATGGGGGCGTTACTTCCTGCGGACCTTTTTCGCCGGCCACAAAACGGCGGGAGAAGCCGGCCCGGTGAACGGCATATTGTACGAGGAGACGCCCGACATCGACAGCGGAGCTGACCAGTATGAACTGCTCGATTTCGACTTGGAGGCCGGCGACTGCATCTTCTTCGATATCCGAACGCTGCATGGCGCGCGCGAAACGATCGTCACAAGCCAAGACAGCATGCGCTTCACGGCCCGCTTCGCTGCCGAGGACGCCCGCATCGAGTATCGCGGCGACTGGGCCAAAGGCGAACGCGCGATCTTCGAAGCGGCCGGCCATAAGGAGGGCGATGCGTTGGACAGCGACTTTTTCCCGAGACTTTGGGTGAAATAGCTTGCGCTGCGATGAGCGCGCCGACCGTGCCGGACGCCATGGTAATATTATTTCGTAGGCCGCCGCGCTGTGTGTAAGAAACTTTACACGCCCTTTGCGGATTGTGTCGGATGTTACCCCACTGCCTTCTTGGTTTCTGCGTCTTTGAACTGCGGGATGCGAATTTAATATAGCTTTATCAATGCTTTAAAAGAAAGCGACCGGAGGTGCGGCGATGCTGGTCCGCTTGGCACGCCGGTTGCCATTAATTGTCCCTGATCGGTCGCCGCGCGTGGTTGCGGCGGTCACCTGCAAACCCTTCAGGGAGTGAAGAGAATGTACAAAACCCTTGCCGCCGCCGCGCTTGGCGCGGCTGTTCTGGCCACCGCCAGCGCACCTGCCTTGGCCGCCTGTGACGCCGGCGAAATCAAGATCAAGTTCAGCCACGTCACCAACACCGACAAACATCCGAAAGGGATCGCCGCCACGTTGCTGGAGCAGCGGGTGAACGAGGAGATGAACGGGAAGGCCTGTCTGGAAGTCTACCCGAACTCGACCCTGTACGATGATAACAAGGTGTTGGAAGCCATGCTGAACGGCGACGTTCAATTGGCCGCGCCGTCGCTTTCCAAGTTCGAAAAGTTCACCAAGAAGTATCGGATCTTCGATCTGCCCTTCATGTTTGAGGACATCAACGCGGTCGACCGTTTCCAGAATTCGGAGACCGGCGACAAGTTGAAGAACGCGATGCAGCGGAAAGGTCTGAAGGGCCTGGAGTTCTGGCACAACGGCATGAAGCAGATGTCGGCCAGCGTACCTCTGATGTCGCCATCGGACGCCTCCGGGCTGAAGTTCCGCGTCCAAGCCTCCGACGTATTGGTCGCGCAGTTCGAGCAGCTTGGCGCCAACCCGCAGAAAATGTCCTTCAAGGAAGTCTATGGCGGCCTGCAGACCAAGGTGATCGACGGTCAGGAAAACACCTGGTCGAACATTTACGGGAAGAAGTTCTTCGAAGTGCAGGACGGCATTACCGAAACCAACCACGGCATCATCGACTATCTGGTCGTGACCTCCACCGAGTGGTGGGATGGACTGCCGGACGACGTCCGCAGCCAGTTCTCGCAGATCCTGCGTGAAGTCACGGAGACCCGTAACGCCGCTTCCGAAGCAGTGAACCAGGAAAACAAGGCGAAAATCATTGAAGCCGGTGGGGTCGTGCGGTCCTTGACGGCCGACCAGCGTAAAGAATGGGTCGATGCCCTGAAGCCGGTCTGGGCCAAGTTCGAAGGCGACATTGGCGCGGACATTATCGAAGCGGCTCAGGCGTCGAACGCCAGCAACTAACGTTCGATTTTCGCATCAACCAGATCACCGCCGGCGCCGACGTAACAAGGGGGCTTCAGACCCCTCCACGGCACCGGCGGACCCGATCCATGGGGGGAGGAAAACATGTCCGGTTCGTCACCGTCCCGTTGGGGCGACCGTATCGATCATCTGGAGGAGAGTTTTATCGCCATCATCCTTGGATTGATGACGGTGATTACCTTCGTGAATGTCGTCGCCCGTTACGTATTCAATGACAATCTGCTCTGGGCGCTGGAGGTTACGGTCTTCCTGTTCGCCTGGCTGGTTCTGATCGGCGTTTCCTATTGCGTGAAGAAGAACCTGCATCTCGGCGTCGACGTCGTGGTAAACCTGCTGCCGCCGAACCTGAAACGGCTGGCCGCGCTCGCCGCCGTGGCCGCTTGCCTGGCCTTTGCCCTGCTTATCCTGAAGGGCAGCTGGGATTATTGGTATCCGTTCGCGACCAAGCGGGCCTGGCTCGAAACCGACGACGTGCCGATGCCCGAGTTTCTTCAGTTTCTGAAGGATTCGATGAATGAGGGCGAACGCTGGGAAAAGCTGCCCCGGTTCATTCCCTATCTCGCGCTGCCCTTGGGAATGGCGTTGTTGACCCTGCGCTTCGTGCAAGTCGCCTGGCGTGTCTTCAAAGGCGAGTTGGACCTGATCATCGCCAGTCATGAGATGGAGGACGACGAGCACCTGACCCAACAACCGGGCAAGGAGGGCTGAGCCATGTCTGTATTGTTTCTATTCGGCATGGTGATCGGCCTGTTGTTCCTGGGCGTGCCGATCGCCATCGCGCTGGGCCTTTCCAGCATTGTCTTTC
>JANQIT010000361.1 GCA_028282025.1 Hwanghaeella sp. | reverse complement strand
GATCGTCGGCAACGATGTGGAGATCGGCGCTAACTCCACCATCGACCGCGGCATGGGCCCGGATACGGTGATCGGAGACGGGTGCAAGATTGATAATCTGGTGCAAATCGGGCACAACGTGAAATTAGGGAAAAACTGCGTCATAGCAGCGCTTTCCGGGATCGCGGGCAGTGCCGAATTCGAAGATTTCGTGATTTGCGCGGCGAAGGTTGGCGTCGCCGGGCACCTCACGATTGGTGCCGGTACGCGCATCGCGGCGATGTCCGGAATTACCAAGAGCGTTCCCGCGGGATCGACCATCGCCGGTGTACCGGCGAGCGATCACAAGGAATGGCTCCGGAAAAACGTGCTGCTGAACCGAATGCTGAAGGATCGGGGTTAACGGCCAATGGCGGAATCAGACTCAAACGCGTCCAGCGACATCGACATCAACCTGATCATGCAACGGATCCCGCACAGATATCCGTTCCTGATGGTCGACCGTGTGGTGGATTTCGTCCCCTATGAACGCGCAACAGGGATCAAGAACGTCTCCGCAGGTGAGCCGCATTTCCTGGGGCATTTCCCGGAAAAACCCATCATGCCGGGGGTCCTGATCATCGAAAGCATGGCGCAAACGGCCGCCGTGCTGGTGGTTTCCTCGCTCGGTCCCGACAGCGAGGGCAAGCTGGTCTATTTCATGTCGGTGGACGAAGCCAAGTTCCGCCGCCCCGTCGAACCGGGCGACCAATTGCATATCCACGTGACCAGGAAACAGAATCGCGGCCCTGTGTGGAAATTCGAGGGTAAAGCCAAAGTGGACGACGTGGTGGTCGCAGAGGCGACCTTCGCCGCAATGATCCGGGATAGCTAATGGCACAGAGTCACGCGACGGCGATTGTCCACCCCGATGCGTCGGTCGCCGAAGACGCTGAAATCGGGCCTTATTGTATTATCGGTGCGAATGTCACGCTGGGCCCGGGGGTGAAGTTGCATTCCCATGTCGTGGTCGACGGCCATACCGAAATTGGGGAAAAGACAGAAATTTACCCGTTTGCCAGTATTGGCACGCCGCCACAGGACCTGAAATACGCGGGCGAAGCATCGACGCTGGTTATCGGCAAACGCAATCGTATCCGCGAACACGTTACGATGAACCCCGGAACCGAAGGCGGCGGCATGGTTACCCGGGTCGGAGACGACGGCCTGTTCATGGTGGGCGTCCACATCGCACATGACTGCATCGTCGGGAACAATGTCATCATGGCGAACAACGCCACCTTGGCCGGGCATATCGTGGTGGAGGATTTCGCCATCATCGGCGGCTTGTCGGCGATCCATCAATTCGTGCGGATCGGACGGCACGCCATGGTCGGCGGCATGTCCGGTGTTGAGAACGACGTTATTCCCTATGGATCGGTAATGGGCGACCGGGCGCGCTTAAGCGGCTTGAACATCGTCGGCCTGAAGCGGCGGGGTTTCAACAAGGAAGATGTGCACAATCTGCGCCGCGCCTACCGCATGCTGTTCGCCGATGAAGGCACGATGGGCGAGCGGGTCCAGGACGTCGCCAAACTGTTCGACGGTAACGGCGGCGTTATGGAAATCGTGAAATTCATGGCGGCGGAGTCCTCCAGGGGCATCACCCAACCCCGCAGCGGACATGCCGACTAAGCTGGGCGTTATCGCCGGCGGCGGGGACCTCCCAATCCGTATTTGCGAGGCCTGCGAAGAAGCCGGCCGCCCGTTCTTCGTGGTCGCCATTGAAAAACAGGCGGATACAGACCGGCTGGCGCGCTTTCCGCACGCCGTCATCCGCTTGGGCGCGGCCGGCAAGGCGATCAAACGGTTCAAGGACGAGGGCGTTGTAGATCTTGTCATGGCGGGCCGTGTCAGCCGGCCCAGTTTGGCGCAACTGCGGCCCGATGCGGAAGCCCTGAAGTTTTTCACCATCTTCGGCCGGAAAGTCGACGGGGACGACGCGCTGCTGAGCCGGATCGCGGGCTACTTCCAGGAAAAACACGGATTCCACGTGGTATCGGTTTCGGATGTCCTTGGCCGCACAGGCGTGGACCATGGGATTCTGACCAGGGCCGCGCCAACCACGGAACAGCAGCAGGATATAGAGCGCGGTCTGGCGGTGTTGAAGGTCATGGCGCCCGCGGATGTCGGGCAGGCGGTCGTCGTGCAGGAAGGGATCGTGCTTGGCATTGAAGCCATTGAGGGCACCGACAACCTGATCGAACGGTGCGGGCAATTGAAGCGGCCGGGGTCCGGGCCGGTTCTGATCAAGATCGCCAAAACCGATCAGGACGACCGGGTCGATATGCCCACGATCGGCGTGCAGACCGTTGAAAACGCCGCCCGCGCGGGCTTTTCCGGCATCGCCATCGAGGCGGAGAAGACAATCGTTGTGGACCGTGAGGAGACGACCGACACCGCCGACCGTCTCTCTCTGTTCGTTTCGGCGGTGACGGTCTGACCCGCGATGGGGGAGAAGACGCCCCTTCTTTACATTGTCGCGGGCGAACCGTCCGGCGATGCGTTGGGGGCGCGGCTGATCCGCGCCCTAAAGACCGCCACGAACGGCGGCATCCGCATTGAAGGCGTCGGCGGCCCCTTAATGATCGCGGAAGGGCTTAACAGCCAGTTCCCAATGGACGAACTGTCGGTCATGGGGTTGCTTGAAGTCTTGCCGCACGCCAGGCGGATCATGGGGCGGATGCGCGAAGCGGCAGAGGCCGTGGATACGCTTAGTCCCGACGCGGTCATCACCATCGACTCCCCGGGATTCGCGCACGGCTTCGTAACCCGTATTAAGAACAGCGGGGTCAAGAAGATACATTATGTCGCCCCAACGGTCTGGGCCTGGCGCAAGAACCGCGTCCACAAGTTCAAACGGCATTTCGACCATCTGCTCTGCCTTTTGCCGTTCGAGCCGGAGTATTTTCAAGCAGTGGGGCTGGACGCCACCTTTGTCGGTCATTCGGTCATCGAATCCGGCATCGAAGACGCCGACACGGATGCGTTCAGGCAACGATGGGCAATCCCGCCGGACGGCCCCTTGCTGGCCATTCTGCCCGGCAGCCGCAAAGGCGAGGTAACACGCCATGTCGACCCATTCCGGGAGGCTGTCGCACGCCTGGCCCGGAAGCATCCGGGCCTGACTTGTGTGATGCCGGCGGTGCCGCATCTGGAGGGCCTGCTGGCCGATCTCACGCGCTCCTGGCCGACCAAGCTGATCTCCGTTACGGAAGAGACGGAACGTCATGCCGCCATGAGGACGGCGGATGCGGCGCTTGCCGCCTCCGGCACCGTGTCCTTGGAACTCGCCCTGGCCGAAACGCCCATGGTTATCGCCTACAGGATGAACCCCATCACCCACTGGCTCGTCCGCCGTATGGTCAGCATCGACTACGCCAGCCTTCTGAACATCATCGCGGTTCGGGCCGGGGCGGCGCCGGCGATACCCGAACGTCTGCAGACAGACTGTTTGCCGGAGAAACTCTCGGAGGATCTGGACAGGCTTTTGGGTCCTCCGGGTAGGGATCAGGTCCAAGCGCTGAAACCCTGGCTTAACGCCTTGAAGCCCGCCTCCGGCCTGCCGTCCAGCCAGGAAGCCGCCCGCGTGATCCTGAACGGGATCGGTTACCCGCATAAACCCTGAAGCGATGCTCTACACACCAGCGGGAAACGAAAAAGGGCGGGAAATCCCGCCCTTTTGCAACTACTCCAACCCTGTCGGTCAACGCTGATCGATGGGCACATAGGAACGTTCCGTATGGCCGGTATAAAGCTGGCGGGGACGGCCGATCCGCTGCGAGGGATCGGTGATCATCTCATTCCATTGCGCCACCCAGCCAACGGTCCGCGCCAAGGCGAATAGAACCGTGAACATGCTGGTCGGGAACCCAATCGCCTTCAGAATGATACCCGAATAGAAATCGACGTTCGGGAACAGTTTGCGCTCAATGAAGTATTCGTCTTCGCGGGCAATCCGCTCCAGTTCCTGCGCCAGTTCCAGCAGCGGATCGTCGACGCCCAATTCCGCCAGCACCTCGTCGGCGCTTTTCTTCAGAACCTTGGCGCGCGGATCGACATTCTTGTAGACCCGGTGACCGAAACCCATCAGGCGGAAAGGATCTTCCTTGTCCTTGGCCTTCGCCAGGAACTTCGGGATGTTATCCTTGTGGCCGATCTCGTTCAGCATATTCAGCACGGCTTCGTTCGCGCCGCCGTGCGCCGGGCCCCAAAGGCAGGAGATTCCGGCCGCGATGCAGGCGAACGGGTTCGCGCCGGAAGAACCGGCGATCCGCACCGTGGAGGTGGAGGCGTTCTGCTCGTGGTCGGCATGCAGAATGAAGATCCGGTCCATCGCGCGGGCGACGGTCGGGCTGATTTTGTATTCCTCCGGCGGGACGGAGAAGGTCATGTGCAGGAAGTCCTCCGCATAGGAGAGGTCATTCCGCGGATAGATGAAGGGCTGACCGACGGAGTATTTGTACGCCATGGAGGCAATCGTCGGCATTTTGGCGATCAGCCGGTGCGAGGCGATCATCCGCTGGTGCGGATCGTTGATGTCCGTGGAGTCGTGATAGAAGGACGACAGCGCACCGACGACACCGACCATGATCGCCATCGGGTGGGCGTCCCGCCGGAAGCCCCGGTAGAAATTCATCAACTGTTCATGGACCATCGTGTGGTAGGTGATGGTCTGCTCGAATTCGCGTTTCTCGTCGGGTTTCGGCAGTTCGCCGCGCAGCAGCAGGTAACAGACCTCCAGAAAGCTGCAATGTTCCGCCAGATCTTCGATCCTATAGCCACGGTGAAGCAGGATGCCCGCGTCACCGTCGATATAGGTGATTTCGGATTCGCAGGAACCCGTGGAGGTAAAGCCCGGATCGTAGGTGAAATGGCCTGTTTCCGCATAGAGTTTGCGAACGTCGATGACCTTCGGGCCTGTTGTGCCGCCCATCAACGGCAGATCGTGGCTATTGCCCGTCGAATGATCGACAAGCGTGACGAAGTCTTTGCCGTTACCAGTGTTATCGGCTGCCATCATACCCTCCTTTATCCGCTTGCACCGGGATCCCCACCCCATAGAAAAAGGGCATCCGGCGCTGACCAATATCGTTCATGCCGCAATGCAACAATCGCGGCGTACTTATACGCGCTGGCGTCGCCCGACGCAAATAGGGAGGAATGGCGGTACAGGGCCACGCCGTCCGGCAGGCCGGCAAAAGCGCCGGCCTTTCAGACGGTCCCAAAGCACCGGATTACCGGCTGGAAGCCCAGTCCGCCGCCGCCCGGATGCGGGCCAGGCTCTCGTCCTTGCCCAAAACCGCCAAGATTTCGAAAACACTGGGGGAGATGTTGGATCCCGTTAGGGCCGCGCGCAGCGGCTGCGCGATCTTGCCAAGTCCCAGGCCGCGGGCCTCCGTCCAGTCGCGCATGGTGTCCTGCAAGGGTTCGTCGGACCAATCGGCGAAGCTTTCCAGGTGTTGGGCCGCGTCCTGCAACAGCACGGCGGTCTCGGCGGTAAGAAGCTTGGCCGCCTTGGGCGCCTCCAACGGGAAGGTGGGGCGCGCCGTATAAAACTCCGCACTTTCAGCGAGTTGGCGCACCGTCTTCGCGCGTTCTTTCAATCCGTTCATACCTGCCGAGATGCGGGTGCGCGCGTTGGATTCAAGGGGTCCGATCAAATCGCCGACCAGTCCGGTCAGACGTTCGTTGTCGGCTTCGCGCATATAGTGTCCGTTGACATGCTCCAATTTGGCGAAATCGAATCGCGACGGCGACTTACCCACGGCGGGAAGGTCGAACCACGCCACGGCCTGCTCCCGAGCGATGATCTCCTCGTCCCCATGCGCCCAGCCAAGCCGCAGCAGGTAGTTGAAGATCGCTTCCGGCAGATAGCCCATTTCGCGATAGGCATCGACACCCAGCGCGCCATGCCGCTTTGACAATTTCGCGCCGTCCGGCCCGTGAATCAGCGGGATATGGGCAAAGGTCGGACTGTCCCAACCGCAGGCCAGGAAAAGCTGATGCTGTCGAAAGGCGTTGGTCAGGTGATCGTCGCCCCGGATGACATGGGTAACCCCCATATCGTGATCGTCGACCACCACGGACAGCATGTAGGTCGGCGTCCCGTCCGACCGCAGCAACACCATGTCGTCCAGTTGCGCATTGGCGATGGTGACGTCGCCTTGAACCTGGTCTTGCAGGGTGGTTTCCCCGCTCTGGGGCATTTTAAGCCGGATGACGGGGTCGACGCCGTCAGGGGCCTCGGCCGGGTCCCGGTCCCGCCAGCGGCCGTCATAGCGCATCGGGCGACCTTCGGCCTTCGCGGTTTCCCGCATCTCATGCAGTTCTTCAGGCGTGCAATAGCATCGATAAGCCTTGCCCTGCGCCAGCAGGTCATTCGCCACGGCGGCGTGACGGGCCGCGTTCTGCGATTGAAACACCACATCCCCGTCCGGCGGCAGATCCAGCCAGTTCAACCCGTCCAGAATGGCGTCGATGGCCTCCTGCGTGGAGCGGGCGCGGTCGGTATCCTCAATCCGAAGCAGATACCGGCCGCCGTGATGCTGGGCGTAAAGCCAGTTGAACAAGGCCGTCCTGGCCCCGCCGATATGCAGAAAACCTGTCGGGGACGGGGCGAACCGTGTAACGACCGTCATGGGACCTCCAAGAAATACCGGATGATTGAGCGCCGCTCGGGCTTCTAGCGGCTTGGCGCTTCACCTGAGCGCCGGGCGGTGTAGCATAGGGACGCGGACGGGAAAACGTTTTGCCGTGTTCGGCGGCGGGGGGCGTGGGTGCGGCCGAACTGGACCGCCAATTGGCAGGAAGAGCGGGAGCGCTGGCTTCTTTGGCTGCCGGTGCTTGTGGTTGCAGGCGCGGTGGCCTATTTCGCGGCGTCCAACGAACCCGTGCCCTGGGTTGCGGGCGGTTGCACCATTCTGGCCGGCGCGGCGGCATTTCCGCTGCGCCACCGGTCCGAGCCGGCGGCTGTCCTGCTGTTTGCTGTGGCTGCCTTGGCCGGCGGCTTTCAACTCGCCAACAGCCGTGCGCTGGATGTCGCCGCGCCGGTTCTGGAACGGCCCCTTCGCGGGACGGACATTGTGGGAATAATCGAAAAGATCGAACGGCGCGAAACGCGCGCCCGGGTGCTGCTGACCCCCATACCGGACCGTAACGCGCCGCCTGTCGCCGGCTTGGAAAGAGTGCGGATCAGTCTGGCGAACCGTCATGCGGAAGACCTGACCGCGGGGATGACGATCCGTCTGCCGGCGGTGCTGGAGCCGCCGGGCCGGCCGACATTTCCCGGCGGCTTCGATTTTCGCCGTTGGGCCTGGTTTCAAGGGATCGGGGCCACGGGATATGCCGTCGGGACGCCGGTTATAGATCCGGGCGGGACGGAGACGAGCCCCGCGATACTGTTGTCCCGCATACGCGCGGCGATTGGAGAGCGGGTCCGCGCAACATTGCCCGGGGAGACGGGAGACATCGCGGTGGCCCTGATCACCGGCGACCGCAGCGGCCTGTCGGAAGACAGTCTGCGCGCCATGCGGGATTCGGGTCTGGCCCACCTGTTGGCGATTTCCGGCCTGCATCTCGGCCTTGTTGCGATGACGGTGTTCTTCGTGGTGCGCTTCCTTCTGACCCTGGTCGAACCCGTGGCCCTGCGTTACCCGGTGAAAAAGATCGTCGCCGCCGCGGCCCTGATCGGAAGCTTCTTCTATTTGCTGATCTCCGGCGCTTCGGTGCCGACACAGCGGGCGTTTATCATGACGGGCTTTGTGCTGGTCGCCGTATTGATGGACCGCCAGGCGATCTCCATGCGGCTGGTCGCACTGGCGGCCATCATCGTCGTAGCGATGCATCCGGAAGCCACGGTGGGGGCGGGTTTCCAGATGTCCTTCGCCGCCGTGGTGGCCCTGGTCGCGGTCTATGAAACCGCCGCGCGGAACCTGTTCAACAGCACCGCCGATCACGGGCCGGGCAGGCGGGTTCTGCACTATGGCGGCGGCGTGCTGCTGACCACGGCCATCGCTTCCACGGCGACCATGCCGTTCGCCCTGCATCACTTCGGCCGGATTGCAACACTGGGGATCCTGCCCAACCTGCTGGCCGTGCCCCTGATGGCCTTTCTGGTCATGCCGGCGGCGCTTGCAGCGCTGCTGTTCATGCCTTTCGGGCTTGAAGCACCCTTCCTGATCGCCATGGGTTGGGGCATCGACGCGATCTTGTCGATTGCAGAAACCGTTGCCGGTTGGGACGCCGCGCATCTCTCCATACCGGCTCTTTCCGGGCCTGCGCTTTCGTTGATCGCCATCGGCGGCCTGTGGATCGCGATCTGGCGGCGGGGCTGGCGCTTCTGGGGCGTCCCGGTGATCGCACTCGGTATTCTGTTGGGCGTGGTGCAAGACGATCCGGATATGCTGATTTCGGAGGAGGGAACCCTGATCATGGTCCATGACGGAAACGGCCGGGCGGTCTATAGCACGGAGCGCGGCCACCGTTTCCTGCGCGAAACTTGGCAAACCGCATTGGGCCGGCCGGAAAAGGCCGCCTGGCCCGGACAGGCCGGCCGCTGCGACGGGGTCGGATGTGTGTTCCGGATCGACGACCGGCGCATCGCCGTCACAACGGACGCGAGATCGATAGCGGAGGATTGCCGGTTGGCGGATGTCGTTATCGCAACCTTCCCGGTTTCCGGCCGTTACTGCACAGGGCCGGACCGCATCGTCGACTTCTTCGACCTGTGGCGCGGCGGGGCGCACAGCCTTTTCATCCGGGGAGGGGAAGTGACCGTCGAGATGGTCGATCCACCGGGAAGGGCGCGATTGTGGGCGCCCGATCCCTGGCAGGGGCGTTAACGTGCGCGTCAGTATTTCCTGAGCAGACCGACGAGGCGGCCCTGAATGTCCACCTGACCCGGATCGTAGATCTGCGTTCTGAACATCTTGTTCGCCGGCTCCAGCCCGACTTGCGACCCCAACCGGCGGAAGCGCTTCAGCGTGACTTCCTCGGCTTCGACCAAGGCGACGACAATCTCCCCTTCGTCCGCGTTTTCACAGCGTTCGATGATCACCGTGTCGCCGTCCAGAATACCGGCGTCGATCATGGATTCGCCGTCGACCTCCAGGGCGTAGTGGTCGCCGCGCCCCAGCATGCCGACCGGCACCTCCACCTGATTGGAATGGTCACGCAGCGCCTCGATGGGCGTTCCCGCCGCAATCCGTCCATAGAGCGGCAGTTGAACCGAATCCGCGCTGCCGCGGATCGCCGATCCGCGCGTGCCCACCTCCCGGTGGCGGATGCTCGCCACCCGGCGGTTGCGCTGCGGCAGGGCCTCCGGCTCTGTGTTTTCCGGCATCCTGACGACTTCAAGCGCCCGCGCCCGATGCGGCAGACGGCGGATGAAGCCGCGTTCCTCCAATCCGGTGATCAGCCGGTGAATGCCCGACTTGGATTTCAGGTCCAGGGCCGCCTTCATTTCATCGAAGGAGGGCGAAACGCCCGTATCCTGCAACCGGTCGTGAATGAACATCAACAGATCGTATTGCTTACGCGTCAGCATGGTTCTTCCCCAACTAACCCTGGCGATTGTCGCACCGGCGCGCCGGAAAGCCAGGAGATCGAACAAAAATAGAACATGTCTTGCGTTCTACTTGTGTTCTCTCAGCCCGTCAAGCGGCCCTGGCGTGGCGGAAAATCAGAAGGAAGCGGCGCTTGCCGGAATGCGCAGACAGGTGACCTTGCCGCCTTTGGCAAGCGCCGGGGCGTGCGGCGCACGCACGATCAGGCAGTCGGCCTGCTGCAACAGCCGCAGCATGGAACTGTCCTGTTTCGGAAAAGCCGAGACGACGGGCTGGCCGTTTTCGCCGGGTGTCAGGGTGGCGCGCAGATAGTCCTGACGCCGGTCGTTTTCCGGCAAATCCGCGCCCAGAATTGCGTCGAAGGTGTCGCCGGACGCCGCCGGGTCCTGTCCCAGCATGGCGCGGACGGCGGGGGCCATGAAAATGGTGGCGCAGACCAGAGTGGATACCGGGTTTCCGGGCAGGCCCAGCATCAATGTTTCGTCGAGCTTTCCGAAGATCAGCGGCTTGCCGGGACGCATGGCGATCTTCCAGAAATCCACCTCCAACCCATGATCGCCCAGCACGGACTGAACAAGATCATGGTCGCCGACGGAAGCGCCGCCGGTGGTCACCAGCATATCGGCCCCTTGCGCACCACGGGCCATATCCCGCAGGGCGTCGCGGTCGTCGTCGGCTATCCCCAGAAGCACGGGCTCCGCACCCAAAACCCGAACGGCGGCCCCCAGGGCCAGGGCGTTGGAACTGACGATCTGATTGGGGCCTACCGGGTCGCCCGGCATGACAACCTCATCCCCGGTGGCGAGAATGGCGATGCGCGGATGCCGCCGCACCATGATCCACGGCACGTTCATCGCGGCGGCCAGTCCGATATCCCGCGCATTCAGGATCTTGCCGGCGGGCAGCAGAACCTCGCCTTCGGAGAAATCCAGTCCGGCCGAGCGCACGAAAGCACCTTGCCTTGCCGCCTCTCGCACCGTAACGCGGTCTCCATCTCTTTCAGTGTCTTCCTGGATGACAATGGCATCCGATCCGGCGGGGAGCGGTGCGCCGGTAAAAATGCGAACCGCTTCGCCGCCGCCCAGCACCTTGTCATAGGAGGCCCCGGCGGGAACCTCCGCGACGACGCGCAGCGTGGTCGGCGCGGTTGTCACGTCGGCGGCCCGGACCGCATAACCGTCCATGGCGGACATTGCCGCGGGCGGCTGGGTGCGGCGGGAGCCGACATCTTCCGCAAGGACCCGCCCCAACGCGCCGGTCAGGGAGACCTGCTCCGCCGGTTGCACCCGGACAGCGGCAAGAATACGGGCAAGGGCCTCTTCAACGGGAATCAAGAGCTGCTTCCTTCGGTGCCTTGGGCGTCACCGGATTTGAACTCGCCGGACTTGCCGCCGGCCTTGTGGGTCAGGCGCACGGGCCCGATCACCATGCCGCGGTCGACGGCCTTGCACATGTCATAGACCGTAAGCGCCGCCGCGGAGACCGCCGTCAGCGCTTCCATCTCCACACCGGTCTGACCGGTCAGCTTGCACGTCGCCTCGATTTCCACCGCATTCTCCGCCTCGTTCAGGCTGAGGAAGACTTTGACCGAGGAGAGGGCGAGGGGATGGCACAAGGGTATGATGTCCGGCGTGCGCTTCGCCGCCATGATGCCCGCCAATTGCGCAACCGCGAGAACATCGCCCTTTTTGACCGCGCCGTCCCGGATTTGGGCCAGGGTTTCTGGCTGCATGGTGATCCGCCCAGCCGCCGTCGCCGTCCGCGCGGTCGACGCCTTGCCGGACACGTCCACCATGACCGCGTTGCCTTCCGCATCGAAATGCGTGAATTCCGTTCCAGATTTATCGCTCATGACTATCCGCTTTTGCCCAAAGGGCCGGTTCAGGATGCTTGCCGCCGGCCTTCTTCAAGGCCCAGAAGCGTGCGCGTGGCCTGGGCGACATCCGCCTGACGCATCAGGGATTCGCCGACCAGGAAGGTCTTCGCACCGACCGCCGCCATCCGCTCCAGATCCGCATGGCTGTAAAGACCGCTTTCCGCCACCAGGATGCGGCCGTCGTCCACCACTTGGCCGGCCAGCGCCTCGGTCGTTGCAATATCGACCTCCAAGGTCTTGAGATTACGGTTGTTTATGCCGATCAGACGGCTTTTCAGCTGCAGCGCGCGATCAAGTTCTGCGGCGTCGTGCACTTCCACCAGAACATCCATGCCCAGTTCGTGCGCCAGCGCTTCCAATTCCTGGGCTTCCGCATCCTCCAGCGCCGCCATGATCAGCAGGATGCAATCCGCACCGAGCGCGCGGGCCTCGAACACCTGATAGGCGTCCAACATGAAATCCTTGCGCAGCGCCGGCAGGCGCACCGCCGTGCGGGCGGCGGTCAGGTATTCGTCACGGCCTTGAAAATACGGAATATCGGTCAAGACCGAGAGGCAGGCCGCCCCGCCGGACTGATAGGCCCGGGCCAACGCCACGGGTGCGAAATCTTCCCGGATCAACCCTTTGGAAGGAGATGCTTTCTTGATTTCCGCTATCAGGGCGAAGGACCCGTCGGCATGCTTGGCTTCCAGCGCCTTTATGAAACCGCGTGGGGCCGGGGCCTGCGCGGCCCTGGCGCGGACCGCCGCATCGTCGATCTCCGCACGACGCGCCGCGACGTGGCCGCGTTTGTCCGCGCAGATCTTGGCGAGCACATCGCTCATTCGGATTTCTCCTCGCCGCCGACCAGAGTGAGCATCTTGTCCAGGGCCGCCCTGGCTTTCCCGTCATCGATGGACCGGGCCGCAAGCGCCGCGCCCTGCTTCAGGTCGTCCGCCTTGCCCGCCACATGCAGGGCCGCGCCCGCGTTGAACAGCACGATGTCCCGGAAGGGACCCGGCTCGCCATCGAGTACGGCGCGGACTGCGGCCGCGTTCTCCTCCGGCGTTCCGCCCTTCAGGTCCGACAGGGTGGCGCGCGGCAAGCCCGCATCTTCCGGCGTCACGTCGAAGGTTGTCACCGCACCGTCGGCCAGGGCCGCCACATGA
>JANQIT010000288.1 GCA_028282025.1 Hwanghaeella sp. | reverse complement strand
GCGGCCCCCACGGCGAGCGCGTCCAGCAGATAGGAAATATCCTCGATCTTCTTGGAGATCACATGCGTGACGATCCCCTGGCGCTGCAACTCTCCAGTCACCCGCATCAGCCGCGCGGTCAGAATATCGCGACGGAACTTCTCGAACGTGTCCTGCCAGATGACGATGTTGGACCAGGCGGTCTCATCCTCCAGCGTGGCGAAGACGACCCCCCTGGCGCTGCCCGGCCGCTGCCGAACCAGGACAAGGCCGGAAACGGTAACCTGCGCCCCGTCGGGCAGGGTCAGGAGATCCTCGGCCAGGGTTTCGTCCGGCATGCCGGGCCGCAGCAGGGCGCAGGGATGAGCCTTCAGGGAAAGGCGCAGATGGGAATAGTCCTGCACCACCTCTTCCCCCAGCGTCGGTTCGGGCAGGATGACGGCGGGTTCGGTTCCACGTTCTTCTTCGCCCATTACCTCGAACAGCGGCAACGGCTTGTCGCCCCCCAGGGCCTGCACCGCCCAAAGCGCCTGCCGGCGGCCCAGGCCCAGCGAGCCGAAAGCGTCCGCCCGGGCCAGCGCGTTCAGGGCGCGTTTCTTCAAACCCACCCGCCGCCACAGGTCCAGCGGCTGGCTATAGCCGTTGCCCCGGGCCGCGGCGATCCATTCGCCGTCTTCCCGGGAAACCCCCTTGATCTGCCGGAAGCCAAGGCGGATGGCGTAGCCGCCCTTGGAAAGGTGCGGGGGCGCCGCCTCCAACTGATGGTCCCAGTCGGAATGGTTCACATCGGCGGGCCGCACTTCCACCCCATGCTCCACCACGTCGCGGATGATCTGGGCGGGTGCGTAGAATCCCATCGGCTGGGCGTTCAGCAGCGCTGTCGCGAAAACCGCCGGATAATGGCGCTTCATCCAGGCGGAAACATAGACCAGGAGCGCGAAGCTGGCGGCGTGGGATTCCGGAAAACCGTATTCGCCGAACCCTTCGATCTGCCGGAAGCAGCGTTCGGCGAAGTCGCGATCATAGCCGCGCTCCACCATGCCCTCCACCATCTTCTCGTGAAATCCATGAATTTTCCCGCTCTTGCGGAATGTCGCCATGGCCCGGCGCAGCAGATCCGCCTCCGACGGTTCGAACCCGGCGGCGACGATGGCGATCTTCATCGCCTGTTCCTGGAACAGCGGCACGCCCAGCGTCTTGCCCAGCACCTGTTCCAGTTCGCGGGACGGGAAGCTCACCGCCTCTTCCCCGTTCCGGCGGCGTAGATAGGGATGCACCATATCGCCCTGGATCGGACCCGGCCGGACAATCGCCACCTCGATCACCAGATCATAGAAATCGCGCGGTTTCATGCGCGGCAGAAAGGCCATCTGCGCCCGGCTTTCGACCTGGAAGACTCCCAGCGAGTCCGCCCGGCACAGCATGTCGTAGGTGGCCTTGTCCGCCGGCGGCACGGTGGCGAGGTCATAGGAACGGCCGTAATGGCTGCGCAGCAGGTCGAACCCCTTCTTCAGACAGGTCAGCATGCCCAGCGCCAGCACATCCACCTTCAGGATGCCCAGCGCGTCCAGATCGTCCTTGTCCCACTCCACCACGGTGCGGTCGGCCATCGCCGCATTCTCGATGGGGCATAGTTCGTCCAGCCGCCCGCGGGTGATCACGAAACCGCCGACATGCTGGGAGAGATGGCGCGGAAAACCGATGATGCCGTTCACCAGCGCGATGGTCTGGCGTAGCCGCTTGTCGCGCGGGTCCAGTCCGATCTGCACCAGTTCCTCGTCCGCCACATCGTCGCTGGACCAACCCCAGATCTGGGACGCCAGCAGCGATACCGTATCGACGCTGAGGCCCATGGCCTTGCCGACCTCCCGCACCGCTCCGCGCGCCCGGTAGCAGATCACCGTCGCCGCCAATCCGGCCCGGTGGCGACCATACTTGTTATAGATATACTGGATCACCTCTTCCCGGCGCTCATGCTCGAAATCGACATCGATATCGGGCGGCTCTCCCCGCTCGGCGGAGACGAACCGTTCGAACAGAAGATCCAGTCGCGAGGGATCGACCGCCGTTATTCCCAAACAATAGCAGACAGCGGAGTTGGCCGCCGACCCGCGCCCCTGGCACAGGATACCCTGTGCGCGGGCATACCGCACCATGTCGTAGACGGTCAGGAAATAGGGGGCGTAATCCAATTCCCCGATCAGCTTCAATTCATGCGCGACCTGCTGGCGCACCTTGGCCGGCACGCCGCCGGGATAGCGGCGCGACGCCCCGCGCCAGGTCAGCGTTTCCAACGACGCGTGCGCATCCAATCCTTCTTCCAGAATTTCGTCCGGATATTCATAGGCCAGTTCATCCAGCGAAAAGCGGCACCGCGCGGCAATCTCCAGGCCCGCCGTCAGCGCCCCCTCATACCCCTCGAACAGAACGGCCATCTCCGCCGCCGGTTTCAAATGCCGTTCCGCGTTGCGCTGGGTCAGCCAACCCGCCTGATCGATGGTCGTCTTCTCCCGGATGCAGGTCACGACATCGGCCATGACGCGGCGCGCGGGTGCGTGCATCAGAACGTCGTTGGTCGCCAACAGGGGAACCCCGGCCCCTTCGGCCAGGGCCGCGAGTTCCGCAATCCGCGCCCGGTCGTCGCCGGAGAGATGGTGACTCGCGGCCAAATACACGAAACCCGGAAAACTATCGCGATAGAGAGCCAGATCGTCTTGCGGGAGACCGGCATCGGGTATGACGATCAACACCATGCCCGCGCAGGCTTCGAGCAGGTCGGCACGGTGGAGAATGCAGTCCCCCTTCTCCGCCCGGCGTCGTCCCAGCGTAATCAGACGGGAGAGGCGGCCATAGGCGTCCCGATCGACCGGATAGGCGATGACGCTGGCCCCGTCCCGCAGGTCGAGCCGCGCGCCGACCAGCAGTTGGATACCATGCTGCTTGGCCGCCATATGGGCGCGCACGACACCCGCCAGGCTGTTCCGGTCGGCGATACCGATGGCGGAAAGCCCCAAGGCGGCGGCCTGGATGACCAATTCGTCAGGATGGCTCGCCCCCTCCAGAAAGGAGAAATTGCTGAGGCATTGCAGCTCGGCATAGGCGCGGGCTTCAGTCATCGCGCCCCTCACGCAAACAGGCCGTGCATGAACCATGCGCCAGCAGTCAGAACAGGGGCTTCCCCCGTCCGGTAGAGCCAGAACCGGCGGCCCGCTTCCGCCTCCACACGGTAATAATCCCGCACCAAGGACGGCTTTTCAGGGTCCGCCGGCGGACGCCACCATTCGGGCGACAGGCGCTCAGGCCCTATCGCGCGCCGCACCCGGTAGGTTCGGCCCCGCCAGCGGAAACTGTCGATCATGCGTGCGCCCGCCACATCCACCAGTTCGGGCCGATTGAGCAGCACGGCGGGCCGCTGCGGCAGACCCTTCGGCCAGGACGTGTGGGGCGCGGATGTGAAAGGCATGGACGTTGCCCGGCCGAAGACCGGGGCGAAACGGGCGGCGCGTTCCGGCAGATGGCTTTCCCGCGCTTCGATCCGCACCAGCTTCTCCGAACCCAGCCGCGCCGCCAGCCGGTCCAACAGCCGTGTGAAGGCGGGGTCGTCGCCCAGCCGACGATCCTCTTCCGCCGCCTTGCCGGGCCGCATGGCCGCTTCCTGCTGATCGGGGCTCAGGTCCTCCACGACGGGGGCGGCCAGCACCATGCTGTCGATGCCGAAGCCCGGGTCCAGATTGGCGAGCCGTTCGGCGAACAGCCGGGCCAGATGCCGCGGGTCGCGCGCGGCGCGGGCCACGCCGACGGTCAGCGTGCTGACCTCTCCATCCGCAAGAAAGACCGACAGGGCCAGCCTGCGGCAGCCGCGCTGCTCCCGCTCCAACCGGCCCGTCATCCGCCGCAGCAGCCGGTCCAGCGCCCGGGCGATATCGTCGGCCGTGCCGATGGGGTCGGGGAAGGAAAGCCGCACCCGGTAAGGCGGCGCGAAAGGTTTGGGGGAGATCGCGTGCGCCTGTTCGCCCAACGCCCGGTCGATCTGTTGGATCAGTTCCAGGCCGAACCGCGCCGCCAGACTGGAACGCGGCAGGGGCAGGATATCCGCCACCCGGTGCAGCCCGACGCGGTGCAGCGCCTCAGCCGCATCGGGCGCGATGCGCAGGGCCTCGACCGGCAACCCCTCCAGCATCTTGCGCGCGCCGCCTTCCGGCGCCACCCGTCCCTCGCCCCCGAACCGCGCCATCGCGGCGGCGCAGAGCGGCGTGTCGGCCAGCGCCGCCTTGGCGGTGAAACCGATGGCGTCCAACCGCTCGGTCAAGTCGGCCAGCATCGCCTGCTCGCCCCCGAACAGATGGGCGCAGCCGGTGATGTCGAGGATCAATCCCTCCGGTCCGTCCAAACCCACCCAGGGCGTGTAGCGCACGCACCAGTCGCGCAGCTTTTCCAGAAGCGCCGCATCCGCCTGCGGATCGCCCTGCAGCAGCGCGACCCGGGGAAAGATCGCCCGCGCGTTGGCAAGCGTCATGCCCGGCGCAAGCCCCGCCTCAGCGCCCGCCGCATTCACCGCCGCCAACAGCGTCTGTCCCCGGCTTTCCAGGATGGTTGCGGTCGGATGCCCGGACGCGGTGCGCGCTCTCCGCTCCAACCGTTCGGTACTGAGGAACGGAAACCAGACGGCGATCAGACGGCGCGGAGGACGGGACGCGTTCATGACAATCGGTTAAACAGCCATAACAAATGTTCGATTAATGTTCTTCTTTATAGTTCTTGATATGTTCCTTGTAAACCGATCCCCGGACTCGCCCCTCCCCCAACAGTCCCTATCCAGGGCGCGGAGGATCCACTACGGTCGGAAAAGGCCCTGGACCGAACAACGGACAAAACCTCAACCATGACCGGTGGCGCCCCTTCCTCCCTGAAAGCCCTGACACGCACCCGCCGGCCCAAGTTCGGGCACTATGTCGGCGAGTTCGCGACCCCGGGAATCGGCCATATCCTTGCCTCTGCGCAGTGCGACTTCGTGTTCTTCGACATGGAACATTCCGGCTTCGGCATCGAAACCCTCAAATCCGCCGTGCGCTACTTCGAGGCCGCGGCCGTTCCGATGATCGTCCGCACCCCTTCCAAGGATTACGACATGATCGCCCGCCTCTGCGATGCCGGCGCGGAAGGGATTATGGCGCCGATGATCCGGGACGCCGAAGAAGCCGCGGCCGTCGTCCGGCACATGAAATACCCCCCGGATGGCGGGCGGGGCGTCGCACTCGGCATCGCCCATGACAATTATCTGGCGGGCGGCATGCCCGCCGGAGAACGCCTGAGACAGGCGAATGAAAGGACGGCCTTCTTCGCCCTGATCGAAACCCGCGAGGGGGTGGAGAATGTGGAGGAGATTGCCGCCACGCCCGGCGTCGATTGCCTCTGGATCGGGCATTTCGACCTGTCTACCTCCCTCGGCATACCAGGCGAATTCGATCATCCGGACTATCTGGCCGCCCGCGACCGCGTCGTTCAGACGGCGAAAGCGCACAACCTGTCGCTCGGCCGGCTTGTCGGGTCCGTGGAAGAAGGACGGACCGACCTGACCCTGGGATTCGATTTCTGCTGCTACGGCACCGACAGCAGCCTCTACCAGCGCGCCCTGACAGCGGGCCTGTCGGAGCTTCGGGGAATTGCAGATGACGGCTGAGATATTTCGCGTGGCCCTGTCCGCCGGTTTCGTGCAGCCGGACGGATCGATGACCTATCCATCCTTCGACCTGTCCCCGCTACGGGAAGCGGCGGGCGTGGAACTGCGCTTTCTGCCGCCGGGCGATCCGATCCGGGCCGACGAGATGGAGGACGTGAACGCCCTGATCCTGCTGGGAGAGCGGTTCGCGGCAGAGAGCATTCCCGTATCCGGGCGGTTGAGCATCGTCGCCCGTTTCGGCGTTGGATACGACACGGTCGATGTGGAGGCCTGCACACGAAACGATATCGCCGTTTGCATCACGCCCGACGGCGTGCGCCGCCCGGTGGCCGTCGCCATCCTGACCCTGATGCTGTCGCTGACCGGCAGGCTGATGACCAAGGACAGGCTGGCGCGCCAGGGGGCCGGCGGGTTCGCCGCGCGCAGCGACCATATGGGCGTTGGTCTGATAGGCCGGACGCTGGGGTCGGTCGGGATCGGTAATATCGGGGCGGAGATGTTCCGCCTGGCGCAGCCTTTGGGTATGAAATTCATCGCCTTCGACCCCTATGCGGATCGTGAGGTGGCGGCAGAGTTGGGCGTGGAACTGGTCGATCTGGAGGCGGTCTTCCGGCAGGCCGACGTGCTGACGGTCAACTGTCCGCTGACACCGGAGACCCATCATCTGGTGAATGCAGAACGGCTGGCGGTTATGAAACAGACCGCTTTCCTGATTAACACGGCGCGCGGCCCCATCGTCGATCAAACCGCCTTGACCAAGGCCCTGCAGCAAGGGCGGCTGGCCGGCGCGGGCCTGGATGTTTTCGACCCCGAGCCGCCACTTTCCGGCGATCCTCTGTTTCAGCTCGACAATGTCATCGTAACCCCGCACGCGCTGTGCTGGACGGATCAGTGCTTTGCCGGGATCGGCGCGTCCGACGTGGCGTCGGTCCTGGATGTCAGATCCGGGCGGCCCCCCGGCGGATTGGTGAACGGGGAGGTCGCCGCGCAGAAAGGCTTTATCGATAAGCTGACCCGCTTTGGGTAGGAGACGCTTACTATCGTTGTGCGAAGAGAGGACGATCCCATATCTACTTTATTATGGGCGGACGGAATGGCGTTCTTCGCAGTTCGTGGTTTTGGTGGGGCCTCGTATTCGCGCCGGTCCTGCTGGCTTGGGGGCTGGAGTTTGGCTTTGGCTGGCTTGCAGCCTGGCTGACCATCGAGGTGACCCTCGCCGTTGCCGTGAGCCTCTTGAGCATTGCCATAGGCCTTCTCTGGGATCGCTGCCGGTAATCCGTCAGCCCTCTGCCAAATGCATTTTACCCATCCGGTCCGACCGCACGGTCCATACCGCATCCGATAGACCCGCGCCGCGCACGCGCAGCAGGCGCACCGTCCAGGATGCTCTTTCCAACCCCTCTTTCAACGGCGCGGGATCGATCTGCCATCGCGTCGTCATAGCGCTGGGCGCAAGCATGCTGGGTGCACCCGCAGCGTTCAAAGAACCTCCCGCGCGCAGCCGGTTGGGGTCGGTCAGGATCAGGCCCAGCGCGCCGCCGGCTTCCGCGGCCAGTTGCAGGCGGCGGCTGGCGGTCAGGTCGACCGGCTTGGCGGGCTGCGCCACCACGGCCTGCGCCGCGCCGGATTTCAGCGCCTCTTCCGTCACCCAAAGCAGATCTTCCGGCGTCCCGCAGGGCGCGATGGCGAGCCGCGCGAGATCGACGCCCGCCTGTTCAAGGCCCGGTCCATAAAGCGTATCGCGCACCGTCTCCGGCGCGGCCCACAAGATCTGCCCCTCGACCCGGCTTAGAAGATGCAGGACGAACCCGGCGGCGCTGAGGCCGCCGACCTCATGCACCGCGCCCTGGGCGAGCCCGCCTTGCGGCAAGGCCGCATCCAGGGCGTTCAGTCCGGTCGGGAGAACAGGCCCGCCATCCGTACAGACGCCGCCCCGTTCAATCGCCGCCACGGCCCGCCGCAGCGTCTCCAACCGCCCGTCCGGCGCGGCGGCACGGGCGGCTGCGGACTCGGGCTTGGCGACAGCCCGCGCCGCATCCATCCCCCCGGTCGGAACACCATCCAGCACAGCACAAATCCATTTGTTCACTTTATGTTCTTATATATTTCAGCATGCTTTCCGTCAAAGGATGAAATACAGACAGTCCCACCGGCAAAGGCGGCATGGTCTGTCATTTCCGGATATCGGGAAATTTAGCGCCGGTGCTGAGGAACCGGCCGTACCAAGGTTGCGTAAGAAACCCGCCGTAACCTTCAACTCAGCCGGAGGGCGTCACCGGCTCTTGCCCGGCTGAACGGCAAAGCGATCTCAGCCGATTCCAAGTAAAGGTGACAGGCTCTACGCCGCGCGGCAGACCGTTGAGACCAGGCGTTCGTCCACGGGGATCAGCCAGCAGTCCTCCTCGGCGGGAAGATCCACTTCGGACGACCCGGATATTTCCATCATCGCCTCTTCGACGACCGTCAGCACACGTTCGACAAAATCGATATCGTGATTATTTGCATTCAAAGAAATCATCGTACTCTCCCAACAAAATTGGGCCTTCATTCCCTATGCGATCTCAGCAAAGTACCGCGAATTTCTTAACAATCCCTTGCCAACCCCAAAAAAACCGTACCGGGCTACTCCGTTTCCCGGACGGAACCGCTCCGCGCCGGTGCAATCTCCAAGAAACAGGCGCCGACAATCAGGATGGCCCCGCCCCATTCCAGCAGCCCCAGGCGCTCGTCCGGCAGCAGCAGGCTGGCCGTGAAGACGGCGACCAGGACTTCGGACATCATCAGCAGCCCGACCCGTCCCGGAAACAGAAACTTCTGCGCCCAGAACAGGATGCATACCGCCGGCAGCATGCCGAACAGGGCAACGGCGACAGAGGTGGGCAATGCCGCCAGCAGGACGGCGGAAACGGGAACGGCGAACCCGTCGACAAGCCCGCCCAGCAACAGGGCGATCCCCGTGGTGACCGTGAATTGCACCATGCCCATTCCCGCCACCGGCACACCGCCCGAGCGCATGATCAAGGCCGCCCCCACGGCCCAGAACACGCCGGACAGAAAGGCGAAAAGATCGCCGATATTCAGCGGCACGGTCCCGCCGCCGCGCGCGACCAGCAGCACAAGCCCGGCAAGTCCCCCGGCAATCGCCGCCCAGCGCCGCCAAGTCGCTTTTTCTCCCAGCCAGACGATGCCGATCAGCGTCGCCCAGGCCGGGGTCAGATAGAAAAGCAACGTCGCCCGCACCACCGAGGAATACACCAACCCCAAAGCGTACAAGGCAAAGCCCGCACCGGTGAACAACCCGATCGCCAGGACGGAACCGGTCATCGCCCGATAGCTCTCCCAACGCCACGCCGCCGCGACGGCCAGCAACAGGGCCGCCGGCGCGTTCACCAGCGCAACCGCCCAGGCCCCGTCGACGCCTGTCGCTTCAAGGTAGCGCAACGGTATCCAGTAAAGCCCCCAGGCCGCGGCCGAGATCAGCACGGCGCCGGACGCAAAGCCGGAGGTGGGCGGGTTCAGACGCATGGTCGCCCGGTCACGGTTCCCGCCTCCCCGCGTCAGAGAGGGACATTGTCGATAAGCCGGGTGGGCCCCAACGTGACCGCCGCGAGAAGGCGGCTCCAACGCACCTCCAGATAATCGACGTCATCGAAACCGGCATTGCGCAGCGCCTGCATGCCCGTGGCCACACTCTGCGCAGCATTGCCGGGGTCCGCGCGGAGTTCTCCCGCGGTTCGCAGCAGCAGCCGGTTCAGGCTGCGCGCCGTCTCAAGCTCCCGCGGCGAGAGATAGCTGTTTCGCGACGATAACGCCAAGCCGTGCGCGTCCCGCACAGTCTCCCCCGGCACGATCTCGATGGGCGTATCCCGGGTGGCGGCGATCTCTTCGATCACCTTCAATTGCTGAAAGTCCTTTTCACCGAAGACGGCGACATCCGGTTCGGTATGATCGAACAGGGCCGAAACCACGGTGCAGACACCGTCGAAGAAGTGCGGCCGCGACAGGCTTTCCAACCCCCGCGCCGCGGGACCGGCCCTTACCGTCACCTTCGGCCCATCGGGATAGATTTCGGACGCCGCCGGCGTGTAGACCAAATCGACGCCGGCCTGTTCGAACGCCGCCAGGTCCGCTTCCATCCCGCGCGGATATTTCTCGAAATCCTCATGCGGGGCAAACTGGGTCGGGTTGACGAAAATCGTGGCGATCACACAATCAGCGCGGCGGCGCACGGTATCGACCAGCGACACGTGACCGGCATGCAACGCCCCCATCGTCGGCACCAATCCAACCTTCCCGGGCAGGGCATGCCGCATGCGCAGCAGTTCGGACTTGCGCGACGTAACTTTCATCGAAAGCGGCCCACCCCTCGCCAATGGCGGCGGCATCATAACCCTTGCGCCAAGGTGTACAATCCGAAGCGCGAAACCAAGTAGGTACGCACAGGCGATTGCTTCGGATCAGTCTTTCCCGCGCCTGCGTCATCGTGGCGCAAGCATTTAGAATATATCGATATTTTCTGATCCACCCCGTATCGGGAGCCGTACCAATCGACATTGCTGCTTCAGAAGATACCAGCATCCTAGAGCGCGTCTCCTTTACTTGGAATCGACTGAGATCGCTTTGCCGATCAGCCGGGTAGGAGCCGGTTTGCAGGCGATGCGGCGCATCGGCAAGGGCCGGCGACGTAATCCGGCTGACCGGTAAAGCGACCGAAGGCGGTC
>JANQIT010000356.1 GCA_028282025.1 Hwanghaeella sp. | reverse complement strand
CGGGCCGACCTGCATGAGACAGCCGCTTCTTTCGCCGGATCGGACACCGATCTGGGCCGCGCGTTCGCTGCGTTCGGCGACGCGCTCGACAGCGCCGATCTGCCGACCGTAGGGCAGGAATATCACGATCTCTTCATTGGTGTCGGCCGTGGCGAGCTTTTGCCGTTCGGCAGCTACTATTTGACCGGTTTCCTGAATGAAAAACCGCTTGCGGATTTGCGCGCGGACCTCGCCGAACTCGGTTTCGAGCGGGCGATGGGCGTTTCCGAGCCGGAAGATCACATTGCGACCCTGTGCGACGTGATGGCCAACCTGGTGGCCGATACGGCGCAAGGCGGGGCGACGCTCTACGAACAGGAACGGTTTTTCTCCGCCCATTTGAAGCCTTGGGCGGGCAAGTTTTTCGCCGACCTTCAGGCGGCGAAGAAGGCCGATCTCTACCGAACCATCGGTGAGGTCGGTGCGTTGTTCATGCAGATTGAGGAGGAGGGTTTCTCCATGATCGCGCGCGCCTGACCGGGGGTGCGGGGTCTTTTTCAATCCGTATGGCGAAACCGTCGGCCGACAGTCGGCCGGCATTTTTGGAGACTGAAACATGGCAGACAAAGCTAAAGACGAAGTCAGCCGTCGCGGTTTCTTCGGTGCAGCCGGTAAGGGTGCGGCCGTGGGGCTTGGGGCGGTCGTGGCTGCGGCTGGCGGTGCGCATGCAGAAGAGGCGGAAATCCTCGACGGCGGGCATTATCGCAAGTCCGACCACGTAAAGACTTTCTACGCGACGGCCAGGTTCTAGGGGCTCCCGGCGCGCCTGACGGATGTACACCATCCGCGGCGCCGCAGAGTTTATCGGAATTTGGTTAACTGAGGCTGCAATTGGGTTCGGGGGAAACCTTTCAAACAACAATCCGCAGCCGTCTGAATAAGGGATGAAACAGTATGCTTCGCAAAAAGACAAACGGGGTAGCATTCGGCCCCCGGGCGTCGATCGCCAGCGGCAAGGCCCGCGGCGAAGTCGTCGATAGACGTACGTTCTTGACGCGATCCGGTCTGGTGGCCGGCGCGGCGGCCGCTGCTGCGGCGGCGCCCGCGGGTCTGGTGACCCGGAAGGCGCAGGCGCAATCGATCGCGGCCAGACAAATGACCAACGTGAAGAGCGTGTGCACGCACTGCTCGGTCGGCTGCACGGTGATTGCAGAGGTCGACAACGGCGTTTGGGTCGGCCAGGAGCCCGGCTTCGACAGCCCGTTCAACCTGGGCGCACACTGCGCCAAGGGCGCGGCTGTTCGCGAACACGGCCATGGCGAGCGTCGCCTGAAATATCCGACCAAGCTGGTCGACGGTAAGTGGACCAAGGTCTCCTGGGAGCAGGCGATCGATGAGGTCGGCGACAAGATGCTCGAGATCCGCCAGAAATCCGGACCGGATTCGGTCTACTGGCTGGGATCGGCCAAGCACAACAACGAACAGGCCTATCTGTTCCGTAAATTCTATGCGTTCTGGGGCACCAACAACGGTGATCACCAGGCCCGTATCTGTCACTCCACCACGGTCGCCGGTGTCGCGAACACCTGGGGCTATGGTGCGATGACCAACTCCTACAACGACATCCACAATTCCCGCGCCATTTTCATCATCGGCGGGAACCCTGCTGAAGCGCATCCGGTGTCGCTGCTCCACGTGCTGCGCGCGAAGGAACAGAACAACGCGCCGCTGATCGTTTGCGATCCGCGCTTTACGCGTACCGCCGCGCATGCGGACGAGTACGTTCGGTTCCGTCCGGGTACCGATGTCGGCCTGATCTGGGGTATTCTCTGGCACATCTTCGAGAATAGCTGGGAAGACAAAGAATTCATTCGCCAGCGCGTCTGGGGCATGGATCAGATCAAGGAAGAAGTGAAGCGCTGGACGCCGGAAGAGGTTGAGCGCGTCACGGGCGTTCCGGGGTCGCAGTTGCGCCGCGTCGCGCGGACCATGGCCAACAACCGGCCGGGGACGGTGATTTGGTGTATGGGCGGAACCCAGCACACCAACGGCAACAACAACACGCGGGCCTACTGCGTGCTGCAGTTGGCGCTTGGCAACATGGGCGTCACCGGCGGTGGAACCAATATTTTCCGCGGCCACGACAACGTCCAGGGCGCGACCGACCTTGGGGTTCTCTGTCACACGCTGCCGGGCTACTACGGTCTGAAGACCGGGTCCTGGAAGCACTGGGCTCGTGTTTGGGACGTCGATTACGACTACCTGCTCGGTCAGTTCCACTCCAAGGAACTGATGGAGAAGCCGGGCGTGCCGGTTTCCCGCTGGATCGACGGTGTCCTGGAAGACAACGCGAACTTCGAACAGCCGGACAACGTGCGCGCGATGGTTCTTTGGGGCCACGCGCCGAACTCCCAGACCCGTATGAAAGAAATGAAGACGGCGATGGAGAAGTTGGACCTGTTGGTCGTGGTCGATCCGTATCCAACGGTCAGCGCCATTCTGCATGACCGGACGGATGGGGTTTACCTGCTGCCGGCCTGTACGCAGTTCGAGACCCACGGGTCCGTGACGGCGTCCAACCGGTCGCTCCAATGGCGTGAGAAGGTCATCGATCCGCTGTTCGAATCGCTGCCGGATCACACGATCATCTACAAGTTCGCCAAGAAGTTCGGTTTCGCCGACCAGATGTTCAAGAACATTCCGGTGGAAAACGACGAGCCGAGCATCGAGGACACGCTTCGCGAGATCAACAAGGGCATGTGGACCATCGGCTATACCGGCCAGTCGCCGGAACGGCTGAAGCTTCACATGGCGAACCAGCACACCTTCGACAAGACCACCCTGCGCGCGCTGGGCGGTCCGGCCGACGGCGACTATTACGGTCTGCCCTGGCCGTGCTGGGGAACGGCGGAAATGGGGCATCCCGGCACGCCGAACCTGTACGATCCCTCGAAGCCGGTGGCCGAAGGCGGCCTGACTTTCCGGGCGCGTTTCGGTGTGGAACGGGACGGCGACAATCTGCTCGCCGAAGGGTCCTACTCGGTCGGTTCCGAGATCAAGGACGGCTATCCCGAATTCACGATGGCCATGCTTACGAAGCTGGGGTGGGATTCCGATCTTACCGCGGATGAGCGGGCGGCCATCGACGCCGTGGCCGGCGAGAAGACGAACTGGAAGACCGACCTTTCGGGCGGCATCCAGCGCGTCGCCATCAAGCATGGCTGCGCACCGTTCGGGAACGCCAAGGCCCGTTGCGTCGTGTGGAACTTCCCGGATCCGGTGCCGACGCACCGCGAGCCGCTCTACACGCCGCGCCGCGATCTGGTTGAGGATTATCCGACTTACGAGGACCGCGTGATGTATCGTCTGCCGACGATGTACGCGTCGATCCAGAAGAAGGACTTCTCGAAAGACTACCCGATCATCCTCACCTCCGGCCGTCTGGTCGAATACGAGGGCGGCGGCGATGAGACCCGCTCCAACCCGTGGCTTGCGGAGTTGCAGCAGGACATGTTCGTCGAGATCAACCCACGCGATGCCAACGATCTGGGTATCCGGGACAAGGATCAGGTTTGGGTCCACGGTCCGGAAGGCGCTAAGGTCAAGGTCATGGCGATGATCACGGAACGTGTCGGGTCCGGCGTCGCCTTCATGCCGTTCCACTTCGGTGGACATCTCGAAGGCGAGGACCGTCGTTACAAATATCCCGAGGGTGCCGATCCGTATGTCCTTGGGGAATCCACAAACACGGCGCAAACGTACGGCTACGATTCCGTTACGAATATGCAGGAAACCAAAGCCACCCTGTGCCGCATCGAGCGCGCGTGAGGAGACGATAAATGGGAGCTAGAATGAAATTCCTCTGTGACGCGGAACGTTGCATTGAATGCAACGCCTGTGTCACGGCGTGTAAGAACGAGCATGAAGTGCCTTGGGGGATCAACCGCCGGCGCGTCGTCACCATCAATGACGGCAAGCCGGGCGAGCGGTCCATCTCGGTCGCCTGCATGCATTGTTCGGATGCGCCTTGCATGGCGGTTTGTCCGGTTGACTGTTTCTATGAAACGGACGACGGCGTCGTTCTTCACTCGAAGGACCTGTGCATCGGATGCGGTTATTGCTTCTACGCGTGTCCGTTCGGCGCGCCGCAATATCCGCAGGCCGGAAACTTCGGCAGCCGGGGCAAGATGGACAAATGCACCTTCTGCGCCGGGGGCCCCGAAGCGGACATGTCCGAGACCGAGTTCCAGAAGTACGGCCGCAACCGCATGGCCGAGGGCAAACTGCCGGTTTGTGCAGAAATGTGCTCGACCAAAGCGCTGCTCGCAGGGGATGGGGACGTGGTGTCCGACATCTATCGCGAACGCGTGGTTGCCCGTGGCTTCGGGTCTGGCGCCTGGGGTTGGGGTACCGCCTATGAAAGCAAGGGCGGTTCCTGATTGAACCCTGGACCGGCCTTCGGGCCGGTCCGCCTAAACGGATTGGGGGAGGCAACCGCGGTCGGCGGTTGCCTCTTCTTTATCCCGGCCCGCACCCCGTCGATTGGGAAATCCGATCATGTCAGGATGGTCAACCGGCGCGACGCGGGCAGCGAAATCTGGAAAACTCTGGC
This sequence comes from Hwanghaeella sp., assembly GCA_028282025.1. GTDB lineage: Bacteria > Pseudomonadota > Alphaproteobacteria > UBA8366 > Aestuariispiraceae > Hwanghaeella. The sequence continues at coordinate 49,067 of JANQIT010000356.1, read as the reverse complement.
GAACGCTCTAGGTTTCCAATAACAAACACAAAGGCTTATTCGGCGGAGGGATGTAAAATGGTTCGGTCGATTGTGTCCAAGCTTTCACGGTGGTGTCTGGCTGGCCTGGTTCTGGCTTTGATTGCCGTTGCGCCAACCGTAGGGCACGCGCAGAACACGAACGAAGGCGCGCCGGCTAACGCCGGGCTGCAAGGCGGCGCCGTTCCCGGCGAGACGAAGGGGACGCTCAGCGACTCTGAACTGTGGCGCAACATCCGCGGCGGTGCGGCGGGCTATGTCAGCATCCCTGACGGCAATGCGGCGGTTCTGATCCAGACCCCGGGCGCGAACCGCGGCCAGCCGGTCTTCGGCAATTACATTTCTTCCGGGCAGTTGTTCATGGAATTCCGCAACGGCCCGTTATTCACCTATGGCGCTTACGGGCTGGCGGCAATTCTTGTGTTGCTGATCGCCTTCTTCGCCATTCGGGGCAGAATCAAGATCGACCATGGGCCGGCCGGTCAAACCATTGAACGCTTCAAACTGATCGAACGGATCGGCCATTGGCTGGTGGCGGTTTCCTTCATTGTTCTGGCGGTTACCGGCTTGAACATACTGTACGGCAAACAGGTGTTGCTGCCGGTCATCGGCAAGGAAGCATTCGCCCTGATCACGATGGGCGGAAAATATCTGCATCACGGTTTCGCCTTCGCCTTCATGCTGGGATTGGTGATGATCTTCGTCATGTGGGTGCGCCATAACATCCCGAACCTGATGGATCTGAAATGGGCGGCCATGGGCGGCGGCATTTTGTTCAAGGGGCAGCATCCGCCGGCCAAGAAGTTCAATGGCGGTCAGAAAATCATTTTCTGGGTGACCATCGTGGGCGGCGCTTCCCTCGCCTTGTCCGGCTGGTCGCTGTTGTTCCCGTTTGAATATCCGATGTTCGCTAAAACCTTCCAGGTGCTGAACAGCTTTGGGTTTGCGCTGCCGACGGAACTGTCGCCGGTGCAGGAACAACAATACGCCCAACTGTGGCACGGGATCGTCTCGCTGGGGATGATCGTGATCATCGTCGCCCATATCTATATCGGCTCCATCGGTATGGAAGGTGCGTTCGACGCCATGGGTACGGGGCAGGTTGACCTGAACTGGGCCAAGGAACACCACAGCCTTTGGGTTGAGGAGGTTCAACAGGAACAAGCCCGGCGGGTGCCTGCTGAATAGCGGCTAACCGTCCGGAATGCGTTTGTTCACGCCGTTTAGGCCGCTCGTCCTCTTGCTTGCGCTCGCCGGGTTTTCCGGCGCGGCGCAAGCGGACCTTATCGGTCACGCGGCACCCGTGCGAGACATCGCGGTCTCGCCCGATGGCCTCCAGGCATTGACCGCCGGTTTCGACGATCTCGCCATATTATGGGACCTGCAGAGCCGCGAACCGCTATTGAAATTCGTGGGGCATGAGGCGGCGGTGAATGCAGGGACTTTTGCCGGTGACCGGGTCGTGACGGTCGGCGATGATGGGGCGCTGATTGTCTGGGACCGGGCGACGGCGAAACTGCTTTCGGTGATCCAGGCTCATGACAAAAAGGTGGTTTCGGTCGCTGTCTCTCCGGATCGGCGGCTTGCGGCTACAGGCGCTTGGGATCGGCGCGTCAAGGTCTGGAACATTGAAACCGGCGCGGAAGTGAACCGGTTCGAGGGGCATCGCAACAGTGTCAATGCAGCCTTGTTTGAGCCCAATGGCCAATATCTTATCTCCGCGGGTTACGATGGCGCGGTGTGGCGCTGGCCGGTCGACAGGAAAGACGGCGAGGCGCGTCTGATCGTCAATACCGGCTTTCCAGTGAACGATATCGCGGTGGATCGGGCCGGGAAGATCCTGGTGGTCGGTTCGGCAGACGGCGCGGTACGGGTGTTGCGGCTGCCGGACGGCGAGGAACTGTTTTCCTATGACGGTCATGAAGGGGCGGTTTTAGCCGTCGCCATCACGGGCGACGGGAAGACGGTCGCGTCGGGTTCCACGGATGGGTATCTGCGTCTCTGGCACGGTGAGGGCGGCGTCCGTCAACGCTTGCCGGTGGACTACTATCGGGCTGTCTGGTCGATCTCCTTCACGCCCGGTGGAGAGCAGGTTTATGCGGCCGGGGTGGATCAGGTCGCGCGCGGCTGGTTCGTCGAGGATGGTAAACCGGTCGCCGGCAAGACCACCCCGTTTCAACCGATTGGCCGGGCTTCGGTCGCGCTGGCGGACTCCGACGATATCGTCGAACGCGGCAGCTACCAGTTTCGGAAATGCGCTGTCTGCCATTCCCTGAAGGAAGACGGCAAGCATCGCGCAGGACCTAGCCTGGACGGCATCTTCGGCCGCCGGGTCGGCACCTATCCCGACTACATTTATTCGGATGCCTTGACCCGGTCGGACATTGTCTGGACGCCCGAGACTCTGTCGCAATTGTTCGAGATCGGTCCCGAGGTGATGTTGCCCGGGACCAAGATGCCGTTGCAGAAGTTACCCCGCGCCGAAGATCGCGCGGCGCTCATCGCCTTCTTGAAGGCCCGTACCCAAGCGGCCCCCGAATGAGGGGGGCACTGCTATCCGCGCTGGTCTGCGCGGCGATTGCGATGGGCGGCGCAAAGGCTCATGACCTAAAACCGGGCAGTATCCAAGCCGCCTTGGCAGGCTCGGTCAGCGTGCTGCCGCAGTGGCCCGGCCTGCCGCAAGGGGGCGGCGCGGATATTCCCCCGGGCGTCGCGCCGGAGGGCACCGGCTACGCTTTCGACGGCAGCGGCCATTTGGTCACCGCCCTGCATGTGGTGGATAAGGCGGTGTCGATTGATGTGCGCCTGCCGGACGGGCGCATCGTCGTCGCGCAACTGGTCGGCGGGGACCCGGCGACGGATATCGCGGTCTTGAAGATTGAGGAGCGGCTATCCCCGCTGCCGGACGCGCCCTTGCCGGCACCGGGTGAGAATGCCTGTGCAATCGGCAACGCGTTCGGACTGGATCTCTCCGTGACGTGCGGCTCGGTGTCTGCCGTGCGGCGGGCGGGCGCAGGCTTCAACGCGATTGAAGATTTCATTCAGACTGACGCCGCCATGAATCCCGGGGCGTCCGGTGGGCCCCTGATCGATGCTCAAGGGCGTGTAATCGGCCAGCTTTCGGCGATCTTCGCGGCGCAGGCGGACACCAATATCGGGGTCAATTTCGCTGTCTCGGCGCGGTTGGTGCGGCGCGTTGCCGGGGATCTTGTCGCGTTCGGCGCAGTTCAGCGGGCACTCCTGGGGGCGGGGTTCGCGCCCTTACCGCGGGAGATGCGCGCGGTGACCGGCGGGGTTTCCGTGCGGGGCGTCCGCCCCGGCGGCCCTGCGGAAACAGCGGGCTTGAAGCGGGGTGACATCGTCCGCGCAATCGCGGGCAGGCCCGTCTATAAACCCCAGGACGCAATGGCGGAAATCTATCTGCGCCGTCCGGGCGAGGTTGTGGACATGATCGTGCGCCGGGACGGCGATGAGATAACGATCCAAATCGAACTGGACGGGCTGAAGTAGAGGGCGACGGATGGACAAAGCCGCACGCCTTGTCGCCGTTGGTCTTGCATGTGTCTGCATGGTTCTGACCGGCATGCGTCCGGCTGCGGGGGATGATTTGCTGGACTTGGGCGAGATGATCGCCAAGCAGCATTGCGCGCGTTGTCATGTGATCGGCGCTTTCAATCGGATGGGCGGCATCGGGTCCACGCCCAGTTTCAAGCTGCTGCGGAAACGCGACGATTGGGAAGAACGCTATACGTCCTTCTACGCCAGACGGCCGCATCCTTCTTTCGTCCGGATCAGGGGAATCGAACCGATCACCAACTTGCCCCCCAATGCGGCCCCGATTGAATTGTCGGAGCGAGAGGTGCAGGCGCTGATGGCCTTCGTTCGGGAAATGCCGGTCCAGTAAGTCCGGGCCGGTTGCGCTCCCTAGCCCAGCGCCTCCCCTAAGGCGAAAACCGCCAGGATTACGCCGATAAAGACGAGAAGGGCGATGCGTTTCTTCTTCGACTGTTCGTCGTCCGACATGGGTAGTCGATCCTGTTGTTTATAACGGTTGCCGCATATGGCGGCGGAAAGCGAACCATCCTTAACCATTATGGGCAACCCGCAGGTTCACAATTTAGGGAATTGCTCAAAATCGGCATACCATAGTATGCAATATCAATGTGTGTAGACAATTTCGACACCGATTGTCGATCAGGCTGTTGTAGGATTTCGGCGCACAGGCGAAAGTGTATTCGTTTGAAGAACATACATAGTTTTTGGTTAAGCGGATTCGCCGGCTGGACGGCCCGTGACGGGCGCGGCTCAGGGCCGGAAAGAATTGTTGTTTTGTGGTGCGTTTTTTGTGAACACTAAGAATTGCAAAAAGGGCCAGAACCGGTGGCGTCATTGACCTCTACGGACCGTCCAGATCGGCTATCGCTTGTCGACGCCCACATGGGTGCGATCTTTTTTGGCCTGAGCGTGATATTCGCCGTGCCGTTTTTCTGGTACGGCATGACCTCGCTTGGCGAAGCATGGTCCACGCCGGAATACAGTCACGGTCCTCTGATCCCGATCGTGTCGGCCTATCTCTTCCTGCGCGATTTGAAGGCGGTTCCGAAGGCGGGCGGCCCGGTGACCGACCGTTGGCCGGGCTTCTGGGTCGTCATGGCGGGTTTCCTGATTGCCGCAATCGGCAATATCTCCCGCATCGCCGATATCGTTACCTACGGCATGATCATCTGGGTCTGGGGCATGGTGCTGGTCAGCTTCGGTCTGCGGCGCGGGATCGTGCTTTGGACCGGCGTGCTGCATCTCGTATATATGCTGCCGCTGCCGAACATCCTGTATTGGCAGCTTTCCCTGAACTTGCAGTTCATCTCTTCCGAGATCGGCGTTGCGCTGGTCCGCGCGATGGGGATTCCGGTCTTCCTGGCCGGGAACATCATCGACCTCGGCGCCTATAAACTGCATGTCGCAGAAGCGTGCAGCGGCCTGCGCTACCTCTTCCCGGTGTTGAGCTTCAGTTACATCTTCTGTGTGCTGTATCAGGGACCGCGTTGGCACAAGGCGGTTTTGCTGCTGGCCGCCGCCCCGATCACGGTGCTGATGAACAGTTTCCGCATCGGCGTGATCGGCGTGTTGGTGAATTCCTACGGTATCGAGCATGCAGAGGGCTTCCTGCACGCCTTCGAAGGATGGGTGATCTTCGGCGCTTGTGTGGCGATCCTTTTCCTGATGGCGGTCGCGATGCAGCGTTTCACGCCGAATCCGAAACCGCTTGCGGATACCATCGACCTGGACTTCTCCGGTCTGAATCATCAGATCGCCCGTATCCGCGACCATGCGCCCTCGAAAGCCATGCTGAGCACCATGGTGGTCACCGGTCTGTTGGCTGCGGCGACCTATATTCCGCTCCAATCGCCCGAGCCTATCGTGCGAGAGGAATTCTCTTCCTTTCCGTTGCGCATGGATGGCTGGCGCGGCCGTTCCTCGCAGCTCGATCCCGTGATTGAGGAAGTTCTGGCGGCGGACGACTATCTCGCCACGATCTACAGTAAGAAGGGGGAGAACGCGCCGGTCGATTTCTACGTCGCCTATTACCGGGACCAGTCGGAAGGCGACGGAATTCACTCTCCGGAAGTCTGTATTCCCGGCGGCGGTTGGGAAATGTCCGCCATCGAACAGACCAGCATCGATATTGTGGCGGACGGCCAGACCGTGACGCTGCCCATCAACCGTGCCATCATCCAACGGGGTTTGCAGCGCCAGTTGGTGTATTACTGGTTCGAGCAGCGGGGCCGTCGTCTGACCAGCGAATACGCGATCAAGTACTATTCCATCCTGGACAAGTTCAATCGGGGCCGCGCCGACGGTGCGCTGGTGCGCAGCATCACGCCGATACAACAGGGCGAGTCGGAGGCAGAAGCGGACGCCCGCCTGCAGCGGTTCCTGGAAACGTCGTTCCCCCGGCTTGGAAAATACGTCCCGGAATAGGACTGCTCGCGGCCGCTTCCGTCCAAGGTAATTCGGCGGTAGAGACTTCCGGCCGGCGTCTCTATGGTGGCTCTGGTGCGCGCTGCTCGTGTGCACTGTTTGCTGACGAACGGAGCATGATATGAACCGGGGCGCAATTCTGGTAACCGGCGGGGCCGGCTATATCGGCAGCCATACGTGCAAGGCGCTGGCGGCCAACGGCTATACCCCTGTCGTGTTCGACAATATGAGCGGCGGGCATCCCTGGGCGGTACAATGGGGGCCGCTCGAATACGGCGATTGCCGTGACTACGAAGCGCTGGTCCGGGTCATCCGGCAATATAAGCCGGTCGCGGTGATGCATTTTGCGGCTTTTATCGCGGCCGGTGAGTCCGTTGCCGACCCCGGCAAGTATTATGGCAATAATGTCGGCGGTATGATCACGCTGTTGAGCGCGATGCGCGATACCGGCTTGGACAAAATCGTATTTTCCAGCACAGCGGCGATTTTCAGCACCGACTCGATGGACCCGATCGGCGAGGACAGGGCGCAATCGCCGTCCAACCCCTATGGTGCGTCCAAGGCCATGTGCGAAGAGTTGCTACGTGGTTTTGCGGCGGCGCATGGCATTCGGTCGGTGGCGCTGCGCTATTTCAATGCCGCCGGGGCGGATCCGGACGGCGAATTGGGCGAAGCGCATGAGCCGGAAACACACCTGATCCCGCTCATCCTGGAAGTGGCGGCTGGCAAGCGGCAGGAAATTCTGATCTTCGGCGACGATTATCCGACGCCCGACGGGACCTGCATCCGCGACTATATTCATATCTGCGATCTCGCAGAGGCGCATATTCTCAGCCTCGGATTTCTGAACGGCAGCGACGGGGCAGGGGCCAACGCGTTCAACCTGGGCAACGGCTCCGGCTTTTCCGTGATGGAAGTTGTGGAGGCGGCGCGCTCCTTGACCGGGCATCCGGTGCCCGCGCGGATTGTCGAGCGCCGCGCCGGCGACCCGCCCGTCCTGATCTGCGACGCCCGGCGCGCACGAAAGACCCTGGGATGGCGCCCGCAACACCCCAACCTGACCACACAAATCGAGCACGCGTGGTCTTGGATGACCCGCGCATAGAGCGAACGTATGGACGAAACTATTTGGGCGCAGTGTTGTAGTTCGACTCTCGGATAATAGTAGACTGTTACTTCTCGTGTTTGCTTGCCATCTTGAGGATTGCACTGACACTTTTGTCTGCTTTACCGCCCTGAGGCGCGACGGCTGCCTATGAGTGAAGCGGGGCCTTGGGCATTTGATTTGTTAGTATAGCTGACTTTAGCTTGGGTCGTTTCATGGCTAGCGGAACGAGGCGCATACGGCTAACCGATTTCGAAAAAGAAGATTCGAAAGGCTATCGACACGCATCATCTTAGGTTGTGGTATGAAGTATCGTCACGGTTGAGTTTAAGGGTGAAACAAATCTAGCTTGTGATTTATACAGAGGATGCACGTTGATTGTTATGAAAGAGGCAAAAAAAGATGATCATTCCCTCTTTCAGCTCACGGATGCTGCTCGTCAGATTTGGTCCTGGGGGGAGGCGTTGCTTGTCGCCCTATTGCGGAGACATCGGTTTGTCTTTCTTTCGCCGCCGTTTTTAAAGCGCCAAGTAGTTCTTACCAGAGGTAGTTTGTCTCGGCGGTTCGGTTCAGGTCCTTTCATACAACTAGCCGTCAGAGACAGAATCGATTTGCGAACCCTTATGCAGGTATTTCGGAGTCAAGATTACAATCTAGGTTGGCTGACTTGAGGGGACGATATTGCAAGCAATTACAATGACATTCTGAAAGCTGGTAAGACTCCTTTGATAATTGATTGTGGCGCAAATGCCGGGTTTGGGTCGAAATTTTTTGCGATCACCTATCCCGAAGCAAGAATTCTTGCCATCGAACCTAGTGTCGAGAACGTTGAATTAGCAAAGCAGAACACGCACGGCCACGATGTAGAACTTTTTCAGGCAGGTATTGCCAGCAAGGACTGTATGGGCACATTGCAGGACCCTGGGTTGGGTAATGATGCATATCGTGTGACGTTCGACGGTCAATTGGACCTTCAACTTTTATCGATAGGAACTCTGCTAAACAGATACTCAGAGGACCGGTTTGTGCCATTTTTAGTGAAAATCGATATCGAAGGGTTTGAAGCTGACTTGTTTAAGGAAAACACTGAGTGGGTCCAAAAATTCCCGGTTCTTATCGTGGAATTACATGACTGGATGCTGCCCCGAAGTGCCAACTCCCAGAATTTCCTGAAGTGTGTTTCTTCGCTGGACCGGGATTTTGTGTTTCGGGGAGAGAATGTTTTTAGCATCAAGAATACTAACGATTAGTTTGGCCGTTCTGGGGCGCCAAAAAAGACCGTTACTAGATCCTAACAGTTCCTGAACGGATGCCGAGGAAAATTCCTGAACACCAATGGCGACCGGGCTACCTGCTTTCGGAGCATCGCGCCGTTAGAACGCTTAGTACCCCCGAAGTGCGCACACCAACAGCTTAAAAGAGGAAAGGTTAAACGGCTTGTTCAACATTGTCCGAAGGGCGTACTTCTTAGCGGTTCTTGAATTGCCATCGTCCAAAGCCCACCATGCCCATCTCTCTGTGATTAACTGTGCTGAGGCGTCACTCTCTATATTTTCAAAGCAACCATCTGGTGTGAGAGACAATCCACGGCGCGCCCGAGCGTCCTGGGCTGCAGAGTGTGCAGAAGCGATCTGTTCAGCGCGTTTTGTATAGCCGATCGCCTGGGGGTGCTGCCGGTAGTCCAACACAACATCTTCGATATTGACGAGTTGCCCCCGCTCCGCGAGTCGCAGGAACAGGTCAATATCTTCCGCGTGGACGTATTCGTCCCGGTAACCGCCGGCTGCGATCACCGACGAGCGTCTCATTGCGGAGGCGGGGTGGCAGATGGCTGATCCTGTACCTCGTAGGTTCTGAGCATCAATTTGGTCGTGGCTGAAATCTTGAATGAACTTAGAAATGATGATGTCGCCATCGGGGTCTATAAGCCGCACATTGCCGCCGACCGCAACGCAATCAGGGTGCCGGGACAGGTAGTCGATCTGTTTTTCGAACCTATCTTCTGTACAGATGTCATCTGCATCCATGCGGATGATTATATCCGACCTCGCAATTTCAACCCCCTCGTTGAGGGTCCTGATGAGCCCGCGGTTCTCCCGATCGATCAATCGGCAGCGGGCATCGCGTGCTGCATATTTTTGCAGTACTTCAGGCGACCCATCTGTGCTGCCGTCGTTTAGCAAGAGAACTTCGAAGTATGGCATTGTCTGACGAAAAACGGACTCCAGCGCCTGATCCAGATACGGCAAGCCATTGTATACCGGTAGCAAAACACTCGCTTTCGGATTTTCTTTCATGCCATTTCTCTTCTTCGTGCCGTGCCAACGGATATACTCAAACGGTCGCCAGCGACAACCTCCGTGGTGTTGGGAATTGCGCTTCAAACCTGCATCGACCCCGAATGAGTTTCGATGCACAAGATCGCCGATGTCTTCATCAGTGACTGTATTGCATTTTCGTTGAATAGAAGAAACAAAGAGACTGATCGTGCGGCCAGGACAAGATCCAATCCTAATCTTGTCGATACCGGATTATTGAAAACATATCGCGCCTGACGTCGGTCCGGATTGGGAGCGCAAGGAAGACACTGTAATGGCATCCGCCCAGGCTCCCTCTTTGCGACGTCGATCATTGCTGGCTGGGGCTATCGCTCTGAGCGGCCATGCTGGACAGACAGTAATTCGGTTCGGCTCCAATCTCATCATGACGCGGCTCTTGGCCCCGGAGATGTTCGGGGTCATGGCGCTCGCTTTTCTTTTCCTGATGGCCATCAACCTGTTTTCGGACATCGGGTTGAATCAGAATGTAATCCAACAAGAGCGGGGGGATGACCGGCGGTTCCTGAACACGGTCTGGACTCTGCAAATCCTACGAGGGCTCTTGATCGCGGTCATTCTGCTGTTGGTAGGAGGGGGTTTTCAGGTGGCTGGTTCCTATGGATTCCTGCCGCCCGACAGCACCTATTCCAGTCCGGAACTGCCGTTGGTCATCATGGCGTTCTCAAGCATCGCCGTGATAGAGGGGTTGAAATCGACAAAACTCGCGACGGCGGGCCGCCATCTCGTTTTGGGCAGGGTAACGGCCATCGCGCTTTTCACGCAGATCGTTTCGGTCGGCGTGATGATCTTGATTGCTATCGATTGGCCGACGATTTGGGTTCTGGTAATCGGGTACCTGACTGGTCATGGGCTTAGTTGCCTGCTCAGCCATCTCGCGCTCAAAGGCGAATCTAACGCGCTCTGCTGGGATGTCCCGATGATCAAGGAGATCATTGGGTTTGGTAAGTGGATCTTTCTCTCTTCGATCCTCGGTTTCTTGGTCAACAATGCCGATAGATGGATCCTGGGCTTTTTCCTAACGCCCGTTGCTTTCGGTGCTTACGCTATCGCGGCGCTCATTCTCGAGGCCTTATCAGGAGTCTTTCAGAAGTTCACCTCGGTGATCGCGTTTCCAGCCTTGAGCGAGGTGAACAGAAACGATCCCGCACGCCTTAAGTCAGTATATTACAAGCTTCGCCGGCCGGCAGACGCCGTTACTTTGATGATCGCACCCTTCCTTTTCGTGTCAGGGTCGACGATCATAGACCTACTCTATGATGACAGGTATGAGATGGCCGGAACTTTTCTCCAGATCTTAGTCGTACAAATCGGATCCTGGCATCTCCGCATGGCGGGAGATGCCTTCATGGCTGTTGGACGTCCCCGTTATCTCATTCCGATCATACTTGTCAGACTTGCGACTATCGTGATTTCGGTGCCGGCCATCATATTCACCATCGGGTCAGATTTTGTGCTTTGGGGCGTCGTCTTGAGCATTTATGCGGCTATACCGCTCGTCCTCATCTATAAATGGAGGTTGGGTTTGCTGTCGGTGCGGTTTGAAGTTCTAACGCTCTTGTACCTTCCGGTGGGGTGTTTACTCGGTTTTGCATTTGTCGACAGTGTAGAGTGGCTGTTTCAATGAAGATCCTCTGCGATTGATTATATGCTTCGCTGCGCTTTCGAGGCTCGTTGGTGTCTTTATTCGCAGAGCAGTTGGATACCGGCTGATGTACTGCACTTTATATCTCGGTGTGTGAGTGGTTCTTGATCTAGGGAAATTGCACATGTTTCAGATTGGCAACAAAGCCGTTTAATCAGTACGGTTGTCGGAGACACACATTTAATCTCCAAGTTAAGGGTGTTTGGTCCAAAGCTTTGATGGTGCACATTTTTCCACTGACTGGAAGGAGGCACTATGGGACAGGTTCTTCACGGCAGCGTCCGCGCGACAAAGGCGGTCCGTAGAGCAATTGAAAATAATCAAGAGAGCTTGAGAACGCTTTCCAGGCGGTATGGGATCAATCAGAAGACCGTGGCCAAATGGAAAAAGCGGACGTCAGTGGCTGACCTTCCGACCAGACCGAGAGAACCACGGTCGACGGTTCTGTCCTCAGACGAAGAGGCAATCATCATCGCTTTCCGACGATGCACCCTCTTGCCGCTCAGTGATTTCTTCTACGCGCTTTAGCAGACGATCCCGCATCTGTCGCGCTCTTCATTGCGCCGCTGCCTGCAACGGCGCGGCATCAGCCGACTTCCGGAAATCGACGGCGACAAACCGGTGAGGAAGAAGTTCAAGAGCTATCCGATCGGCTACTTCCATATCGACATCGCCGACGTCCGGATGGCCGAGGGCAAGCTACGCCTCTTCGTGGCCAACGGCCGTACATCCAAGCTCACCTAGGCTGAATTAAATGAGAAAGCCGGCGAATTGGTGACCGTGCAATTCCTCCGGAACCTACTCAAGGCCGTGCCTTACGCCATCCACACGGCGCTGACGGACAATGGCATCCAGGTCACAAACCACGCCCGGCACAAATATGCCTTTCACCACATCTTCGACCGGGTTTGCGACGAGAACGGCATCGAGCACAGTCTGACCAAGATCAACCAACCATGGACATGCGGCTAGGTGGAACGGATGAACCGAACCATCGAAGAGGCAACCGTCAAACGGTTCCACTATGACAATCACGGGCAGTTGCGCCGGCATCTTCAGAACTTCATCGACGCCTACAACTTTGGTCGTCGATTGAAGGCGTTCAAAGGCCTAACCCTGTACGAGTTCATCTGTAGAATATGGACTTCAGAACCCCAGAGGTTCATCCTAAATCCAATCCATCAAATGCTGGGACTGAACACCTAGGAAGTACAATGAGAATGTGAGCAATAAGGACCATTTTTACGGACCCGGAATTTGTGATCCCGTCGGGATCTAAGCAGACTACCTATGCAGGATATCTGCTGAAATTCGCGGCGCTGATGCCAACGACGTACCTGAGAATGTTTACTCGAGATCGCTGGTATGTCATCCGGGCTTCTCGTGCTATTTTTTGTAACCTCACTGAATATGCCTCGAATCAATTGTAAAGTTGCTCATTCAAAAGAAAGTTTAAAGGGACTGTTTTTGAGACCTTTTGGCCTATTAGCTGCACTGCTGTATTGTCTTTCGAGTTTTCGGAATGGCTAAGTTTTTGAAGCTCTCATTTGTATTGCCGCATGCTGACCTTAGCGGGGGAATCCGTGTGGTTGCGACTTACGCGGAGAAGCTGCAAAACAGAGGTCACGAGGTAGTCATTGTCTCGCAACCGCGAGCGGCACCAAGCTTTTTTGAGAAAGCAAAAGCGCTATTGCGTGGGAAATGGTTGCGGGCGATAGGCTCTTCAGCAAGCCATTTCGACACGGTCGACGTCCATCACATAGTTTTGGAATCTGCAAGACCTGTTGTTGATGCTGACCTTCCGGATGCTGATATTGTGCTGGCGACATGGTGGGAAACTGCGGAATGGGTTTCTCGACTTTCTGAAGCGAAGGGCAAGAAAGTCTACTTTGTTCAAGGTCACGAGGTTTTTGCTCCCCTACCCGCAGAACGTTCGGCGGCAACCTATAGATTGCCGCTTCATAAGATTGCCGTATCAACATGGCTGAAGAACGTCATGCGCGATGAATATGGAGAGACGAATGTGTCGGTGGTTCCAAATGCAGTTGATCATCGCAAGTTCGCTGTTGAGGTAAGAGAAAAACGGGAAATCTTGACAATCGGTTTTGTGTTCTCGACCAACGCTGTGAAGAATACGCGCCTTGCAATTGATGTCTGCATGAAGGCTAAGCTAGCTTATCCGGAACTCCGCGTGATTTGTTTCGGGGGGGAGGAACCTGATGGTGACCTTGCTTTACCGGGGTGGGTCGACTTCAGATTTCAGCCGCCGCAATCCGATATCCCGCAGATTTATGCAGACTGTGATGCCTGGCTTTTTACGAGTGAAGCCGAAGGGTTTGGGTTGCCGATTCTCGAAGCGATGGCGTGCCGGACACCAGTTCTTGCCACCCTTGCCGGTGCAGCGCCAGACCTTATTGCAGATGGTGTTAATGGTTATCTGGTTGATTCTAATGTGGCTGCGTTCATGGCGAAGATTCACTTGTTGGTGTCGATGTCATCGAAGGAATGGCGTGATCTATCGCTTGCTGCATTCGAAACCGCCAGCGGCTACACTTGGGAGGCGTCGGTATCGAAGTTAGAGGATGAGCTTGTTGCGCTTGTTGAGTCCGCTTCGTCTTAGCGCTTCTGGCGTTGATGTTTCAGAGAATCGCTCTGCTCTGCATAACCGAATAACGCGCCTGCAATTAGTATCGTTATGGGGGTCAAGGAAGAGTTCGGTAGCAAATCTAGCAAATTCATGCAGTGAACCACGCAGACGGCTGCGGTCAGGGGGGGGATTTCGAGAGATCGCCGACGGTACCGGAACCATAAGATAACAACCGGAAGCGTCAGTAACCCAAACTCTGCCACATAACCGTACCACCCCCAAACTCCGATGGAGATTATCCAACGACCATCCATTGTGGCGAGGCTGCGGCCTGTTAAGGGGTCGAAAACTTGGTTGCGCCCTTGTGTGCCCCAACCGAACAACGGCTTTTCATTCGCATGGTTCATCAATAGATCTTCGTTGTCGAACCTGAATTCCAAAGACTGAGCACGCTGTGGGTTTACAAGATCACTGGCAAGGGACACCAGTTCTGTTGTTGGGATAAAGTCAGCACCGCGCAACATTGGATAGAGCAGTGTGGTGAGAGCAATTCCGGCGCAAAAGAGGATTTGCAGCCGTGGTCCTATAAGTCGTGCCAGTACAACACCCATCACCCCTAGTATGACTGCGCCAACGGTTTTGCAGAGAATAAGGATCACGGCTAGGTAGGTGGCGATGAATGCTGCGGGAAACCGAAATACGCGTAATCGTGCTCTCCATGCAGCTGCTGCGGCTATCAGCGCCATGGCCATAAACACTGCGACGTAAAGACCGTGACCCATAAAAACCACAGGGCGAAAACCGCCGAACCGAACTTGTTGATTGAAAGAATGTGGGAAAAACCCATAAATCCAGTTGTTTAGCTGTGGGCTGAGTCTCACCTCCAGCAGCATTGGGAAGGAATAAATCAATCCTGCCGCTACAAGCACGAGGATTAGAGCGCGGTGCCCCTCTTCGTCACCAAGATATTGCCGACCGACAAAGAAGGGCATTACCAAGATGAATTGCCTGACCAGCAGAGAGAACGAGTCGTGTAATGTTAGGGCGGGAAGGGTGATAACGCCTGTGAACAGTGGAGAGTTGTTTGTAAGAACTGTCAGAAATGGAGATGTTACGAACATCGCCACCAGTATTTTCCCGATTGTCGATTTTGGAATGAACTTCAACCGACCCCGCAGTAGGAAATAGCAAAGAAGAGCTACAGTTAGGTTGGCAACAAGCGTCTTGTCCAATGGTGGGATCAACGGAAAATCCAGGCCAGTATTGACTGGCAGGAGCATATAGGCACCAACAACAGCCCAGATAATTGCGAACTGGGGCCGCATCGTCCGAAACAAGGCAAAAGCCAAAATCGGCCAACTGTAAAGCACCAGATAGGCGATGATGTTGGGAATGATTGATGCTCCGAGACTAGGACTAAAGCGTCCTGAATGCTATCTAAGCTAGAGGGTGTGCGCGCTTCCGATCAGGATTGGTCCTTGGTGTACCGAAAGCAGGCCGATTGTAACAACAAAGCCGCTTCAACGCACCAGCTCCAGCCACGGTAGCCAAGGCTTGGCTTTTCCAGAATCTCCATAGCCAGTTAAAACACTAGACTAATTGTGACCACCGATACAGCCCTATACCATCGGTTCGTTTAAAAGAAAGTGTGGTGTCAACACCTTGGGGCACGCAGCCGCCTTTCGACGGGCACCGGATGGCCGGGGTATATACCGAAAACGAGGGATCAACTGTGCTCTCCGTCTAATCGCGACATAGAATCTCGAAGGTCTGAGCCGCGACGTAAGAGGTAGGTTGAATCCCCCATGGGAAGTCGACTAGACAAGTGGTTAAGGGTATGGAATTCCGGAATCGGCACAGGCACAGACTGGAAGAAGCTAACGCTATGACGGTTTACGGCACGCCCTTAGTTTCGCGGTGCGGTCCATGACACATCGTCCGAACGCAATTAGCGACCGGCGTTTGGCGGGGCGGCGCGACGCAAGCTATCCTATTTCCTCTACTGTGGTCACCGGCATCTTTGTCTTGCTCGATGCCTTCTGGTTCCTGGTTTCGGGTATGGCAGCCTATACGGTGTATATCGGCGGCAGCGTTTGGGACGCAGACCTTTACCCAATGGCCGTCTGTTTTATCTGCCTGGTGACGCTGTTTCTCTTTCGGTACAGCGGCCTTTACGAATTCAACGCGATCATGGCGCCTTTCGCTAACTTGGCGCAAATCGCCGTATCCTGCATGACGGCGTTTCTGTTCCTGATGGCGGTCTATTTCTCGTTGAAGGTCTCGGACGAAGTGTCGCGCGTCTGGACCTTCAGCTACGCCCTATCGGCATTCGGCTGCATATTCCTCACGCGTCTGGTCGGCTTTTTTGTGATCAGCCATCTCGCGAATATTGGCGTTTTCGCACGCAATGTCCTTATCGTCGGCGGCGGGCGTCAGGCGGAGAGGCTTATTGAGCAATTGTCGAAAGAAACGCCGCAGTTCAACAATATCATTGGCGTTTTCGACGATCGTCACGCCCGGATCGGCCCGCGGGTTGCGAACGTTCCGGTACTTGGAAACCTGGAGGAAATGATGTCGTACGTTCGGAACAACCGGATCGACGATATCATTGTTACACTGCCATGGAACGCCGACGAGCGTCTAATGTCGATCATCAGCCGATTGCGCGAACTTCCCGCCAATATCCATCTGGGATCCGATCTTGTGGGCTTCAGGTTCCCCTATCGCCCCTCGCCGAACCATTTCATCGGCATTCCGATGATGGAGGTGGTGAAAACGCCGTTGTCCGGATGGAACATCGTGGTGAAGTGGTTGGAAGACAGAATACTCAGCGCCGTGCTGATCCTGCTGTTTACGCCGGTGCTGCTGGCGGTTGCCGCGGCAATCCGGATCGAGAGCCGGGGCCCGACGATCTTTCGCCAGAAACGCTACGGCTATAACAACGAAGTTTTCTATATCTACAAATTCCGGTCCATGTATCACGGAGGGCCGCCGGCGGGGAAAACCGTTCAGGCCACCAAAGATGACCCCAGGATTACCGCTGTTGGGCGGTTTATCCGGCGCACCAGCCTTGACGAACTTCCCCAGCTATTCAATGTGTTCCGGGGGCAGATGTCGCTGGTCGGCCCACGGCCGCACGCAGTCGACCATAACGAGGAATACGCCGCTCTGATCAAAGGGTATTTTGCCCGGCACCGCGTCAAACCGGGGATCACGGGCTGGGCTCAGGTGAACGGCCTTCGGGGGGAAACCGACACTCTGGACAAAATGGAAGCGCGCGTGAGATACGACACTTACTATGCGGAGAATTGGTCTTTGCTCTTCGATCTTCAGATTCTCGCCCGAACCGCGATAGTCGGCTTCGTAAACAAGAACGCTTATTGACGTTCCGACGGCCGCCGACCCCTGCGTGTCCCGGCATGATGCTGGCAGTGTGACAATGAACGTTATCCAAACAAGCCTTCCGGACGTGAAAATCCTGGAACCGCGCCGCTTTGGCGACCGCCGGGGTTTCTTCTCGGAAACCTTCAATCGAGGGGCTCTGGCCGAACTTGGGATTGAGATGGATGCGGTCCAGGATAACCACTCGCTCTCGGGCCCCTCGGGAACGGTTCGCGGCCTGCATTTCCAGAAGCCGCCGATGAGCCAGGCCAAGCTTGTCCGAGTAACACATGGTGCGGTGTTGGATGTCGCCGTTGATCTCCGCGTCGGGTCGCCGACATTCGGGCGTCATGCGTCGGTTGTCTTGAGCGCCGAGAACTGGCGGCAGCTCTATGTCCCGAAAGGGTTCGCACATGGTTTCTGCACCTTGGAACCTGACACGGAAGTCCTGTACAAGGTCGACGCATACTATGCCCCCGACCTGGAAGATGGGGTCCTTTGGAATGACCCGGCCCTTGGCATCGATTGGCCTGTCGAACCGGACAGCGCGGTGCTGAGCGACAAGGACAAGGTCTGTGGCCTTTTGAAGGACCTGCCGACGGTCTTCACGTTTGAAGAGGAGTAGAGCGCGTGACGGAAACTGTATTCGTAACCGGCGGCGCCGGTTTCATCGGTTCGGCGGTCGTGCGCCAGTTGATAGAGAACACGGATCTTCATGTCGTGAATATCGACAAGCTTACCTACGCCGCGAACCTATCCTCGCTTTCGCCAGTGTCGAAGAGCGATCGCTACACCCTCGAAAAAGTGGATATCTGCGACGCTGCGGCGGTTCGGGATCTGTTCGGAAAGTACCGGCCCGTCAAAGTGATGCACCTCGCAGCGGAATCCCATGTGGACCGGTCCATCGATGGCCCCGGCGACTTCATTCAGACCAATATCAACGGCACTTTCGTGCTACTCCAGGCGGCATTGGGGTACTGGCGGCGATTGGATGCCGACGCGCAGGCATCGTTCCGGTTTTTACATGTGTCGACGGACGAGGTGTACGGCTCGCTCGGACCGACCGGCCTGTTCAGCGAAACCACTCAGTATCAGCCCAATTCACCCTATTCGGCGAGTAAGGCCGCCTCGGATCACTTGGTGCGCGCTTGGCATGAAACATTCGGCTTGCCGACGGTGATCACCAATTGCACGAATAATTATGGTCCATATCAGTTCCCTGAGAAGCTGGTTCCGGTCGTCATCCTGAAAATCCTCAACCGGGAGCCGATCCCCGTCTACGGCAAAGGTGAGAACGTTCGCGACTGGCTTTATGTAGAAGATCACGCCCGCGCCTTGTGGCGCGTCATGTCCGATGGCCGTTTGGGCGAGACCTATTGCATCGGCGGCAAGTGCGAAAAGCAGAATATCGATGTTGTGCGCGCGATCTGCCGCCTGATGGATGAGCTGTCGCCGGATCCGGAACGTGGCCCGGCCGAGGAACTTATCGAGTTTGTCACCGACCGCCCGGGCCACGACCAACGCTATGCGATGGATATCTCCAAGATCTCCGCCGAACTCGATTGGCAGCCGGCAGAAACCTTCGAGACAGGAATCCGTCAGACGGTCTCCTGGTATCTTGAGAACCGATGGTGGTGGCGGGAGATTCTGGAAAACCGCTATGCGGGGGAACGCCTCGGGACCGGGCAGAGCGCTGCCGAATAGTTTCCGAAGGGGGCGAACACTGTGCGAGTCTTGCTGTTTGGGCCCACCGGCCAGGTTGGAACGGAACTCCGCGCGCTTTCCGAACAATCCGGATGGCGGTTGCAAACCGTCACCCGCGCAGACGTGGACCTAGCCGTTGCGGGGCAGGCGGAACGCTGCGTGCTGTCACAAAAACCGGATGTCGTCATAAACGCCGCGGCGTACAATTTCGTGGATAAGGCGGAGAGCGAGCCCGAAGCGGCGGACGGTCTCAACGCGCGGGCTCCCGGCGAAATGGCCGCCGCCTGCAAGTGTCTCGACATTCCAATTATTCATATTTCCACCGACTTCGTGTTCGACGGATCCAAATCCGGCCCCTACCGCGAATTGGATAGCCCCAGTCCTCTGTCCGCTTACGGCCGTTCGAAACTTTCCGGCGAGGAAGCGGTCCGCGACGCGACGTCCCGGCATGTGATCCTAAGAACAGCGTGGGTTTTCTCCGAACATGGATCTAATTTCGTCAAGACCATGCTGCGGTTGGGGCGAGAGCGCGACAGCCTTGGCATCGTCGACGATCAGCGGGGATGTCCGACTTCCGCGGCGGGAATAGCTGCAGCGATCAGGGAAGTTCTGGCGCAATGGGCGGATAACGGTCCGGGCCGTTTCGGAACGTTCCACTATTGCGGCGGGGAGGCGGTTACATGGTACGCGTTCGCCCAGGCTGTGTTTGCGTCTGCCGACGGGCATCTACCCGCGCCGCCGACCGTCAAGCCCATTGCAACGGCGGACTACCCCACAGCGGCGGAAAGACCGGCGAATTCAGTCCTTTCTTGCGAAAAGATCGCGGACGTATACGGTATCGCGGCAAACGATTGGCGGCAGGATTTGAATACCGTCGTGGGACGCCTGCTGAAATAGGGGCTTGATGTAAAAAGGGGAATTGCGGTGAAAGGGATTGTGCTTGCCGGAGGAAGTGGAACGCGTTTGTACCCGGCCACGTTCGTTGTCAGCAAACAGCTACTCCCTATATATGATAAACCTCTCATATATTATCCGTTGAGCAGCCTGATGCTGGCGGGAATCCGCGACGTTCTGATCATCACCCGGCCCGACGAGACTCAGCATTTCGAGAGAGTTCTTGGCGATGGGTCGCAGTGGGGGCTGGAAATCCAATATGCCCAGCAACCCGAACCGAAAGGGATCGCACAGGCCTTTTTGATCGGGAAGGAATTCATCGACGGCAGCCCAACTACTCTCGTTCTTGGCGACAATATCTTCTACGGCCATGGTCTGCCTGAAACGCTCTATCGCATGACTCAATCCAAGAAGGGGGCGACCGTACTGGCTTCCTGGGTCACGGACCCCGAACGGTATGGCGTGATAGCGTTCGACGAAGCGGGTAAGCCCACCAGCATTCAGGAGAAACCGAACCCTGCGCCGTCGAACTGGGCGGTGACCGGATATTACTGTTACGACGAGCGTGTCGTGGACGTCGCGGAATCCATCGCACCATCGGCGCGCGGCGAGTTAGAGATCACGGACGTCAATGCTTGGTATCTGGAGCAAGGCGATTTGGCGGTCGAGAAGCTGGGCCGGGGCTATGCCTGGTTCGATACGGGCACGCACCAGTCGATGCTCGATGCCTGCAATTTCGTCGGGTTGTTGGAAGCGCGCCAGGGCACGAAACTCGCCTGTCTGGAGGAGATCGCTTACCATATGGGGTATATCACGCTCGACCAACTGGCCGCGCATGCCGAGCGTTTGGCGAAATCGGGTTATGGTCAGTATCTGAAAACCGTAGTGGACGGTTCCTTCTAGAGTGGATTGCGATTGTTCCAGTTTGGTTGAAATTGCTCGGTCGGTATATGGAAACTAACTCGCTGGTAATGCCTACGGGTTAGTGTTTCCAGGGAAGAGCGGCAGGGGGCGGCCGCGAAAAGGGGGGGGCACGGCACCCTGCTGGGGCGCAAGGAACACAAACCACTTTGGTCGCCCGGTTACCCTTTATCTCGTTTCAGAAACCACACCCCTTGTTTCAACCTGCGCCAAATCGAGTTTTCCTGCGGATTTGCTGCGCATAGTTCCTGCGTTTTTCCGATAGCGGTTTGTGTATTAGTTCCCGTAAATTTGAACGACTGTTGTCATTTTGTAGCAATTGTTGAAATAGCCGCAGAATATGAACGGTAGTTGAAGTTATGCTTTTGCCGTTAATTGACTTGGACAAGACCTATGGTAGACCCGCCATGTCGTTGAGTTTCTGTCCACTTGCCTCAAAAGGGGTCTCAAATATGTTCGAAATTAAAAGACTAGCATCGGCAGTCGCCGTCGCCGCCCTGGTTGGGGTCGGAACGATAGGGTCCGCCAGTGCTGTTTCCGTCAGTCAGGTAACACTGTTCGGCGGTGACGCGAGTAGCGCTCTTAGCACGACCGGCATCGCCGCGTTGCCGATAGATGATGGCGACGATAACCCGGTTGCTCCGTTCAATACATTCCCGATCAACGCCGATTTGGGTGTGCTCAGCCCGGGTGGAACGCCAGGGTTCTCCGTGAATTACAACTTCAACCCGAACCCGTCTCCGCCGCCTCCGGGAATTCCGAGTTTCCCGCTCGCACCGTTCAACAATGCTTTCTTGTTCTCGGTTGGTGCTGGCGTGCCCTCCGTGGGCTTTGAGCTGGGTGTGATCAACCCGCAGGGCAGCATCGGCTTCGACAACCTCACTTTGAGGCTGTTTGATGTGAGCGGCGATGGCCTTAACGTTGGTTCAAATATCGGTGGTCTGACTGGTGCCTTTGCGGCTCTCCAGGTCACCACGGATGAGAGCAACTCCGCCGGCGATCAACTGGTAAGTAACTTCGTTCTTGATCAAGTTGTTCCGGGCGTTACCCAGATCTTGGGTGTGTTCAGCGCGGACAACGTGTTCGCGCCGTCAGGGCCTCCGGGCACGACGCAGAACGCCAACTACAACACGACGATCAGCGCGGTTCCGCTGCCGGCTCCGGTCGTGCTGCTTATCAGTGCTCTGGTGGGCCTGGGCTTCCTGGGTCGTCGCAAAGCGCGCGTCTAAGACAGGAGCACAGGGGCTGATTGAGAGTAACGTAAGGCCCCATTCTGTAAAGAATAGTTGCTTCAGTCAGTCTTTGTGTCATGTTAGGAAAGTGAGGGATCTTCCCTCACTTTCTTTTTTTCTGCGGACCTTTTGGAGATACTACGGTGACCAAGTCTCTTAAGGCGCTGGCCTGTCTGCTCGTCGCAGCTTTTCTTTGTACGAGCTTCCCTCCCCCCGCCGCCGCGGCAGATGACGCATATCGCTTGAAGCCGGGCGATACACTGGCGATTTCTGTTTGGCGTGAAGAGGTGCTGGATCGCGAACTGACGGTGCTGCCCGACGGTAGCATTACTTTCCCGCTGGCGGGCCGGATTGAAGTGGAGGGTCTATCGACGCCTGAGGTAGAGAAACTCGTCGGCGACGCGTTGGCGGAATATTTAGCGGAGCCGGTGGTTACGGTAGGCGTTCTCGCCGTGGGCGGGAATCGTGTCTATCTTGTTGGCAAGATCGCGAATCCCGGTCCAGTTGTTTTGGCTGGCCCGACAACGATCGCTCAGATTTTGAGTGTGATTGGGGCATTCGACCGGTTCGCGGATGAGGATGAGATCAAGATTCTCCGGGGAACGGGTGAGAACGCCAGGTACATCCATTTCGATTACGACGATCTGATTGATGGGGAAAACCCACAGGGTGCGTCGATGCTGCTTGAGGCGGGAGACGTCATCGTCGTCCCATAAGTTCCGGGCCGATTTAAGGACGCGGAGTTTGTCTAAACCCATGGCCGGTACGGGCGCACTTCAAGGATGCCGCTCAGTCAGTTTGCTGACGGTCTTGTTATCTGCGGTTTTTCCCATGTCCGCCTCTGCGGGCGATTGGCGAACCACGACCAGCGTGTCGCAGACGACGTCGTATGAAAACAATCCGGAATTGGGACAAAACGGTCGGCAGTCCAATACATTGCGGGAGTTTTCGCCGTCGATCCTAAGCAGTTATGAAAGCGAAACCTATGGTCTGGACCTAGATCTGTCCGGCACGCTGGTCCGGTCGCGGAACAGTGCTGTTACCGGCGATTCGACACGCTTGGATCTGAATGTTGCGAACGATCTTGATTTCGACCGTATTCGTCTTTTTTCCGATCTGGCGCTGACGCGTCGCGCGGTCGAAAGTTCTGAGTTCAACGACGGTGAATTGACGACGGATGCCGCCAACGCGACCGTCAGCAACGATCAAGAAGTGGAGGAAATGAGCCTTTCCTCCCGGGGAGAATGGGATACGTCGGATCTGGTGTCCGTGTTCGCAACGCACAATTTTCGGAACGTTCGGTTCGATGGCGGCGGTGGCGACGATTTCGTGAACAACGATCTTTCGCTTGGGGCCTCGTGGCCGTTGAGCGACCGTTTGGATCTGACCCCTTCGTTAGGCTTTACCCGCTTCGAACCGTCGAACGAGGGGTCGGACACTACCAACCTGATGCGGGCCGATTTGCGCGCGAACTACCTGTATGACGACAGGACCCTGGCCAGCGTCAGCTTTGGAGTGCTCGATTTCGAGGATACACGGGACTACAGCTTGGATGCACAATTGCAGCGTAGCTTCGAAAAGTCATCGTTTACATTGGGCCTTTCCCGGACCGTCAGTCCGGGGGATGAAAGCGAGCTGGAGGTCAGCGATTCCGCCAGCCTTGGCCTCTCCTACACGTTCTCTGACCTGACATCGGCCAATTTCGATGCGCAGTACCGCGAAAACGAGGACATTGAGTCGCAGCAGGCCGGAATTAGCCTCGTGCATGTTTATTCTGATAAAGTTTCTTTTGGTATAAACTTCGACTGGATTGAGTCGACCGATGTGTCGAACATCAATGAAACGGAAACCGTGCAATATCGCGCCGATCCGTTCGTAACCTGGACCTTGAGCGAGGATTTGAACGCCCGGTTAAGCTACAGGGAATTGCAGGAACGTGAGACAGATCGGGAAACGGTCCGCTCACGCCGCGTTTCATTCACGATCAGTTATTCGAAACAGTACGATTGAGCCATGGAACAGACCGCTGAACCCGAATTTAGAATTGGCGACTATATTAAAATACTGAAGCGTCGGTACCTTTTTCTGGTGCTTCCTTTTGTTGTGTTGTTCTCCGCCAGTGTCGGGGTCGCCACCCTGTTGCCGCCAATCTACGTCTCGCAGGGAACGATCCTGATCGAGTCCCCGCAGATTTCGCAAGAAATCATTGCCGGATCGGTCGATACCGCGGCCCGGGAACGGATCGAAGTGATCCGGCAGCGGGTCATGACCCGCGCCAACCTTCTGCGCATCGCGAACGAGTTCGGGGTTTTCCAAGACGAGAAAGAACGCCCGTCCTCCTCTGAAATCGTTCAGAAAATGCGTACCGCGACCGGGGTGAGTTTCATCGGGGGCGGTGGATATCGTGGATCTTCTGCAATTGCTTTCAAGGTTTCGTTCGAACACCGGCGCGGTGATATCGCAGCGCGGGTCGCCAGCGAAATCGTCACTCTGTTCATGGACGAGAACGTTCGCACCAGAACGCAGATTGCGACCGAAACGACTCAATTCCTGAACCAGGAAGCCTTCAAGCTCGAGAAAAACCTGTCCGATATCGAGACCAAGATTGCGGAGTACAAGCAGGAAAACGCGTCCTCGCTGCCGGAGAACCTGGACATCCGGATCGGTATGCGTGAACGGGCGGAAAGGCAGATCCGGGAGGCCGACCGCGAAATCAAGGCGCACGAGGAAGAACTAAGGTTCCTCGATATTCAACTGACGGCCTATCGTTCGGGCGTCGGTTTACCGACATTCGTTGACCCTGGCCTGCTGGAAGAGGAATTCGCGCCTGACGAGGAAGTGGACAACAGTCTGCCCCCGCTGGACGAGTTTGCGGATGCGGAACTTTCCGAGTTGCGGACCGAACTGGATGAAGCGCTGATCAAGTACTCGGAATCCCATCCCGACGTTAAGTCGCTGCGCCGACTGGTCGATCTGCGTGAACAGAAGCTTCTGGAGGATGAGACGCCGGCGGGGCTGGTGTTTCGGATTGAGAGGTTGGAAGAAGAAGCTGAACAATCTGGGGCGGCCGGGGAAAATGGCAGAGTCACCGAGATCAATTCGGAAATCGATGCGCTGAAAGACGAACTGCGGACGGCGGTTGCTCAGCCGCTGGAGAACAGCAGGGTCTTGTCGATTGAAGCGAGGCGTTTCGACGCGGAGCGGCGGCGCGCAGCTCTGGAGCGGAAGCGAATTTCAGTCGAGCGCGAACGCGCCGAAAAAGAAGCGGCGCTGAATATGCAAAGCATCGAGACGAAGATCGGGATCGCGCAGGAGCGGATTCAATCCCTAGAGGAGCAGAAATTAGCTCTGCAAGAGCGTTTGGATGAGATCGAGCAGACAATATTGCAGACCCCGCTCGTCGACCGCGCGCTGAAAGCCTTGAATCGCGACTATGACAACGCACAGACGAAGTACAATGAAGTCCGCGCCAAGGCGATGCAGGCGCAAATCGCCGAGAATGTCGAAGAAGCCAGTAAGGCGGAGCGCTTCGTGCTGCTTGAGCCCCCGACGGTGCCGGATGAACCGATCAAGCCGAACCGAAAGAAGCTGTTGATGATGGGCTTTCTGATGTCCGCCGGGGTCGGTATGGCAGGCCTGGTCGGCATTGAGTTCATCGACGGCAGCATCAGGAGCGCGGGGCAGCTTGAAACGGCCTTGAACGTCGTCCCCTTGGCGACGATCCCCTATATCGTCACGGCAAAAGAGCAGCGCAGCAAGATTCGGCTTCGATACGCGCTGGTCGTCGCCATAATGGTGTTCGGCGTCGTATCGGTTGGTGGGTTGCACTATTTCTACAAACCGATCGACGAGATTTTCTACAAGGTGATCGACAGGTTCGCCTGACGCTACCGCTGGCTAAGGACAAATGGAAAAAATCCGCGAGGCTCTTCTTCGGGCGCGGGAGGATGAGGAGTTCCGCGCGGCGCATCCGGTGTCCGAGTTGCCGGGTCGCCAGGGGACGGCGGAGATCAGGGACGAAAAGCATAATGACGTCCCCGTGGTCCCGGATGAGGTGGCTTCGATTTCCGGATCCGGAGAGAACGCAGGGTCGCTTGCTCAGCAAGAGGACGGCGTCGGTTCCGAACATCTCCCGCCGCTATACAGAGAGGGTGAGGTGGGCGGCTTGTCCGCGACCACGACCGGCATTCCAGGCAGAGCCGACGAAACAGTGGAAATTGCCGACGTGCTGGAACTCGACGAACACGGCGTGTCGGAGCATACGGCGGGGTCGCGGGAGAACGGTATGGACGGCACGAACTCTGCCGCCATCCCGGATCAGTCCCAGGTCCTGGCGCTGGACCCCGACGGGGGGGGCGCAGCGGACGGGGAACTGGAACGGGATAACCTGCTATCGGGCGCGCGCCTGCTGCGTGTTGCGGGGTATATCTGTTTCGGAGCAGCGGTGCTTGCCGGTGTTCATTTCTTTATAGAGCCGCTTGGCCCATATCTGGATCTTGGCCTCGAGACCGTCAATATGATGGTCGACGCCGGAGGCGCGCTTTGGGACCTGATTTCCGGCTACGTTGCGGCGGGTGTCGAGGCCGTTCAAGCATTGCTGCGTGACCTGATTGGGTGACGCGGTGTATCTGTCACGGTATTTTGCGGTAAGACCGGTTCGGACCGGCGGAGTAGTTCGACCCGGCGCGGAAGTTGGGCGGGCGGGCCGACCGAAAAAGCGGAGTTAAGGACCCTTGGAACGCATCAAAGAAGCAGTCATGCGCGCCCGCGCCCAGCGGGAGAAGGAAGGGGCCATGGTTCCGGCATCGGATGCCGTCGAACCGCAACCTGCGGAAAGCAGCGGCGCGCCGTCTACCGCTCCCGCTGTGCCTGCGGCGCCCGTGGCGCCGGCGACGCAGGATGCGTCGTCGCCCCCCCCTGCCGCGCCCGATACACCGGCCGCATCCACGTCGCCGGCGGCACCCGCTGCTCCCGCCCAGGGTGGTGGTGCTCTTACCGCCGGCAATATCGAGTACCGCCAGACCAAGGTCGTTCACCTGGACCCGTCGCATCTGGAAAAGAACCGGATAATCTCGTTCAGAAAGACCGATGAGCGGACGGTCAGCTTCGACCGGCTGCGGACCGTGATTATGCGGACCATGAAGGATAACGGCTGGCGCACCTTGGCCGTAACGTCGCCTACAGCCTCTTGTGGTAAGACGACAGTGGCGCTCAATCTGGCGCTCAGTATCGCCCATCAAACGGAACAAACCGTGTTGCTGGCGGATTTCGACCTCCGCGATCCGAATATCGCGGAATATCTCGGCCTGCCGGAAAGTCCGTCGCTGGTCGATTACCTGTCTGACCAAGTGTCCCTGCCGGAGGTTTTCGTCAATCCGGGTATTCCACGGTTGACGCTTTTGCCGAACCACAAGGCCATTTTGAACTCCGCCGAGACCATGATGACGTCGAAGATGCACAACATGGTCAGCGAGATTCGTAATCGGTACGATACGCGGCTGGTGATTTTCGATCTGCCGCCGATGCTGACGACGGACGATGCCTTGGCCTTCCTGCCGCAAGTGGATTGTGCGCTTGTCGTGCTGGCCAGCGGCCAGTCGACCAAGTCGCAGGTCAAGGAAACCATGGCTTTGTTGCAGACAACGAATGTTGTGGGCACCGTCCTCAACAAAGGCGATTAGCCCCGCGCGGCCTTCCGAAAAATGTGTTTGGAGTCAGAGCATAGTATGCAAACGGATCACCGCGATATCTGTGTTTCGATTGTAAACTATAAGACCGCGGACCTTGTTGTGGAGGCGCTGCCCGCGCTGTTGGAAGAACTGGCGGCCTGCAGGCATTCGTTGGTGACGATTGTGGACAATGCGTCGCCCGGAGATGATGCGGAAAAGCTGGAGTCTTATGTCGCGAGCCATGGGCTGGGCCAACGTGTACGGGTCGTGCGGTCGGATGCGAACGGGGGCTTTTCCTGGGGCAATAATATTGCGTTCGACACAGCCCGCCTTCTGCCCTGGAAACCGGACGCTGTGCTTCTTCTCAATCCCGATGCCGTCATCCGTCCGCGGGCGATTGCCGCGATGACTGAAATTCTACACCGGAACCCGCGGGCGGGTGTGGTCGGAGGGCGGCTGGAGAACGATGACGGCACGGTCTGGACGGCAGCCTTCAATTTTCCGTCTGCGATACGGGAATTCGTCAACCAATTGGCCGTCGGCATGATCAGCCGGCATTGGCCTGTTCAAATCGAAACCGAGGACCGGCCGAGCCGCGCGGATTGGGTGACCGGCGCCCTGATGATGATCCGCTGGGACGTCATTGAGCAAATGCGCGGGATGGATGAGCGATACTTCTTGTATTTCGAAGAAGTGGATTTCATGAACCGCGCGGGCAAGCTGGGATGGGAAATCTGGCATGCCCCGGACGCGGTTGCATTGCATCTTCCCGGAAGTTCGACAGGCATCGTGGATGGGCAACCGAGAACCGGACGGATGCCGACATACTGGTTTGAGTCTTGGAAACGGTACTACGCACAGAATCATGGGCCGTATTATACCCGCTTCGCGGCCACACTCCGAACGGTGGGGATGACGCTGGGAATATTGCAGAGGAAGATAAGGGGGCGGGAGGCGCTCGTTCCTTTGCATTTCTATTTTGACTTTATTAAACATTGCTTGTTTGGCTCGTTGCGCGACGCGCGCCAACCGCCTCGGGTCGACGATCATCGTGGCCTAGTGGAGAGTGGCGTATGGAGCCAAGAGCAATTCGATAGTTTGACGAGGGACATCGTATGAGTTCAGGTTCCATACTCTTCAAAGAGTTGGAAGAGACGCTGAAGATCCCGCCTGTGGCGGAACGGGGGCGGACGAACCAGAACCCGTCTGGCATTGGCTTCTGGGCATTGGTCCGGGAAGATTTTCAGACCCACGGCCGGAATATGTTCGAGCAGGGGTTTTGGGCGGTTTTTACGAACCGGTTCGGCAACTGGCGGATGGGGCAGCCGAAAGTAATCCGTGCCCCGGCTACCCTATTGTACCGCCTAATGTTCGCGCTGGTGGAGTATTTTGGGGGTATCTCCCTGTGGTACACAGTGAAACTTGGCCGCCGCGTCCGGATTTGGCACCACAGCGGTGTTGTAATAGGGCCGCGATACATTGGGAACGACGTGCAGATTCGGCAAAATACAACGATCGGGGTTGCCTATACCGGTCGGAACGATGAACTGCCGATAGTCTGCGACGGCGCGGATATTGGCGCTGGGGCCTGTATCGCCGGCTCCGTCGTTGTTGGGCGA
Source organism: Hwanghaeella sp. (assembly GCA_028282025.1). Classification (GTDB taxonomy): domain Bacteria; phylum Pseudomonadota; class Alphaproteobacteria; order UBA8366; family Aestuariispiraceae; genus Hwanghaeella. The sequence goes on along the minus strand of JANQIT010000356.1, from coordinate 19,977 downwards.
AATGCCAAGATCGGCGCGAATGCCCTGGTGATCACCGACATTCCGGACGACGTGACCGCGATAGGGAATCCTGCTCAGATCTACGGGGCGGTAAACAGCATAGACAGCACTGACCGACCCATGCCGGCGGGTGACACTGAAGATCGCTCTGCCTCGGAAAGTACGGAATTTCTAAAAGAAGAACGGCCGAAGCAAATCGTGCAATCTTCGGCCCGGCCGTATGTATCGACCCCACGCAACATGGGGCGGATTGCGCTGCTTGGCTCTGCCAATCTCGACTATCTGGCCATGAGCATGGTGGAGACAGGGACGCGTTACGGCATTGAAATTGATACCCATGTACCTCCTTTCGGACAGGCACAGATGCAATTGCTGCAGGATGCTGAAGAGTCCGATCTGATCGATGCCATGACCGGCCCCCTATGCTCTACATTGATTGTCGAAAGAGCAGAGGATGTTCTGGGCGAAGCTTATCTTTATCCGCTCTCCGTCGGTGACGACGATTTGGAGTCCTTTCTTGCCAGCGCCCTTCAGCCGATGCTTATGCTCATCGAAAATGCCCGGAAGAGGCTGAAAGGGCCAGTTTTCGTGTTGGGACTCTCGATTATCGATCGTTCAAGTCTCGGTCTGGCTGATACCAGAAGCAGCAGGGGTTTAAAGCGCCTTGTCGAACGTGCGAACGCAATGCTGTCTGCAGAGATCGAAAAAGCGCAGGACGTGTACCTGTTGGACGGGGACGCCATGATTGCGGAAGTCGGCCGGAGCGCAGCCTCCGCCGGCGAGTATTGGCACCTTGGTCGAGTACCGTTCAGCAATCAGTTTGCAGAGCATCTTTCCAAACGGGTTTTGGGAGCATTGCTGTCTCTCAGAGGGAAAACGGCACGGGTCCTGATGATTGATTTGGACAATACGCTCTGGGGCGGTGTCCTCGGCGAGGATGGTGTGGAAGGAATACAGGTCGGCGGTGCCTATCCCGGATCGGCCTATAGAGCTTTTCAGGCAGCTCTGAAAGGGGTGAGCCAGCGGGGCGTTGCACTTGCCATCACAAGTAAGAACGATGAAGATGTCGCCATCGACGCTATTGCCAATCACCCTGAGATGGTATTGCGCCCTGACGACTTTGTCACCCATCGAATCAATTGGAATGAGAAGGCCCTGAACATCCAGGACATGCTTGATGAGCTCAACCTTGGTGAGGAATCCTGCATGTTCATCGACGATAATCCTGTAGAGCGCGAAAAAGTAGTGAAGAACCTGCCGAATGCCATCGTGCCTGATTTTCCCAAGGGGCCCGAGGATCTCGCGGCGTGGCTATTCGACAATCCGTTTCTGGAGAACCTCGAACTCACGAAGTCGGACCTGAAACGTTCCTCCCAATACCGGGTGAGGGCAAAGGTAAACGAGAACCGACGAAACTTCGAAAACGTTGAGGAGTTTTACCGCGACCTGCAGATGGAGCTGACTTTTGAGCCAATCAGTCAAGGCAATCAGCAGCGAGTCCTGCAGCTATTTCAAAAGACAAACCAGTTCAACACTACGACGCGACGGCACGATGCAGCCTCTATCCAAGCGATCTTGGATGGAGGTGGGGAGGTTTACGCGGTCGGCGTCGCGGATCGGTTCAGCGACTATGAACTGATGGGTGTTATCGTGCTGCGGCCTGCTATGGGCATGGCTGAGGATTACACCGATGACGGAGCGGTTCAGGGCGCAGCTCGTGACGGCGACTGGTGGGTTGATAGCTTCTTGCTATCTTGCCGGATACTGGGCCGTACTGTCGAGGGTGCGATCATTTCTTGGGCGACGCAGTGTGCGGGAAACCATGGCGCAAAAGCTCTTATCGGTTACGTCAAAGAGACGCCAAGAAACACACCATCGCGGAATGTGTATGTGTCCGCCGGTTTCGAAAGCACACCATCTGAGATCGATTTGGGGGAAGGTGGATTATATCGCCATAGCCTTTCAGACGGAACCGGCCCGTTGGCGATACCGGATTACTTCAAAGTCACCGTGACCTCGGAAGCCACTTTTACTGTAAAGAAGAAACCGTTGGCCGGACCGAAGAAGGTTGCTGAGACTCCGCTGCGTGCCAAGGACGGGCCATTGTCTGAGATTGCGGTTGATGCCTCTCCTTCGATAGCGAGTGCCACGTTGCCGGATCACCCAATGGCCGAAGAGTTAGCGGGCCTGTTCCGACGGGTGTTCATGCTTGACGATGCGGTTTCTCTGATGGATGCGTCAATGGACACGGTGGAACATTGGGACTCCCTTGGGCATCTGAAACTCGCCATGGAAATCGAACAAAGTCTCGGCGTTCGCATCCCTGCTGATAGGTTTGCCGGGGTGCGGGATTACAATCATCTGGCGCAGGAATTTGCCGCCCAGCTTTAGGACCTGGCGGACCATTCGGCGAATTTGATCCAAGAATCGGACGGAGGGGCGTGTGAAAACGGTGGGTCGCAGTTTCTCGATGCAGGATCAAATCCGGTTCGCTGAACTGAGCGGCGACTGGAATCCCATCCATGTCGACAGTGTTGCGGCACGTCGTCTGATGTTCGGTGAACCTGTCGTGCATGGCGTTCATTTGCTTTGCTGGTATCTCAACGAAGCCGCGAGCATTTGGCCTGCACTATCCACCCCATCGCGGATTACGGCTGTCTTCAAGCAACCGGTTCTTTTGGAGCGAAATGTCAGCCTGGATCTTTCCGAACGTCAGGACGGCGCGTTGGAAGGGCGGATCACGACTGAGGGAACGCTTGCGGCGCACATATTGGTTGAGAGTGGAGCGGCGGAGGTACTGACCGCGTTACCCGGTGCGCAGGTGTGGGCGCGCGACCCAGTCGAACGTGAACTGCAGGACATGCCGGGCGTATCAGAGCAGTTGGATCTCGGTCTTAACGTGGATGATCTTAATGCGCTCTTTCCGCAAATGAGCGCCCAGGTTCCTCACGGTGCTGTTTCGGTCATTCTTGCGGCCACCCGAATAGTCGGGATGCGATGCCCCGGATTGCATTCGCTCTTCTCCGAATTGGACCTGACTTTCTCTCCTGAAGAGAAAAGCGGTGCGGAGCCTGGCGAAATCCATTACGCGGTAACGATGGCGCATAGCGAACTGCGCCTTGTCGACATAGCTTTGTCCGGTCTTGGGTTCAGCGGAAAACTCCGGACGTTTGCGAGACCGCCGTCGCAATCTCAACTCACGATGTCTGGCGCTACAGCTATATCGAAAGGCGCTAAGTTGGAAATTGATCAAGCGCTGGTCGTCGGTGGATCTCGTGGTTTGGGGGAGGTTGCCGCCAAGCTCTTGGCCTCCGCTGGTGTTCCGGTGACGATTACCTATTCACTTGGAGCAACAGACGCGGAGGCCATTGTTCAGGAGATAGAGTCTTCCGGTGCTTCGGCGAACGCGCTTCAGTTCGATGTTTTGGGTGATGAAAGAGCATTAGGCGAAGCCCATTACTCCCACGTGTATTATTTCGCGTCGCCCAAGATCAAGCAGGGAGCCGGGGCGGATTTCGATGTGGGTTTGTTCAATACCTATAACGATTTTTTCGTTTCCGGTTTCTCGCGTTTGGCGATGTCATGCCGGCAGCCCACACGGATTTTTTATCCGTCGACGGTTTACGTCGAAGAACCAGAACCGCGGTTCACGGAATATGCGGCAGCAAAAGCGGCTGGCGAGGAGATCTGCCGCTATCTGAATACGTTCAACAAAAACGTCTCCGTCGATGTCGTGCGCCTGCCAAAAATGCGCACTGACCAAACAGCCTCTATGATCGGTGCGCCCGGAGCAGAACCTGGTGAGGTGCTTTGGCCTTTGTTGTCCGCCTGACTTATAGTTCCACTAAATCGCAGGGTGGCGGTCGAACTGCCGCTGGATGGGGAGATTGATGCAGTATCGATCGGAAATCGATGGGCTGCGCGCAGTGGCCGTCATACCTGTAATCCTGTTTCACGGCGGCTTGCAGGTCTTTTCCGGCGGTTTCGTCGGGGTGGACGTTTTCTTTGTGATTTCCGGTTACCTTATCACCACAATCATCATCGACGACATCAACGCTGACCGCTTTACAATCGCTAGTTTCTACTCTCGCCGCTTTCGCAGAATTTTGCCGGCGCTGTTCTTTGTGGTGCTAGTGACCATTCCTTTTGCTTGGTTCTTGATGTTGCCATCGCAGTTCAAGGACTTTGCCCAAAGCATCACCGCCGTCAGTATCTTCTCGTCCAACGGCCTGTTCTGGATTGAAAGCGGATATTTCGAGGCTGCAGCGGAAAAGAAGCCTCTACTGCACACATGGAGTCTGGCCGTTGAGGAGCAATATTACATCACTTTTCCTGTGTTCATGCTGCTGCTTTGGAAGTCCCACACCCGACCCGCCGTTATCGCGCTTGCCGTTGCATTTGTTTTCAGCCTGGGGCTGACCGAATACGCTTGGCGGCATTTTCCGGACGCGAACTTTTATCTGTTGCCGACCAGGGCTTGGGAATTACTGGCTGGATCGGGATGCGCAATTTTTCTTTCCCGATACGGACTGCAATCCAATAATACTTTGTCGCTCTCGGGTCTCGGTCTGGTACTGGTCGGGATATTCGCATTCGATGGTTCGACACCTTTCCCATCTCTGTACACTCTGGCGCCGGTGGTGGGGGCTGCTCTGATCATTCTTTATGCAGGCGAAGGAACTCTTGTTGCCCGGGTTCTCTCTGTTCGGGGGATCGTCCTGGTCGGGTTGATCAGCTACAGCGCCTATCTCTGGCATCAGCCGATCTTCGCGTTCGCCCGTGTGTATGGCGGTATCCATCCGCCAATCGAAATCATGATGGGTTTGGCGTTTCTATCGGTATTCCTGGCCTATTTTTCATGGCGGTTTGTCGAACGTCCGTTCCGGGTATCGAGGCAGCCGCCCCGCGTAGTCATACCGGTTTCCCTTTCAATATCCGCCGTTTTCGCTGCGTTGGGGATAGTGTTGGCCTATACCGACTTCCAGAAGTCCAGCTTCTTTGCCCTCCAATCTCCCTCCAATCAGCGTCTGCTCAGCGAGATAAGCCGTGTAAGCGCCATGGATCCGTATGCGGAACCCTTCGCAGATGTATGCCGGTTTACAGTCGACGGCCCTTTCAGTGCCTTCCAGGACCGTTATGACACCTGTGAGCGAGAGCATGGCAAACCGATCGTCGTGTTTGGCGACTCCCATAGCGCCGATGTTTTCAACGCGCTGTCGGCCACGCTTGACCGTCCATTCATCGTCGGTGTGGGGCAGGGAGATTGCCGTCCGCATATTGAAGGACACACGTGTTCCGGCAGCGATTTAACGCGTTTCTTCGAATCGGAGGGCCGCGACTTGGAGCTTGCGTTGTATGTCCAGGCTGGTTTGTGGCTGTTTCTTGACGAAACGGGCGCGCCAGGCGCCCGCAGCCCGTTCCTTCAGTCGAAAGATCCTAAAGTCAGCTTGCATACGGCCGGAATTGACCGTGTTTTCCATTTCCTTTCTCAGATGTCGCGCATCACACCCAACCTCGTTTGGCTTGGGCCGAGGATTGAACCGTATATTACGCAAGAGGAAATGCTGTCTTATCAATGCGATGATCTCGAGGATCGACCCGAGTTGAGTATTGTCCATCGCGCCGCATTTGAGAATCTTGACAGATACCTCCGACGAGAAGCCTTGAAGCGAGAGATTGAATACCTTTCCGATATCGAAGTAGTTGCTTTCGACCCAAAAGCCGACCTGTACAATTGCGATGATTTATTCTGGTCGGATTCTGATCATTGGAGCGACAAGGGTGAGCAGAGGTTTGGTATGCGACTGAAGCCTCATGTGGAAAAATTGATAGATAAGTAGGGCTAGTAGGACGATCTCGGCTCAAAATTGGGATAGGTACAATTTTAGGACAGATATCAGCCGAAGGTGCAAAACGAGGTCGATATAAACAAAATGACCGCCAAGCCGATGAATGGAACCTGCATTTCTATGAGCTCTTCAACCGTTGGTGTCGTCGTCATCGGACGAAATGAGGGGGAGCGGCTGCGCAAATGCCTTGAGTCCTTCGCCGTGCATGCCGTTCCGATTGTATATGTGGACTCCGGCTCGTCCGATGGCAGTGTCGACCTGGCCGCAGATATGGGGGCGGTCGTGGTCGAACTGGATATGTCTATTCCGTTTACGGCTGCCCGCGCACGTAACGCTGGGTATAAGAGGCTTAAGCAACACCTACAGAAGCTTGAGTATGTCCAGTTTGTCGATGGGGACTGCCGGGTCGACGAGGGCTGGATTCCCTCCGCGCTCACGTTTCTTGAAGCAAACCCGGACGCCGCCGTGGTTTGCGGACGCCGGCGGGAGATGCATCCCGAGGAGTCGGTCTACAACCGCCTGTGCGATATCGAGTGGAATACCCCCGTGGGCGAAGCGCGGTCCTTCGGCGGGGATTGCCTGGTTCGCGTATCCGCGTTCGAGGCGGCGGACGGATATCGGGAAGATGTGATCGCGGGCGAGGAGCCGGAACTGGCGGTCCGTCTTCGCAAGGCCGATTGGCGGATCTGGCGGGTCGATGCGGATATGACTTTCCACGATGCCAATATCCTGCGTTTTTCGCAGTGGTGGCGGCGCACGCTGCGGGGTGGTTATGCCTATGCGCTGGGAACCTATCTGCACGGCGCGCCGCCTGTCCGCCACTGGCGCGCCGATACCATCAGCATCGCTTTCTGGGGAATCGTGCTGCCGCTCGGGATCCTGGCGGCTGGGGCGGTCTATGCTCCGCTTTGGGCCGGTTTCCTGGTGTACCCGGCGCAGGTCGCGCGGATTTCAGTGCGAACGGGCTCGTGGGGGTACGGTTTCTTCACGGTTTTGGGCAAATTTCCACAGGCACAGGGCGCTGCGGGCTTTTGGCTCGATCTCGCCCTGGGTAAACGGCGCGGGATTATCGAATATTGAGGACCGCGTGCCGGCGCCTACCGACTGGAGGTCCGAGCCGGGCCCGAATTCTGCACATCCGTAAGGATTGGCATTGGCTCCAGGTGGGGGACGCTGTATCCAATATTGCCGACCGCATGTCCGTTTACAAAGGTTCTGAGAAATCCGGTTTAAAGTGATGTACCTGACTGGCCAATTCGCGCGGAGCTTGGGCTGGCTATGAACACCCGCAAAAGACGTGCGCCACGGGCGCGATCCGCGTAGCATCTCCTCGCATGCCGACGGACCTATACACAGGATTGCTGTTGTTCGCTGCTGGAATGGTCGCAATCCCGTGGCTGTTTCTGGCCGCGCAGCTTGTGTCTTTTCTATTTTCCCGCCTGGGACCCGCTGTCGTTCGGCCGGTGGAAGAAGGGGCGGTGACGCCGACCTACACGGTTCTGATCCCAGCGCATAACGAGCAAGAGGTTATCGGTCCGGTAGTCGAGGAGCTTGTACGTTCGGCCTCCGGCGAGGCGGGGATCCTGGTCGTGGCGGACAATTGTAACGACGATACCGCCCGGATCGCGGCGGAATCCGGGGCGGATGTGATCCTTCGAGAAGATACGACCCGTGTTGGCAAGAGCTACGCGCTTGAGCACGGCGTGCGCCATATGGCGCAGAACCCGCCGGAAGCCGTGATCGTTATCGATGCCGACTGCCGCGTCGGGCCGACGGCGCTGGCGGATCTGGCGGCGGCGTGCATCCGTTCGAACCGGCCGGTTCAGGCGCGTTATCTGCTCGGTGCGCCCGAAACCCCCAACCCCGGTTTCCGGGTGGCGGAGTTCGCGATCCGTCTGAAGAACTGGTTCCGTCCCGCCGGGCTGCACGCAATGGGGCTGCCCTGCCAATTGATGGGGACGGGAATGGCGTTCCCCTGGGGCGTCTTGATGGAGGCGGAAATCGCCAGCGGCAGTATCGTTGAAGATATCACGCTGGGGCTTGACCTGGCGGACAAGGGGCACGCGCCCGTATTCATGGAAACGGCCCATGTCGTCAGCACATTCCCGCAGTCGGGCGACGCGGCCATAAGCCAGCGCACGCGCTGGGAGCACGGGCATATCTGGACAATACTATCTCTGGCTCCGCGCTTTCTGTTCTCTGCGGTACGGCGGAGCAATCCTGCTCTGCTGGCGATGGTTATGGATCTGCTGATCCCGCCGCTGGCGCTTTTTTCCGTCCTGACCGGGCTGCTGGGAACGGGGGCCTATCTGTTGTGGACCTTCGGCGGATCGTCGACGCCCTTTTTCCTGCTTTGCGCCCCGGTCGCGGCCTGTGCCGTTCTGCTGTCCCTGGTCTGGAACAGCTTTGCGCGGGATATCCTTCCCTGGTCGAAAGTCTGGCTGGTGCCCGTCTATATCATCCGTAAGCTGCCGATGTATCTGCTGGCGCTGCTGCGGCCGGAGCGGAAGTGGGTCAAAACCGACCGCAGCGGGTCGAACCCGTGATCGTTGGCGGTTGGTGCCGTCCCTGCGTGCGTTCGAACCCGACGCCCCGTCCGCATGCTTCATCCAAACGTGTGCGTCGATAGGGGGAAAGCGTGGCGAAGTCCCGTTCCGCAGGCGAAGCTTTCGACCGTAACGTCATTTGTTTTTTGGGATTTCCGCTCGACGTGATCACCATGGACGGGGCCTTGGAAACCTTGGCCGATGCGAAGTCGGCGGGCACGCGCTGTTTCATCAGCACGCCGAACGTCAATTTCCTGGCGCGCGCCCAATGGGACGATGCCTTTCGCGACTCGGTCATTGCGTCGGACCTGGTTCTTGCGGACGGCATGCCGGTCGTCTGGTTGTGCCGCCTTCTTGGCGTCCGGCTGCCTGGGCGGGTCGCGGGGTCCGATATGTTCAACGCGATGGCGCATCGCTTCGGCACGGGGGAGGGGCCGATCTCGGTGTTTTTCTTCGGTGGGCGCGACGGCGCCGCCGACGCCGCGTTCGAGAAGCTGAAGGACGGGAAATCCGGCGTGCGCGCGGTCGGTTTCCTGAATCCGGGTTTCGGCACTGTCGAGGAGATGAGCACGCAAGCCGTGATCGATGAGGTCAATGCGGCGAACGCCGATTTCGTTGTTGTTTCGTTGGGCGCGGCAAAGGGCCAGGAATGGATCATGCACAACCGTGACCGGCTGGATGCGCCCATCCTCTGCCATCTGGGCGCAGTGGTCGACTTTGTCGCCGGCACGGTGCAACGGTCCCCCGAGTGGCTTCAGAGGCTGGGGCTGGAATGGGCCTACAGGATCAGCCAGGATTTCGGCCTTTGGCGCCGTTACGCGACGGATGGGCTTATCCTACTGCGGACTGTCGTAACCTCCCTGTTGCCGTTGGCCCTGGCCGGCGGTCCAGCCGATAGGCGGGCCGACGGCGTCTGCGAGCGCGGGGAAGAGGGGGGCGGGCGTCTTCTGTCCCTGCGGGGAAGGTTCGGCCCCGGATCTCTGCCGGCCTTGCGGGAGGCTTTTGCCTGGGCCGTGGAGGGGGGCGGCGGCGTGATCGTCGACTTGAACGCGGTCAGCGGGTTCTGCCTCTACAGTCAGGGACAGGTGCTGATCTTGCGCAAACTTGTAGAAGAACGTGGGGGAAAATTGATCATCCGGGGCGCGTCCCCCGCTCTTCAAACCGCATTCCGTCGCAGCGGTCTATCTCGGAGTGTTTCTCCAACCTATTGAAAATTAAATAAGATACGAGATTGGCGCGACCGATGTTTTCGATGGGGTTTCGCCTTATTCTCCGGCCGGACGCAGGTTTAGATCCTCGCCGCCCTCATAGGTCGTGCGCAGGATGGTCAGCAGCCAGTCGCTTTCCCCTTCGATATTGTAGTAACGCCCGACTTTGGCCCGGCCGGCTTCGCCCATGCGCTCGCGCACGCTGCTGCTCGCCGCAAGGTCGGCCAGCCGCTCCGCCAGGCTTTCGGCGTCGCCCGGCGGCGTGATGAAGCCATTGACCCCGTCTTCGACCAGTTCAGGTATTCCCGCGATCCGCGTCGTGACGACCGGCAGACCTGTCGCCATCGCCTCCATCAGCACCACAGGCACGCCTTCGGCAAAGCTCGGCAGGACGAATATGTCCGATTTCGAGAGATAGTCGGCGACCGCGCCCTGCGACTGGTATCCGGTAATTTCGACGATGTCGCCGATGCCCAATTCCTGAATCCGGGCTTCAAGGACCTTGCGTTCGGCTCCGTCGCCCACCAGGACCAGCGAGATATTGGAGCCTTTCTGTTTCAGCCGATGCAGGGCGTCCAACAAGACCGGCACGCCTTTAACCGCTGCCAGACGGCCGACGAAAATCAATTGGGCGGGCCGCTCGGCCGTGCCGTCCTGCGGCGTGTCCTTCTTGCCGTATCGGTCCGGCGTGACGCCGCAATGTACAATGCGCATTTTTCGCCAATGTTCCGGCGCGGCGAAGATCATGCCCTGACTGCGGCAGAAATGGCTGATGCAGGACACGAAGGACGCGCGTGCGATCTTCTCGTCGAGACGCCATTTCTCCGCCTCGAAGAAGACGGCCGGCCCATGCATGGTAAAACTGAAGGGGATGCCGCCGATCACGCTGGTCAGCATGGCCACCGAACAGCTTGAATTGGCGAAATGATTATGGAGGTGCTGCACGCCCTTACGCTTAAGGTCGGCGGCGATCAGTCCAGCTTCCAGAAAGTAGAAAATTTGGTAGATGAACGCCTTAATGCCCGGCGGGCTGGTACGGACGGCAAGGCCCAAGGCTTCGAAATAGCGGCCCGGTGCGGCTGCCAGGGCGGAAACATGAGCGCTGAGCAAGCGCACCGGGTTTTTAGCCGCGGCAAGCACGTAATAGGTCGTCTCCCTGGCGGAATGCTCCTCCGGTCCGGTCAGGTTTTCCGCACCCGGCTCGCGGATCGAATAGGTATGCACGTCCAGCCCATGGCTGCGCAGGGCCTCGACCTCGCGAAGTATGAAAGTATGCGAAACCTTGGGGTACTCGCCCGTAAGATAGGCGACGCGCGCCAATTTGCGGCCCGAAGAAGTCATATGCTACACCTCTTATGAACAGCTGGACGTCGCTGCCGTCGACGTTGTTTACTGCTTGCGCATTTTCAATAATGCTCTTGAAGTGGATTTGAAAGAGACGTAATCCCGTTGCGCGGAAGCAATCACAGTGAACGCTAATACTGAAAAAGCTTATTCTGCATTGCTCGGCAGTCTGACGATCCTCTGCATTGGCGCGTTCGGACTTGACCTTAACGCTTTTTAACAACGCTACGGAACGTATTTGGGTCGCCCGATGGGATACGCGCTGATAACGCCTTGCCGCAACGAGCAGGATTACATGCGCCGGACGCTGGACAGCGTCGTGGCGCAAACGGTCACTCCGGCGGTTTGGGTGATCGTGGATGACGGTTCGACCGACGATACGAATGCGATTCTTCAGGACTATGCCGGCAAGCACGACTGGATAAAAGTCTATACCAAACCCGACCGGGGGCATCGCGCCGTCGGACCGGGGGTTGTCGAGGCTTTCTATTTCGGATTGGGGAAGATCCGCCTCTCGGATTTCGACTATGTCTGCAAGCTGGATCTGGATCTGGATTTACCTCCCGCGTATTTCGGCGAACTGATCCGCCGCATGGAAGAGGAACCGCGTCTGGGCAGTTGCAGCGGCAAACCCTTTTTCACGACCGACGGCGGACAGCGGGTGCCGGAACGCTGCGGCGATGAAATGTCGGTGGGTATGACCAAGTTCTACCGGCGGGAGTGTTTCGAAGAGATCGGTGGGTTCGTGCGGCAGGTGATGTGGGACGCGATCGATTGCCACAAATCCCGCCAACTGGGCTGGATGGCGTGCAGTTGGAACGACGAAAACCTGAAATTCGAACATCTGCGGCCCATGGGGTCCAGCCAGAAAGGGATCCTGACCGGCCGCATCCGGCACGGATTCGGGCAGCATTTCATGGGAACGGACCCGCTCTACTTCTTGGCGACCGCCGTGGCGAGATTGTCGTTCCCGCCGTACGTCATCGGTAGCATCGCAATGATATACGGATACCTGAAAGCGATGATCGGCGGCGCCGAGCAGCACGACGATTCTGAACTGCGCCAGTTCATTCGACGCTATCAGCGCCGGGCGCTGATGGTCGGAAAACGCCGGGCCATCGAGGAAATCAATCAGCGCTTGGCGATGCGGCGGTAAGAATGAATGCCGGCCCGGCGGTGTCAAATCCGGGCAGACATGGTACACAATCTGACATCGTAAAGGATGTTGGGGCGTCGGCGGAACGGCTGGATGAGAAAATGCCGGATTTCCGTTCGCTGAATATTTGGGGTACGGGGGCGTGGAATACCGGACCGCCCGCGGGCAATCGACACTGGGATAGGGTGTTCATTACGATGACTGGAAGACGTTTCTCCACACTGAAGATGGCGCTGGCATGCCTTGGGCTGGTGGTTCTCGCGGCCTGCGACTCGCCGGAAGAGCGGTTGGAGTCGCATTACGAGGACGGCGCCACCCTAGTCGAAAATGGCGATGATGTCAGGGCGGCGCTGGAATTCCGGAACGCGCTTCAGATCAACCCCGACCATGTGCCCTCGCTCTACGGGCTGGCGCGCATCGAAGAGCGGCGCGCGAACTGGCAGGCGGTCGGAAGCTTGCTGAACAAGATCGTCGATCTCGATCCCACCCATATCGAGGCGACGGTTCGGTTGGGCCGGATCGCATTATTGGCCGGTCAGATCGATCGGGCGTTGGAGTTAAGCAACGCCGCTTCCGAACTAGCACCCGATAACATCGACGCCATTACCTTCAAAGCTGCCGTGCTGCTTAATCTGGAAGATACCGAAGGCGCGTTGGCCGCGGCGAATGCGGCGCTTGCTTTGGACCCCGACAACGCGGATGCGGTGTCGGTACTGGCGGCAGAGCGGATCGCATCGGGCGCTACACGAGAAGCTGTCGCCCTTTTGGACAAGCAATTGGCCAAGACGGCGGACAATGTCGCCCTGCAACTGATCAAGATCCGCGCCCTGGCGGCCTTGGAGGATCTGGAGGGTGTCGAAGACGTTCTAGTAACCCTTACCGATCTTTACCCGGAAACGAACGCCTTCCGGGCGGCTCTGATCCGGCTCTATATGAACGAAGAGCGCTACGATGACGCAGAAGGACAAGTGCGTGCTGTGGCGGACGCATCGCCGGAATCATTGGAAGCGAATCTTGATGTCATCCGGTTCCTGAACGCAGTGCGCGGCGTGGATGCGGCAGAGGAAGAGGCTAAGAAACTCATTGCCCGCGCCGATGTGAACCAGACCTCCTATCGCCAGATTCTGGCGCGCCTTTACCTTGATACGCGGCGTACTGACGAGGCGCGTGCCGTTCTGCAGGAAATTATCGTCTCCGATGCGCCGATCGACGAGAGGTTCGGTGCGAAAAACCAACTTGCGCAGTTCAGCCGCCTGGAAGGGAAGTTGGATGAGGCGCGGGCTATTATCGATGAAATTCTGGCGGAGGATGACAAGAACGCCGCGGCCCTGACCACGCGGGCGGCCATTCTGCTGGAGGAAAGAAAGTTCGACGATGCGATCTTGGATCTGCGGACTGTGCTTCGGGACGAGCCGGATTCGGTTCGAGCCCATATCCTTCTCGGCTCCGCCCACCAGGCTAACGGGTCCATTGAACTGGCGGACGACCAATATGCGCGCGGCTTCGAGGCGAGTGACGGCGCCGCCGCGATCGGTTTGCCCTATGCGCAGTTTCTCGCGCAACGTGGTGCGTCCGACCGCGCCGATCAGATTCTGACGATGGTCGTCCAGCGAGATCCGGAAAATATGGATGCGCTGCGTGCTCTCGCTCAGATCAAGATCAACAACCAGGATTGGGTGGGCGCGCAACAGGTAGCCGAACGCCTGCGTCAACTGGATGACGAATCCAGCGTCGTGGACCGTATCGCCGGCTTGGCTTTGCAGGGCCAGGAACGTTTCGAACAGAGTATCGAGGCGTTTGAACGGTCCCAGGAAGCGGCCCCGGATGCGACCCGGCCCTTGGCGTCCCTGGTTGGCGCCTATGTTCGGGCGGGGCAGTCCGACCGGGCGAAACAGTTCCTGGAGTCGGTTCTCGAAACCTCTCCGAATAACGCGTTCGCTCAAGTCCTGATCGCCCAGGTGCTGGTTCAGGAAGGGGATTTCGATGGCGCCGAACAGGCTTTCGAGAAAGCCATCGAGCGCGATCCATCGGCGAATCTAACTTATGTCTCGATGGCCGGCTTTTATGCTTCCCAAAGCCAACCGGACAAGGCGCAGGAAACGATCGACCGGGGGTTGGAAGCCAACCCGGACGATAATACGTTGCGCCTTGCGAGAGCGGGCTTTTACGAACAGACAGGGGATAAGGAATCGGCGCTTGAGCAGTATCGTCTGCTGTACGAGGCCTCCCCGAACTCCGCCATACTTGCGAACAACTATGCGGCCACCCTGATTGATGCTCGCCAGGATCGCGAAAGCGCCGAGAAGGCGCTGCAGGTTGCGCAGGGGCTTCTGACATCCACCGTGCCGCAGTTCCAGGATACTGTCGGGTGGATTTACTATCGTCTCGGTCAGTACAGCGATGCGGTCCGTTACCTGGAAAACGCCGCCGAACGTCTGCCCGAATTGGCGGTCGTTCGTTACCATCTCGGTATGGCCTACCGCGCGACCCAGGATTTCGTCTCGGCAATCGATGAGTTCGAGACGGTCGTCGAACTTTCGGAGACGCAGGATTTCGCTGAAATCGAGGAGGTCCGGCAGATGCTGGAGGAATTGCGGGAGAAAGCAGCCCCGCGCACCGGCAATTAACGTTAATGTTTGGTTAGGGTTTTGGGCCGTACAGACTATATGATGGGGCGCATCTGTCTGATCAGATAAGATTTTCGGCGGCAAGTTTACATGTATGAGTCTTTTTTCGGTTTAAGCGAAAAGCCTTTCTCGATTCAGCCCGACCCGGACTACATGTTCTGGAGCAAAGGCCATGCGCTGGCCTTTGCGATGATCGAGTACGGCATCATGAACCGCGCCGGTTTTACCGTGATCACCGGTGAAATCGGCAGTGGGAAAACAACCCTGATCCGGCATTTGCTCAACAGGCTGGGTAACGAGGTAACCGTCGGGCTGGTGTCGAACGCCGTCGAGAAGCGGGGCGAACTGCTTCACTGGGTTCTGATGGCGTTCGGAAAACCCTATGAGGAAAAACCGGTCGTCGCGCTGCACTCGGATTTCTATGATTTTCTGATTTCCGAATATGCAGAGGGCCGCCGCACGATCCTGATCGTCGACGAGGCGCAGAATCTGGGGCCGCAAACGCTCGAAGAATTGCGGATGCTGTCGAACATCAACGCCGACAAGGACCAACTGCTGCAGGTCATCCTGGTCGGGCAGCCGCAATTGAAGACTCTGCTGCAGGATCCGGAACTGGTGCAGTTCGCGCAGCGCATCGCTTCCGACTATCATTTGCGTCCGTTGAACGCGGACGAAACCGTCGCCTACATCCAGCACCGGTTGGACAAAGCCGGCGCCCGGGATGAGATCTTTACCCGTTCCGCATGCCAGAGGATCGCCCGCGCAACGCGCGGCATCCCACGGCTGGTCAATGTCTTGTGCGATACGGCCTTGGTTTACGGTTTTTCGACAGGAACGCGCGTCATCGACGTCGATTTGATCGAGGAAATCATCAAGGACAAGGCGGAATACGGGATTTTTCAGTACGACGACCCACCCCGCGCCGAGGTAGAGCGCAGCGAGGACGCACCGCAAAAGCCAGCGGCGCTGCCGGATGGAAAGTCGGTGTATTGGCGAAAACACAAGGTCATTTCCATCGAGTAGCGGTTGCTTCCGTCGCTTGGGACGGCAAGCGCCGGCGGAGTCGGTTGATGATGTGCGTGCGGTTGAAGTCGAATGTTTCCGGTATCTGGTTTGCCGCCGCGCTTATTGGCGCGGCCCTGGCTGCCCCGTTCGCGCCGCCCGCTGCGGCGCAGGGCGCACCGGCGGGATTGGAAACGGTTGGCGTCTTCTCCAAGCCGCAAGCGCGCCAGGCGTTGGCGAATAGCGAGGGGCTGCTTCGCGCCGGCCAAAATCAACAAGCTCTGGAGGTGCTCGACCCGCTTCTGACCCGCCATCCCGGCCTGGCGGTAGCGCAGTATCTGAAAGCGGTGGCGCAAGCCCGGCTGGGCGATGCCGAAGGCGCCATTGTGAGCTTGGAAGCCGCTGTTGGCGCGGGATACAGCATATTGCCGCCGTTGCAGTCGGAACAAGCCTTCGCGCCCCTGCGAAGCACGGCGCGCTTCGGTAAGGTTCTTGAAAAGGCGCAGCAGAACGCCGCCAGGCCGCCCCCGACCGCAAAGGCCGCGATAGAGCCGGCTATCGTGCGCGGCGGCAAGGCCCTGGTCTCCGATGCGAATACCGAGTTGGATGCCAGAACCAACCTGTTGTTCAGCCGGTTCAGGTTCAATTCCAAGCTGTTTGCCGATCCGAACGCGTATAAGGGCGAGAACGCCGAAGCGGTCAAATTGTTGAACGATCTGGTCCGGCGCGGCTTCGCCGCGGGCAACGCCGGGGATCTTTATGACAACCGGGACCGCAGGCATTCGATCCTGCATTCCGGCTTCCATCCGCAGCTCAGCCATATTGAATATGCGCAGGAAGCGCAGCAGGCCGGCGTGGATTTCTCCTTCAATTCATCGATATTTTTCGACGCCCCGACAATCGGCAACGCTTCCCTCGGCGTCAGCGGCCTGTTCAGTCTGGCCCGCGTCGCCCTGGATCGCCCGCGCAGCATCGGCGTCCTATATCTTCAGTACCGGTCCGGCCAACTCTATGTTTATCCCGGCGTCAGCGACCACTTGCCGGGAGGGGTGGACGCCTTTCCGGCGAACACGCCTTATCTTCTGATCAGTCAGGGACGCTCTTCGTCCGACCAGCCGCTGCTCGGGGCGGCTGCGGTGATTTTGGCCGCTTTCAAGCCAAAGGTTAAAGAGTATCTGATAGAACAGAAGCTCCTAATGCCGACCCTGCAAATGGTTTTCCGGAACGGTCAGAAGACCGTCCGCGAAGAGGCGGACTACCTGACGGCGGTAGCCCATCCGCCCGTATTCGACGCCGCGAACCTGGACCTTCTCCGCATGATCCGCCTTGCGAACGCGATAGAAGTCGAGGATGTGCCCCCAGTCGTTCAGTTGTCTGTCTTGGAGGAAAGCCGCAACAAGAGACCGCCGCCCGCTGAAAATGTCGGGCATTTGCGCGGTGTCGACTTTACGTCGCCGAGTGCGGTGGCCCGGGTTGTCGTGCAGGAAGACAGCCGAAAGCGCATGGTGGTCAGCGCCGGAGGGACACAATCGCCGAACGGGCAGAAGCTGCAGATCGACTGGGTGGTCCTGGATGGCGATCCGGAGAGGGTTCGTATCACGCCCCGCAATGCCGCCGGGTCGGTTGCCGAGATTATCGTCGACTGGCATGGCAGGCGGCCATCCGCTGCGACGCCCGGCATGCAGACCGATCGTGTGGATATCGGCGTCTTCGCCAAGGCCGGCCGCTACTACAGCGCCCCAGCCTTTATCAGCGTGTATAACATGCCAGCCGATGTCACGCATCCAAGCCTTAAGAAACCGGATGGCAACTAAAACGTTTTCTTTCATTCTGGCTCAACTGAGATGGCGTCTCAGTGGTTCCAAGTAAAGGGGACCTGCTCTAGAAGGGCGGTATAGGGTTGCCGCGCGCCGAATATTAGATAAGGGTTCTTTCGTTCCGCCTGAAACGAATTGAGCACTAACGATGTCCGGACCGTCCCTGTCAGATTTCTACAAGACCGCGCCGAGCGGCGCCGTCGTGCAAGATGCGGGGTATCAGCGGGCGAAAAGGATCGCCGAGCATGGGACCGTGAAGGAGCGTGCGGCCCTGGCGCAGGAAGGCGATGTGCCGCCGGAAGTGTTGTATTTTCTGGCAAACGACGCGTCTAAGGAAGTCCGTCAGGCGGTTGCCGGAAACGACGGGACGCCGATGCAGGCGGACTTGCTTCTTGCCGAGGACAAGGAAGACGACGTCCGCGGCAGCGTCGGCTCGAAGATGGAGCGTATCCTGCCGTCATTGTCCGGCGCACAAAACGCCCGGGCCACCAAAATGGTGTTTCAAGTTGCCGAGGTACTGGCCCAAGACAGGCTGCCCACCGTCCGCGCCTTGATCGCCCAGCAGGTCAAGGCCCTTCCCGATGTTCCGCACGACCTTGTCATGACGCTGGCGCGCGACGCTGAGGCCATTGTCTCGGTCCCGGTGCTGGAGTTTTCCCCGCTGCTGAAGGAGGAGGACCTTGTCGGTCTGATCACCACCGGGATCAACAGCGAGGCGCTGGCCGCCGTGGCGCGCCGCGAGAACCTGACCGAAACCGTGTCCCACGCCATTGTCGAAACCCGGGACGATCTGGCGGTACCGGCCCTTTTGGCGAACCGGACGGCGGAAATCGGACAGGAGACCATGGAAGCCATCGTGGAAGCGGGGGATGCGCATCCCAGTTGGCACCAGGCCCTGGTTCAGCGGGACGGTATGTCGAAGGATCTTGTGGTCAAGATTGCCGCCTATGCCAGCGAACGGCTGGTCGAGCAGCTTATCGACCGGAACCGCGATCTGGACAGCGGCACCGCCGACCTTCTGCGCCAGTCGGTAAGAGACCGGATGCAGGATCTGGAAATGGCCTGGGACCGGAACGATCCCGAGGTCGTCCGCGCGGAGATCTTCAACCGTGACGGCAAGTTGAACGCCGGCACCCTGACCCTGGCCGCGGGCCGCGGCGAGGAAACTTTCGTGATTCACGCCTTGTCGATCATGACGGGCTTCAGCGATCAATCCGTCCGCATGGCCCTGCAGGGCGCGGACGGCCCTAAGGCAGCGGTTGCCATGGCGTGGAAGACAAGACTGGGCATGGATTTCGCGACCGTTCTGCAAACGGACTTGCTGAGACTGCCTGCCGAGACCATCCTGCAGCCGCAGGACGGTGGCGATTACCCGCTGTCCGCCAGCGAGATGCAATCGCTTCTCGGTCTTCTGAATTAGTTCGCGGCCGGCTCAATCCTGTGAGGTGGGCCGCCGCTTGCGAAAGGGTCCGCCTGTGTCGACTGTCGCCCCGTACGGCTCCTGGGAGTCGAAGGTAACCACGGATTTGATTACCCAAGGGGCGGTGTCGTTCGGCCAGATCGCCGCTGAAGGCGATACTGTCTATTGGACCGAACTCCGCCCTTGGGAAGCAGGCCGTTCTGTTCTGGTGAGCCGTTCTGCGGACGGCCGCACGGCCGATCTGACACCGGCCCCGTTCAATGTCCGCAGCCGCGTGCACGAATATGGCGGACAGTGCTTCGTGGCTGACGGGGCGGAGGTCTGGTTCGTCGACGGAGGCGACAACCGGATTTACCGGGTCGACCGGGATGCGGCCCCCATTGCCGTTACCCGGCATTCCGGCTGTTCCTACGCGGACCTGCAGGCCGATCCGGTGCGCATGCGGATCGTCGCCGTTTGCGAAAGATTCGATGGACCTGGGGAGGCGGTGAACACACTGGTCTCCGTCACCCGCGACGGTGAGGTGCGGACGTTGGCCGGCGGAGCGGATTTCTACGCCTATCCCCGGATCTCTCCCGACGGCAAGACGTTGGCCTGGATCCAGTGGCGTCATCCGAACATGCCCTGGAACGGTACGGAATTGTGGGCGGCGGCCTTCGACGATGAAGGCGGCTTGGGCGACCCGGTTCAGGTGGCGGGCGGCGATGCGGAATCGGTCTTTCAACCGGAATGGACGCCCGATGGCGAACTCTATTTCGTTTCCGACAAAAGCGGTTTCTGGAATTTGTACCGGGCCGGACCGGAAGGCCGGCACTATGCGTTCGAACGGGAATTCGGATTGCCGCTGTGGCAATTCGGCATGTCGACCTATGCTTTTCTGAATGCCGGCACCGCGATTGCGGCGCATGCGGAAAACGGCCAGTGGAGCCTGTCGCGCCTGGATCTGGACTCCGGGCGGCTCACGCCTGTGGACTGCCCCTATGCGACGTCCGCCGACGAACAGGACCG
>JANQIT010000210.1 GCA_028282025.1 Hwanghaeella sp. | reverse complement strand
TGCCATTCTCATTGCCATAACCATTTCCGTTCCCCTCGAAAGCCTCGGCGAGGTTGACGTTACCGCCGCGCAAAATCTCGCTGCGCAGCGCGTCGTAGTCGCCTTCCTTGACGGCGGTCAACGCCGGATCTTCCGCCCCGAGTACGGTTTGCGCCACGGACGGCGTCGCAGCGGCCAGCATGCCGGCCAGAAAGGTGAAAATTACGGCGGACTTCCGAATCGATCCCATGACATACCCCCTCGGCGGACCCGCGCCATTTTAGCCACGGCCCGCCTGCAAACAACCGCAGGCCTCGGAGATAGGTTCTGGAATCCAGTTGCACAAGCCGCCAACCTCTATTCCCTGACCGGCTGTATCGATGCCGAGGCGGAATTACCGGGCGCGGTACGGGACCTAGCATACACCACCTTATGATACCGCTCTAATTGAGTGTATCTTAACGCTATTTTAACAACACGACGTGTATTTACATTATCTAATGTGAAAGCTTGAGGAGTGCTGGCTGCCGCCATGGTCAATCGCTTGCTCGATTTCTGGGTTGCCGGGGACGATTCCCATTTCGACCCGCTCTTCGACTACTCACCCCTTATGATTCACTCGATAGACGCAACCGGCACGCTGGTGCGCGTCAGCACGACTTGGGCGGCGTTCCTGGGTTATGATCCGGAAGAGATGGTCGGGCGGAAGTCCGTGGAGTTGCTGACCCCGACCTCTTGCGAAAAAGCGAAGACGGAAGTCCTGCCGGCCTTTATGGAAACCGGGATCTGCAAGGATATCGAGTACGAGTTCGTGCACAAGGACGGCTCGATCCGGGATGTTTCGATGTCCGCCGTCGCCAAGCGGGACGAGACGGGGGCCTTCGTCCATTCCTTCGCCGTGATGTTCGACATTTCCGACCGCAAGCTGGCGGAACGGCAATTAAAGGCCGCGTTGCGTGACGCTGAAGAGGCGAACGCGGCGAAGAACCGTTTCCTCTCTGCCTTGAGTCATGAACTGCGCACGCCGATGAACGCCATCGTCGGCTTCGGGAACTTGTTGAAACGCACCGAACTGACCGCGAAACAGGCCGAGCAGCTTGACCATGTGTGTCAGTCCGCCGACCTGATGGTGTCGATGCTGGACGACCTTCTGAACCTCGGTCAGATGGAGACCGGAAAGTTCTCGGTCAAAGCGGTGCCGTTCGACCTGCACCAGTTGCTGGACGAGATTTCCGAGAATTGGGGATCGCAGCTTCGGGAAGCCGGTCTGCGGTTCTTCGTCAATCGGGAATACGATCTTCCGCATACCGTGATCGGCGACCCGATCCGGATCCGCCAGATCGTCTCCAATTATCTGGCGAACGCAATGAAATTCACCGAAGAGGGATCCGTGACGCTGTCGGTCACCGGCGATGCGCGCCCGGACCGCTCCACAGCGATTACCTTCAGTGTTCGCGACACCGGCGCCGGTATCGCCGAAGAGGACCTGGAACAAGTGTTCGAACGTTTCGAACGCGGCAACAGCAGCGACGTTTCCCCGACTGTCGGCTGGGGCCTGGGCCTTGCCATCTGCAAGGAACTGGCGGCCCTGATGGGCGGAGCCGTTTCGGTGCGGAGCCGGCTGGGCGAAGGGTCGGAATTCACCTTCCGCGTAACGCTGCCGATCACGGATGCGCACCCCGATACGCCCCGGGACACCGACCTGCCCGAGGAGGAGATCACGCCCTTCTCGCAAGCGCCGGTCCTGATCGCCGAGGACAACAAGGCCAATCAGGAAATTTTGCGCGCCATGCTGGAGACCATGGGCCTGTCCTGCGTCGTCGTGTCGAACGGCGTCCAGGCGCTGGAAGCGGTGAAAAGCGGTAAATTTTCGATGATCTTCATGGATGCCCAGATGCCGGTGATGGACGGGCTGACCTCCACCCGGAACATCCGGAAGATCGAAGGCGTCGGGGCCCGGCTGCCGATCGTTTTCGTCACCGCCAATGCCCGGAAGACGGACCAGAAACGTTTCCTGGATGCGGGCGGCGACGACGTCGTGACCAAACCCTATTCGCGGCGGGATCTGCAGAACGCCATCTTGCGGGCCAAGCTGTCACAGTCCGGCGGCGGACCGGGCGGACCGACAATCAACTAGGCGGCAGCCTCCGCCGCACCCAGTTCAAGGCCGCCTCGACATCGGAGACGGTTTCCACAGCCGGCCCCGGCGGACGGTCGATCATCACAACCGGCAGCCCCAGTGTGCGGGCCGCGCGCAGTTTGGCGGCCACCGCGCCGCCCCCGCTGTTCTTGGTGACCAGGACCTCGATACCGTGGGTGCGCATCAGCGCCAGCTCGGCCGCGTCATCGAACGGCCCCCGGTCGAAGACCGCCGTCCAGGCGTCGGGCAGTTCGGGCAGGGCGTCCGGCTCTATCGCGCGGACCAGAAACCGCTGGGACGTCAACCCGAAATAGGTGTGAAGGTCCGACGACCCGACCGTAAGAAAGACAGTCGTCCCCAGGTCCGGCAGGATCGCGGCGGCGGCCTCGTTGCTGGCGGCGCACCGCCAGTCATCGCCCGGCTGGGCCCGCCAGGGCGGGCGCTGCAACCGTAGCAAGGGCACCTCTTCCACGGCGCAGGCCGACGCGGCGTTGTGTGAGATCTGCGCCGCGAACGGATGGGTGGCGCCGATGACAGCCGCAATGCCGTACTCCCGCAGATACGTGCGGAAGCCGGCCGCCCCGCCGAATCCGCCGACGCGCAGCCCGCCCGGCGGCCGGACCGGATCGCGCGTCCGGCCCGCCAGCGAGGTTGTGACCGAAACAGTCTCTCCCCACCGGGCTGCCAGCTTCTCAGCCAATGTGACGGCGTCGCGCGTGCCGCCCAGAATCAGCAGATGTGTCATTCCGTCCCGGCGCCGGCGAAGGCCAGCTCGCACCCTTGCCGGTCGACCACCAGAACATCCAGCCCGCCGCCGCCCAACGTCGCAAGACCGACCGCGCGGGCTTGGCGGGCGATGGTGTCCGCAAGCGGCAGGTCCGCGCACAGATCCAGCACCTCCGCCGCCGTGTTCGCCGTGCGGACGGCGGCAGCCAGATCTTCGGAACCGCCGATCCGGCTGACCGTTAAAGCAAGTTCGTCGAAATCCACCTGACTGCGCGCGGAATGCAGGTCCAGATTGCCCTGGGCCAGCTTGACCAGCTTGGCGAAGCCGCCCGCGATGGTCACACGCGGCAATGGATGTGAACGCATGTATTTAAGCATGCCGCCCGCAAAATCCCCCATATCGATCAGGGCGGAGTCGGGCAGGTCGAATTTTCGCTGAACCGTTTCCTCCGAGGCATTGCCTGTCGAGCCCGCAACATGGTGCAGCCCCTCCGCGCGGGCCACATCTATTCCCCTGTGGATGGAATGAATCCAGGCGCTACAGGAAAACGGAACCACCACCCCGGTCGTGCCCAGAATGGAAATCCCGCCCAGAATGCCAAGGCGCGGGTTCCAGGTCTTTTCCGCCAGAGCCTCCCCGCCCGGGACGGAGATGGTTACCGAAAGATCCAGCGTGGCGTCCTGCGCCTCCGCCACGTCGAGCAAATTGTCGCGGATGATCTCCCTCGGCTTGGGATTGATCGCGGGCTCGCCCGGCGGCAGGGGAAGGCCGGCCTTGGTAACGGTGCCGACGCCCGGGCCGGCCCGGAAGATCAAGCCCGACCCTCTCGGCCCCGGCTCCACGGCGGCAACGATTCTCGCCCCGTGGGTTACATCAGGGTCGTCGCCCGCATCCTTGACGATGGCGCTTTGGGCGCGGCCGCCTTCAATCCGCGCGTCCACCACCTCGAAATCCGGGGTCTGCCCTTTGGGCAAGCGGATACAGACCCGATCCGGCGCGCGGCCGGTCAGCAGGGCCTGAAAGGCGGCCTTGGCCGCCGCCGCGGCGCACGCGCCCGTCGTCCATCCCTTGCGCAACGGTCCATCCGGTTTTCTGGCCATCCGCCCGAAGGCTCCTTCATCACGCCGTGAAAGGCACACTCTATCCAGCACCGCCCCACGCCGCCAAGCCGGTGTTCCGGGTCGCTTTCTGGCTAGGCTTTTCCGGGCGCGCCGGTCTAGTCTGCACGGATGGGGAAGGATCTGCATTACAAACACGACCTGCCGGTGATGGAACCGGGTTGGGTCTGGCTGACGGGCGCCGGACCGGGCGACCCCGGTCTGCTGACCCTGCACGCCCTGAACGGGCTGCAACAGGCCGACGCCGTGGTCTATGACGCGTTGGTGGACGACCGCATCCTGACGCTGGCCAATCCAGGGGCGGAGCGCATCCACGCAGGTAAGCGCGGCGGTAAGCCGTCGCCGAAGCAGCGCGCGATTTCCAACCGCCTGATCGAACTGGCCAGACAGGGGCGGCGTGTCCTGCGCCTGAAGGGCGGGGACCCCTTTGTCTTCGGGCGCGGCGGGGAAGAGGCGCTGGATCTGGTCCGCGCCGGCATCCCGTTCCGGGTCGTGCCCGGCATTACGGCGGGCATCGGGGGGCTGGCCTATGCCGGTATCCCGGCCACCCACCGCGACACGAATTCCGCCGTCACCTTCATTACCGGCCACGGGGTCACCGGGGAGGTCCCCGACGGGCTGAACTGGCGGGCGCTGGCCCAGGGCGCGCCGGTGCTGATTTTCTACATGGCGTTGAAACATCTGCCCGAGATTTCCCGCCGCCTGATCGCCCATGGGCGCGACCCCCTGGAACCGGCCGCGCTGGTTTCCAAGGCGGCCACGAC
>JANQIT010000209.1 GCA_028282025.1 Hwanghaeella sp. | reverse complement strand
ACCCTGCCAACCCCAAGCCACCCGAAGGATCGGAGACCCACGCCAACAAAAATCAGAATATACCGGCAAATACATCTGGCATACGGTGGGCGATAATCGTGTGCGCTCGGAACACGCCGAGCGCGACGGCAAAACCTTCCACTGGGACGACCCGCCCGACGGCGGCCATCCCGGCGAAGCCCCCGGCTGCCGCTGCTGGGCGGAGGATGTCGAAGATGACGACAAAAGGAAGAAGTGCAATTTATTGAAAGCTCAGTTGGGCGCTGCCCGCAACAACCGTGACAAAGCCAAGCAACGCGAGGACGAGGCGGAAGAGAAATTTGAAGAAGCCGCTCAAAGAAGCGAAGAAGCCTGGGAAGAACTCTTGGATCAACTGCGTCTTCTCGGATTGCAACTGGGATGGGCCTTATTAATTCGCGAAAGAAGAATCTCTGCCCCGGCAGGTGTCCTAGATGCTGCGGAAGCTCTTTGGGAGGCGGACGCCGAGGCCGCGAAACTCCAGGAAGAGCTAGACCTCCGGCGCAAAGACACCAAGGAAGCGGAGGCCGAAATTCAGCGCATTTCAGACCTCATAGAAAAAGAAGGCTGCTGACGCATGTGACCGAGCCGGGCCGGATGTATCATCCCTATCGCCCGGCTCGGATTACATGGCATAATAATATATATGAAAGATAACTCTCGTATTTTGATAGTTCCGAAAGATACATGATGCGAAGGCTGGTTGTGCTCTTTCTCTCAACATTGGTTATGGGTTCGGCGGCACTTGCCTCCGGGCCGAAAGAAACGGCCGATCCGCAATACGAGCCCTATGAACCCATGGCCTCCGCAAAGTTTTTGAACGATCTGTCGACCATCGATCACGTAACTTACTTTCGCGGCCTGTTCGACGCCTATCTTCACTTCCTTGATCGGGGCGCGGTAAGAGAAGAAACAAAAAAATGTCTCACGGAAAATCCGTGGACCTTAAGCCAAGTCACGACCAGCATCATCTTTCGCGACTACCTTAGAAGGGAAAAGCCCGGCGGACCGATGACGGAATCCTTGGCAAGTATGATACGAGGCGCTTGTGAGACCTTGCCGGAACTCGATAGGCGATGGGGGAAAGGCACCTCTAGCGACCGCGAGCAAGCAAGTTCTCCTCGCAAGCCGTACGAAACCATGGCGGCTCCAAAATTTTTGGATGGATTGTCCGTTTACGATCAGACAACGTATTTCCATGGCCTGTACGATTCCTTCAGGTATTACGTCTCACAAGACGGGAACGAGGAAACGGCGCAGTGCTTATCGGACATGGAGGTCTCTATGAGCAGGCCAGCAGTGACCGATATGTTTAAACAAACTCTAAAAACGGCAGACGGTTCCGAACCCTTGGTTGCCGTGCTTATGAGAACTTTCCAAGATTTCTGCAAAGGGTTGAAAAAGTAACCTTTAATTGGGCTGCAGGATAGCGTCATGAAACCGGACGGGCCGACGGCCAGAAAGCTCGGCCGGGCGGTCTCCCTTGAGCGCCGAAACGCGGAAGGCGACGGCGGCGACGACCAGAAGAAGACCGGTAAATACATCTGGCATACGATCGGCGACGGCAAGGTCCGCTCGGAACACGCCGACCGTGACGGCGAGACCTTCGATTGGGACGATCCCCCGGAAGGCGGCCACCCCGGCGAAGCACCCAACTGCCGCTGCTGGGCGGAGGACATCAAGGACAATGCAAGAAGCTTGAAGATCAAATCACCCGCAAGGAAAGCGAGGTAAAGGAGTTGAATAAAGAAAAAGAACGCATGCGATCCAATTACTTCAAACGTGAAAGAAATTTCTATGACGCTGATAAATATTTCTACGACATTATTCTATCTCTGCCGAAGCCAATTAAGTTCAACCCTGATGGCAGTACACTCGAACAACTCTACAACGCGTTGAAACTCGCCGAACTGCTGGACTGGTTTGAAGATATCTCTAACGCTTGGTCTCGACGGAACGAAGCGAAACGAGCAATGGAAATAGCGAGAGAAGAATGGGATATGGCTGGAAACAAACAGGACAAAGCCCGCGGTGAACTCTCGCACCTAAGAAAAGAACACCGTCAAAAATGCGGATGAACAAATACGCGCTCAGTGCGTAAAAAAGCCTATTACCTAAAATCAAAGTCTGAGGCCTCTTTATGCGCCGCCTTACGATCCAAGCGGTCAAGCCTACTCTCGACCGCTTGGATTTGTGGGGTTGCGTCCTCTCCGTTCTTTTGCGCACGCAAAAGCCAAACTAAAGCGAGATACAGGCCATAATCATCTTCTCGCGTCATCCGGTAATTTTCTCCCAGCTCCTTCTGTGCGAGTGGATAATTCAACCTGGCGGCCCTACGTAGATACATAATGTATGAGTCCTCATCTTTTGAGCGGCCCTCTCCCGTCAAATGCCCTCTTGCAATAAGATAATTGGCCCTCGGGTGATTCTCTGAAGCGGCCTTTGTCAACCAGACCTGGGCCCTCTCCGGGCTGGGATGAATCCTGTTCCCGATCAGCAAATCCTGATAAACCCGCATCAATACCTCTGGCTCACCATTGAAGTTATCGCGGGCACGTGCGGCTTCTTCTTGCATCATCTCGGGGACAGGTTCACCGAAAAACATTCCGAGCAGAAGAAAGTCGTTAATACGGTCTTTTTCGTAAAACCCAGCCAATGCCATGCTTCGAAACCAATATCTGGCTTTCTCGTCATCCCGCTCCACACCGAGTCCATTCAGATAAAAATAACCGAGACGAAGCCCGGCTAAAAAAAACCCTGTTCCATCAATCGGCTATAAAGGCCAAATGCTCGCTTGTGATTTGAGGGAACACAATTCCCTCTGTCATATGCTACGGCTAGAGTTTTTTGTTCTTTCTGGCTAAGTTCAGAATGCGAAAAAGCTCTGTCGAGACGGATCACTTCGTCACAATTGGCGACCGTTCGCTCTCGAGTGCCGACGCGTTCATCACCCGCACTACAGCCGGCCGCTGCCAGCACGAAAACCAACGACAGTGCAACTACAGGGAGTCGGCAAGAGGTCAGCATTTCTTATTCTCGCAATACGCGCATGGAGTTGCACGATTTTATTTTATAGAAATGGCCGTGACCCGCGATGGCGTGATGAAGTCGGATGGCGCTGCCGACGATGCCCCAATAACCCTTGACCCTTACAGACCCCAGGGTTAGCGCCAACGGGGATCACTCTTCCAACTCATAGACTCCTCCCCTGCTCGAACGTCCGCCGCAGCCCCGTCGACACCATCCCCGAGATGGACCTGATCGACGCCGTCGCAAGGTTTCAAACCTCGCGCGGCCTCGCCCGCACGGGCGTCATCAAGCCCGACGGCGCGGAGGATCGCCCGCGATCTGGCCCAGGCGGAAGGCAGATCGAACGAAGGCGGTGACGGGAAGAAAACCGGCAAGTACATCTGGCACACCGTCGGTGACGATCGCGTGCGCTCGGAACACGCCGAGCGCGACGGCAAGACCTTCCACTGGGACGATCCACCCGATGGCGGCCACCCCGGCGAAGCCCCCGGCTGCCGCTGCTGGGCGGAGGACGTGGAGAAAGACTGCACCGCCGAACGCTTGGAGCTCCGACAAATCGTTGAGGAATTGATCCCCTTGGAAGCCGAACTCGTTAAACTCAAGGCGGAGATCAGCAACCTCCAAGTTGCCATCGAGCAGAACATTGCCGCGATTGAATTCTTAGAAGACCTCAAAGCGGCGCTCGAAGCAGGTGCGTTGGCCTCTCGGTTTCCCAATCCTTATGTCAAAATTGCGGGCATGACCTCTGCGGCGGCTGCCCAAGCTGTCGCCAGCAAAATCCTAGAGATCGAGGCGGAACTGAGAGAAAACACGGCCAAGCTTGCGAATCTGAAAAAGAAGCTTCCCAAACTGGAAAGAGAAGTTCAAAGCCTGAAGAATCAGGAGAAGATCGCAAAAGACGCACTGGACGCCTGTGAAGGCAAGTAACAACTCCGGGAAAAGTGGCGGTCAAGTTTTCAGCAAACTTTACCGTCACTTTTTTCCTTCTCTATGGGCCACATACCTGTAAATGGTTTTTGCAAGGAGATGGTGCAAAAGTTTTTCCCGGTCCGGTCGCTGCACTGGGTCACTTAGATCAGATGAGGAGTGCCTTCGAGAAGCGGACCCCGACTTTTCGCGATGTTCATCGGCCAGTTGCCGGAGGTCGGGTATCGTCATGTGCCGCAAACCCTTTGCCCAGGTCAAGGCTTGTAAGAGCGCCGCGCTGTCAGGATTAGGGGCGATGTGAACGCAAGCGACGATCTCATCGACCGCCCCGACGAACCATCGATCGAACAAGGACGCCAACGCGGCGCGGCGGTCCCCCAGTAAATGGCCAAAGTCATCGCGGCCAGTTGGAAAGATGGTTCCCGCAGCCACACGGTAGTTGCATTTTCGTCGCACGAATTCATCGTTTGACATGCCCAAGGGTCTCACCAGGTTGTCGATGGGGACACCGTCCAGGTAGCGCAGCCCGGCCGCGCGGGCGACAAGTTCTCTCGTGGCTGCATTGTAAGCGTCCCCGTTTTCCTCCCTCCTGATCTCCCTAAATTTTTCGGCAAACAAAGCCAGTTCTTCATCCGACAACGGCTTCGGAATGTGTTCCGTCAGCGGCGCAAAGGCTGCCGGGATATCAATGCCGTGCATATCAAGATTGTTAAAGGCGTGGGCAATGGCAGCCAGAGAAACACGTTCTTTCGCGTCAAGATCTCCAAGCAGTTCGTTCAGGGATTTCGATGTGATGGATGAGAGATCAGAGCCGTTCTGCTGGGCGCGTTTCAACCAATACCAACTCTCACCACGGTCACGCTCTAAACCATCCCCGGTCAGTAACCGCCTTGCCATTTCTTCGATCGCAGGCAGATTGCCAGCCTCAGCAAGTGACCGTTGGAGTCGCTCATCGAAACTGCCATCGCTCGCGCTGGAACGGGCGGATAACTGGACAAAGATTATCGGAAGGGCAACAAGCACGATGCATGTTCGGCACAACCTGGAACTCTTCAGCGAATTCACCACCTTCAACTCTCGAAGTACGATTACATAATCCCTGATTATAATCTAAGGGTAAGACCGGACAATCGCGGTTCCTGTGGCCGGTCGATTCCGTCATCTGCTATTCCTTCCACCAAGACGCCCCTCTTTGGACCGATCAGAAAATAGGATGATTGGCGATTGGGGCTTTGGCGCCCGATCCGGCCTTCAGGCCGTAAACCTGACGAGGGATCAGCCGCGATTGGTTGAATATCAATAGGTTAGGAACGGGACGTGCGGTAGATGCTGCGAAAATGTTGCATCGAGGTTCACGCGACCAACACTCGCAAGAGCAACCTATTGATTTTCAATGATAATTTTCGAAGTGAAAATCGAGTTTTCAGCCTCGGCAAATCAAGGAAAAGCCCCGCCTTAGCGGGTCTAACTTATTGTTATTACTTGGTAATTTTGGTTGCGGGGGCTCACAACCGATTTTATCTACTTTTCGCTGCTCAAGGGCTCCAAGCCATTTAAGCCTCTGATTTCATAGGTTAAATCGGCACGGCAGGCTCTCTTTAGGACTTATCCGATTTGCACAGTGAGACTTGGCGTTTTCGGCAATCTCTAAAGTAGGTACTTCTCAATGCCTCCCGCTTTTCCGGCGGAGCGCTTTCGATGCCGATCGGATAGATAGGGCCTTTTCGACGCCTGTCCTTCATTTTCATTCACTTTCGACACTTGTGAGTGATTTTCGACGGCGAATCATATATGGTTGTTTTCGACACGCCTTTAGGAAATGAGGCACGTTTCGATAAAATTGAAGGGTTTTCGACCGATGGAGCTGCTTTTCGAGCCGCCTTTGAGCTTCCAGGACGACCTCGTTCCCGCCGGAACAAGGCTCGTGGGATGGGCCGCACTGGTTCATGCCCTCGGTCTGGAAGCCCCGGTCCGGCAGCCGAGTTGTATATCCGATAGCCATGTCCGGGGAAGCCAGCGGACGGAGAACGGCTGGCGCGTCTTCGATAAGCGATATGCGCCCGGCAACGAGTTCGCGGACCATCTGGGTTTCGCCCTGCGTCACGAGGCCATCGACCTCCTGATTCTGAAACGCGCTTTCGAGGCGGTTCCAGCGGCGAACCTGGAAGACTTCATCAAGTCCGCCCCGACCGGCGCTTTGACCCGACGGGCGTGGTTCTTCTACGAGCATTTGACCGGCAAGCATCTTGATATGGAGGACGCGCCGACCGTGGCGGCGATCCCGGCACTCAATCCCAAAGCGTATTTTACCGGCAAACCACGTTTGTCCCGGCGCCATCGGGTCAGGGACAATTTGCTGGGGTCGGGGTCCTACTGCCCAATCATCCGCCGCACGGAAACCCTTGAAAAATTCGTCGAGGCGGGGCTTTCGCAAAAAGCGGCCGAAACCATGAGCCGTACCGGCGCCCACCTCGCCGCGCGCGCGGCGCGTTTCCTGCTGCTTGCGGACAGCCGCGCGAGTTTTCAGATCGAAGGCGAGCGCCCTCCCCGCAATCGGCTTGAACGGTGGGGCCGCGCGGTCCTACAGGCAGGCGAAAACAAGCTCGGCATGGACGAACTGAACCGGCTCCACGGTGTTTTGATCGAGGACACGCGCTTCATTGAGGCCGGGCTGCGCCCGGACGGTGTGTTTGTTGGCGAACGTGACCATAACGGTGATCCCCTGCCGGAATTCATCGGCGCACGAGCAAGCGACCTGGAATCGCTGATGACCGGGCTGCTCACCGCCAACGAGCGTATGAGAGAAAGTGGACTCGACGCGGTTCTACAGGCAACCGCAACAGCCTTTGGGTTTGTGTACGTTCACCCGTATCAGGACGGCAATGGGCGCTTTCACCGTTGCTTGATTCATCATGTCCTGGCCGAACGCGGATACACGCCGCCCGGCATGGTGTTTCCGGTCTCTTCGGTGATGCTCGACCGGATCGATGACTATGGACAAACCCTCAAAAACCACTCCGGCCCACTGATGGATTTTATCGAATGGCGGCCAACGCCCGATCGAAATGTGGAAGTCCTGAACGATACCGCCGATCTGTACCGCTACTTCGACTGCACGGAAACGGCTGAGTTTCTTTATGCGTGCGTCGAGCGGACGGTCGAACATGACCTGCCCAATGAGATCGACTATTTGCGCCACCATGACGAAGCGCAACGGCGCATCATGGAAACGGTCGAGATGCCAGACCGGCTGGCGCAAAACCTCATCATGTTCATGCACCAAAACGGCGGTGCGATCCCAAAACGGAGGCGCGAGAAGGAATTCGCCGCGCTGACAAACGAAGAAGCCGCGCAAATCGAGACGATTTACAACGACGTATTTGACGATGGCGTGTTTAACGACGACGGAGAAGCACAACCCTGGAAAAAGGAGAATAAGTTGAGTTTTCAAGACAACGAACACCAAGAGCCATCCCACGAACCCGACGGCCTGCTGACCCTGCGCAAGCCGGACGACTGGCACGTGCATCTCCGCGATGGGGACATGCTGGCCTTCGCCGCCGACTATACCGCCCGGCAGTTCGCGCGCGCCATCGTGATGCCCAACCTGGCCCCGCCGGTGACGACCGCGGCGGCGGCGGACGCCTACCGGACGCGCATTCTGGACGTACTGCCGGCAGGCCGCCGCTTCACACCGCTGATGACCGCCTATCTGACCGACGAGATCGATCCGGCGGAAGTCGTAACAGGCTTCGAGGATGGCGTTTTCACAGCCTGCAAACTCTATCCCGCGGGGGCCACGACCAATTCGGCGGATGGCGTCACGGACGTGCGCAAGATCTGGCCGGTGCTGGAGCGCATGGAGGCCATCGGCATGCCGCTTCTGGTGCATGGCGAGGTGGTCTCGCCCGATATCGACATCTTCGACCGGGAGGCCGTGTTCCTTGAAAGGGTTATGACACCGGTGCTGGCGGATTTTCCCGGCCTCAAGGTGGTGCTGGAGCATATCACCACCGAAGACTCGGTTCGCTTCGTCGAGGCAACAGAATTGAACGTGGCGGCGACCATAACCGCGCATCATCTGCGGATCGACCGCAACGCCATGTTCGAAGGCGGGCTGCGCCCGCACGCCTACTGCCTGCCCGTTGCCAAGCGCCGCCATCACAAGGAGGTGCTGCGCAAGGCCGCGACATCGGGCAATCCCAGGTTCTTCCTCGGGACCGATACGGCGCCCCACCAGAAACACGAAAAGGAAAGCGCCTGCGGCTGTGCCGGGATTTTCAGCGCGCCGACGGCGCTCGAGAGTTATGCCCAGACGTTCGAAGAGGAAGGCGCCCTCGACCGGCTGGAGGCCTTCGCATCGGAATTCGGTCCCCGCTTTTACGGCCTCCCGCTCAACGAGGGAACGGTCACGCTACGGCGCGAGGCGCAGGACGTGCCCGAGCAGATGGGCGATGACAACGTTCACGTCGTCCCGTTCCACGCGGGCGAAGCGCTGGCATGGCGGTTTGCCGGCCGGACCAATCAGACGGCGGATGAAGAAATAACGTAAGCGACAGATGGCTCGATCGGCCGGCGCGATCCCAAAACGGAGACGCGAGAAGGAATTCACCGCATTAGCCGATGAAGAAACCAGGCAAATCGAAACAATTTACGCCGACGTATTTGACGACGGCGGAGAATCATAGCTCTGGATGAGCCAGATATTTCCCGGTTTCACACAGACAGATTGCCCGGATAGCCTAGACCGCGCTACTAGAAATCAAACCGATAGCCGTACCAGACCGCACCGGAATCATCCGGATCATCACCGCCGCCGGACTTATCACACCCGGCGTAATTGTCTTCCCAGGCTTGCGCGGCCCCGCGGTTTGGAAACGGATCAGTCAGTTGCCAA